>CATLIX010000004.1 GCA_949959185.1 uncultured Eubacterium sp. | reverse complement strand
CGCCCATTAAAGCGGTACGCGAGCTGGGTTCAGAACGTCGTGAGACAGTTCGGTCCCTATCCGGCGCGGGCGAAGGAGATCTGAGAGGAGCTGTCCCCAGTACGAGAGGACCGGGATGGACGGACCACTGGTGCATCTGTTGGCACGCCAGTGCCATGGCAGGGTAGCCAAGTCCGGACGGGATAAACGCTGAAGGCATCTAAGCGTGAAGCCCCCCTCAAGATGAGATGTCCCATTCGAAAGAAGTAAGACCCCTTGGAGAGTACGAGGTAGATAGGGCAGGAGTGGAAGTGCAGCAATGGATGGAGCTGACTGCTACTAATCGGTCGAGGGCTTGACCAGAGGAAGAAAGAAGGAAGAAGATGTAAGACGGGAAGAGGAGATGTAAGGGCTGTAGGCTGTATGGGTTTTTCAGGGTACAGAAAATATTACTTTACAAAGTGTAATGTTTTTGCTATACTTTTGTAGATGGCCTAGTGGCTCAGTTGGTTAGAGCGCCGCCCTGTCACGGCGGAGGTCGAGGGTTCGAGTCCCTTCTGGGTCGTTTGAATATGGGATCTTAGCTCAGCTGGGAGAGCATCTGCCTTACAAGCAGAGGGTCACAGGTTCGAGCCCTGTAGGTCCCATTGTTCATGTTAATCAGGATACTGTATTCTGATTGATGATGTAATCCGAAGATTGCAGGCCGATGTGGCTCAATTGGCAGAGCAGCTGATTTGTAATCAGCAGGTTATCGGTTCGAGTCCGATCATCGGCTCTTGAAAATTTTGTATTTTCATATTATGGATGGATTCCCGAGTGGCCAAAGGGGGCAGACTGTAAATCTGTTGGCAACGCCTTCGAAGGTTCGAATCCTTCTCCATCCATTAGGCAAATAAAATAGAGTTGCTGTATTTTATTTGTTTAAATATCAGCGCGGGGTGGAGCAGTCTGGAAGCTCGTCGGGCTCATAACCCGAAGGTCACAGGTTCAAATCCTGTCCCCGCAATTTTTCAGTCAATGCCCAGTTAGCTCAGTTGGTAGAGCAGAGGACTGAAAATCCTCGTGTCTCTGGTTCGATTCCGGAACTGGGCACTTGTCAGTAAGATATTTTCAGATAATATTATATCATGGGATATTAGCTCAGTTGGTAGAGCACTTGACTTTTAATCAAGTTGTCCGGGGTTCGAATCCCCGATGTCTCATTTATGAGGGCCCGTAAAACGGGCATTTCAGAAAAGAAAGCACTCCGTAAAGGGGTGCTTTTTTTCTTATAGGAAAAACCGTGTCACTGTGAAGTGCTAAAGTATATAGATTTCCTATAAGAGAAAAGCCCTCCGGGCGGATGCGCAGCTCGCGGAGATGAAATTTATTGCCAGGCAATCCGCTCGCGCGCGAAGAATGCGTAAGCGCATTCTTTTTTATGTACAGCCCCGTGCAGCGGAATTATGACGTTATGCGGCGGGGCGCGCGACGAGCAGGAGGAAGATGTTTCTTCTCTGCTCGATTTCTACAGGAAAGACCCTGTCTGCTCTAATCAGAATTATACATATTACCTTACCTGTCCCTTGCATTCCGTCAGAAAAACAGATAAAATCAGACCGAAACATATTTTTATTTGTAAACATTCGTAATCAGAGCGAACGGATAAGATGGAGGAAAAATGACAGTATTAAAAGAAATTGATGAAAATAACTGGCTTCAGGCAGCAGAGTTAAAGGTAGCGGAAGAACAGAAATTTTTTGTGGCCCGGTCCATAGGAATTCTGGCGAGAGGATATGTGTACCGAAAGGACAGGGCAAAAGTATTTGCCATATCCGACGGAACTGAACTGGTGGGACTTGCCATGGTTCGGGATTTGGATGAAGAACCGGCCTGTTATGATCTGCAGCAGTTTATGATTGACGAAAAATTTCAGGGAAAAGGACATGGAACAAAAGCTCTGCAGGAAATTTTAAAGATTCTGGGAGAAGAACAGAAATATTCCTGTGTGGAAGTATGCGTGAAAAAAGAGGCAAAAGCAGCCATGCGGGTATATGAGAAAGCAGGTTTTCGGGATACGGGATATATCGACGAGGACGCGCCGGATTCCTGTAACCTGATATATGAATTTTAAATAAGTATGCTATTGAACGGCCCATGTTTGAACAGCCTGCATTCTCCGCGCATACATGCAGGCATGACTTACACTGAACACAGGCTATGGCTGAACTGTCACCAAAAAAGTGTGAAAACTGGAAAAGAACTATTGAAATTTCAGAAGATTTCAGAGATAATAGAAGTACAGTTTCAATTGTGGAACCGTATGACCAGAAAGGAGAGGGAAAATGGCAAACAGATTTGTATTAAACGAGACATCGTATCATGGGGCAGGTGCAATCCAGGAGATTGCCACAGAGGCAAAGGGAAGAGGATTTCAGAAAGCATTTGTGTGTTCAGATCCGGATCTTGTAAAATTCGGGGTAACAAAAAAAGTATTGGATGTATTGGATAAAGCGGGGCTGGCATATGAATTATATTCCAACATCAAACCGAACCCAACCATCGAAAATGTACAGACAGGTGTGGAAGCCTGTAAGAAATCAGGCGCAGATTACCTGATTGCCATTGGCGGCGGCTCTTCCATGGATACCGCAAAAGCCATCGGTATCATTATCAATAACCCGGATTTTGCTGATGTGGTAAGTCTGGAAGGTGTTGCACCTACACAGAATAAATCCGTTCCTGTTTTTGCAGTGCCTACTACAGCAGGAACAGCAGCAGAGGTAACCATTAATTATGTAATTACAGATGATGCAAAGAATCGTAAAATGGTGTGCGTGGATCCAAAAGATATTCCGGTTGTGGCTTTCGTGGATTCCGATATGATGGCTTCCATGCCCAAAGGATTAACAGCAGCTACGGGTATGGATGCGCTGACCCATGCGATTGAAGGCTATATTACAGCAGGTGCATGGGAATTGTCAGATATGTTCCATATTAAGGCAATTGAAATTATTGCAAAAAGCCTGCGGGGCGCAGTGGAAAATACACCGGAAGGCAGAGAAGGAATGGCCCTTGGACAGTATGTGGCCGGAATGGGATTTTCCAATGTGGGACTTGGAATTGTACATTCCATGGCTCATCCGCTGGGTGCACTGTATGACACCCCTCACGGTGTGGCAAATGCAATTATTCTTCCTACCGTTATGGAATATAATGCGGAAGCTACCGGAGAAAAATACCGTGAAATTGCCAGAGCCATGGGTGTGGAAGGTGTTGATTCCATGAGTCAGGAAGAATACCGGAAAGCTGCTGTGGAGGCAGTAAAGAAACTTTCTCAGGATGTGGGAATACCGCAGGATTTAAAAGAAATTGTGAAAAAAGAGGACATTCCTTTCCTGGCACAGTCAGCTTACGATGATGCCTGCAGACCTGGAAATCCGAAAGAAACCAGTGTGGAAGATATTACAAAACTCTATGAATCTTTAATCTGACAGAGCATAAGTATAAATTTGGTCAGAGAATCCGGCCCTTTGCTGAAAGCAAATCTTAAAGGGGCCGGATTCTGTTTAAAAACTCTTTGAATAAAACATTGCATAACAGGCAGAATGGTATTATAATATAAAAATGCATGTACTGTAAGATGTATATGAATGATAAGGAGGTAAGAAAAATGGCTCAGGTGACAAAAGAAACCATGATTGGTGAACTGCTTCAGATTGATGAAAATGTTGCGCCGATTTTACTGGAAATCGGTATGCATTGTCTTGGATGTCCTTCATCCCAGATGGAAACAATTGCAGAGGCGGCAATGGTGCATGGAATAGAGCCGGATGCACTGGTAAATAAAATCAATGATTTTCTGGCAAAATAAGTCCGGAGCAATATAAAGGAACGGAGTAATCACCATATATGAAATCATGTGATTACCCCGCCTTTTCTTTTGCTCAAATGTAACGGATATATCCGGCATATGCCGAAAATATCCGGTTTATATATGATTCGTGAATAAGATTTCTCTACTTATCCAAAATGAAATACCTGAACGATTCCCCCTCCTTTGCTTCTTCATGACTATGAAGTTATTTCGTGATATAACAAAATCTGCAGATGGAACAGCGGTACGGGCTGTCCCATACAGATGTTTCCGGAAATTTCAGATATTTCCGGAATAAACAGAACATTTGGAAAATCCAGGTTCTTTTTTCTTATCCCAAAGTATGGAATGGAATATTCCATAACTGCCAGCACAGCAATTTATAATAGTGATTTTCCGAAAGTTCTGGCTTGTCTGAAAAGGTCTTTCTGCTGAGATGTATAGTAAGAAGTTCCATCATGCCCCGGCGGGGCAGGAACAGAGTCCGAAATACCGACGTTTTATGAAATGTATCTGAATATGAGCAGTCAGACGTCTGCGTGTTTCCGGGTTAATTTTATCGGATTTCCACATACTATATTTATTGAGCCCGATACGTTATTCAGGCACCGGTATGCGAAATAAGATGATACAGAAACGGGGAAATACATGATAACATTTGATGAAATGTGTCTTTAAGACCTTACAGACTGGCAGAACCATCATCTGGAAAAATTCTGCCATAAGTTCCCGACCCTGCGACGGGTTACTTTTCAGAAAAAAAGTGTTATAATAGGTAAGGAAAAGCAGCCGCAGGCCGAAAAAAATGTTGTGGGCTCCTTTCTGTCGGAACCGGACTGACATCTCTGAATCATTTATAGCATACAAATATTACCAAATGCAATAGCTTTTGAAAAATGTTTAGAAAATTAATATTTTTTTTAGAAAAACGGGGAGAGTACGACTTGACGAAATACAAGAATATGTAATATACTTTGAGTACCATAAAAAAGCAGAAAATAACTGGATTTCTGTATAATTTATATTGTTCATTGTTGTATTTATATATAAATTCCCGATGTGGCCATTTAGAAGAAGGAAGGGATTACATGAAAATTGAAAAGGTAAATGAGAACCAGATTCGCTGCACGCTCACCAGAGAAGATCTGGCGGATCGGCAGCTCAAGTTAAGCGAACTGGCGTATGGAACCGAGAAGGCCAAAATGCTTTTCCGGGACATGATGCAGCAGGCAGCTTATGAATGTGGATTTGAGGCAGAGGACATTCCGTTAATGATTGAAGCCATTCCTCTGTCAGCGGATACAATTATACTGATTATAACGAAGGTGGAATATCCGGAAGAGCTGGACACCAGGTTTTCCCAGTTTGCACCGGGCGACCCGGAAGACGATACCAGGGAGGAATATACAGGGGAGGAAAGCGACAGAGTGTTCGAGACAGCAGGAGCTGATGATATTCTGGATCTGGTCCGCAAACTGCAGGAGCAGAGCAAGGGGGCGGAAACAGCCAACTGTGACAACGATTTTATTCCCCTTGAGAAGGCTATCCGACAGAAGCAGGAAGAGAAAGAACCTCTTGTGGTGGACATCACCAAGCTGTTTGTGTTTGATGAGCTGGATGAAGTAAACCGGCTGGCACGGGTGCTGAAAGGATTCTATAATGGCTGCAACGTGCTGTATAAAAATAAACTGAACCGGAAGTATTACCTGATTATCAGTAAGAGTCAGCATACACCGGAGGAATTCAACAAGGTATGTAATATTTTGGCGGAATATGCACATCAGGAAAAATATTCATCTGCAATCAGGGCGTATTGCGAAGAACATTATGAACTGATTTTGAAGGAAGACGCATTGCAGATACTGAGTAAAATTTGAGAATAACCCCTTGTGTTTTTACATGAGGGGTTTTCTACATAGGAGGATGAAATGTCAGATACGGACAGGACGCCGGAAGAAATGGCGGGGAGAAATGAAGGAAAAGCAGAAGATACGGAAAGCAGGAGGGAACGGGCAGCCGCCAGGCGGAGTCCGCGCAGGTCTTCCCGAAGAAACAGACGCAGGCGCCGGAATCGGATGACGCCGGTACTGGCAGCAGTTATTTTTATCACAGTGGTGGTTCTGCTGGCCCTGCTCAGCGTGGTGATTAAGAAATACAGCCCCAGTAAGGAACGCGCCGATTTGAATGAATATTATAATGTTCAGAATGAAGAGGATTTGGCGGTGGTTCTGGACAATCAGCTTCTGGAAGAACAGGCAAAATACTGGGACGGCCATGTATATATGGACTATAAACTGGTGCAGCAATACCTGAATCAGCGGTTTTACTGGGATTACAACGAAAATATTCTGCGGTATGTAACAGGTACGGATGTTGTTTCCGTAAATGCAGGCGCCATGGAATATGCGGTGACCAGGAAAAATGAAAGCACAGACTATGTGATTGTCCGGGTGGATGGAGAGCATATGTATCTGGCGCTTGATTTTGTACAGAAATATACCAATATGGATTTTGCCATGTATCAGAGCCCCAATCGGGTGAAAATCACCTCAGTCTGGGGAGAGATTCAGACCGCTCCTGTTCGGAAAAAGACGGAAATCCGTGTGAAAGGCGGTATTAAGAGCCCCATCGTGGCAGATTTGGAAAAGGACAGCAGGGTGACTATTCTGGATACGGGAGAAGACTGGAGCAGAGTCTGCACAGAAGATGGCATGATTGGCTGGCTGAAGAATAAAAGGCTGGGAGAAACAGGTACGGAAACTCTGGCAAGGGAATTTGAGGAGCCTGTATTTTCCCATTTACTGAAAGAGGGACCGGTGAGCCTGGGATGGCATCAGGTGACAAGCCAGGAAGCAAATGGAAAGATTTCCAGTATTCTGCAGTCCACCAAAGGGGTGAATGTAATATCTCCCACCTGGTTTTACCTGAATGACAACGACGGAAATATTTATTCGCTGGCCAGCCGGGATTACGTTAATTACTGTCACCAGAACAATGTGGAAGTATGGGGGTTAATCAGCAATCTGGAAAATCCGGATGCAGACAGTACCTATGTGCTGACTCACAGTTCCACCAGGGATTACCTCACCAGCCAGATTATTGCAGCGGCTATTGAATATGATCTGGACGGAATTAATCTGGACTTTGAGGCACTGAGCGGCGAGGTGGGGGACGCATATATACAGTTTATCCGGGAACTGTCTCTGAAATGTGAGAATAATAATCTGGTGCTTTCCGTGGATAATTATGTGCCCACAGATTACACTGCATTTTATAACCGGGCAGAGCAGGCGTTATTTGCGGATTACGTGATCATTATGGGGTACGATGAACATTACAGCGGTTCTGAGGATATTGGCTCTGTAGCTTCGATTGGTTTTGTGCGGGAGGGTGTGGAGAATACCCTGAAAGAGGTTCCGCCGGAACAGACCATTCTGGGTATGCCTTTTTATAGCAGAATCTGGGAGCTGACGCCGAAAGAAGGAGCCGGAGAGGATGTGGAGTCTGCTGCCGAGGATTATCTGCCCTATACCTTTACCTGTACGGAGGAAGGTATGCAGACGGTGGAAAACCGTTATACCACTAACGGTGCCCAGCCCATCTGGTCTGACGAGGACGGACAGTTCATTGCGGAGTATGAAAACGGAGGTAAGACGTATAAAATGTGGATTGAGAACGAGGCTTCTCTGGAGGAGAAGCTGAAAGTCATGAAGCAGAATAATCTGGCCGGAGCAGCTTACTGGAAGCTGGGGCTGGAGCGGCCTTCCGCCTGGGATACGATTATTAAATATGTGAACTAGGGAACGAAAACCCGCCGCGTTCATGAAGAAAAATCATGAGCGCGGCGGGTTTTACGAAGGAGGAAACGATTATGTACCAGTTT
Source organism: uncultured Eubacterium sp. (assembly GCA_949959185.1). Classification (GTDB taxonomy): domain Bacteria; phylum Bacillota; class Clostridia; order Lachnospirales; family Lachnospiraceae; genus Petralouisia. The sequence goes on along the minus strand of CATLIX010000004.1, from coordinate 93,029 downwards.
TTATGTCTGTTTGGGCCGGGCGGGATGCGCACTCGTGCGAATGGAAGATGTCACTACGTGACCGCACTCGGCGCGACAAAATGTGTAATCCCCTCAAGACTGAGGGACAGGGGAGCTGAAGTGGGCTTGCCCACTTTGTTCTCTTAACAACAGCCAGGCGTACTCTGTGCGGATTTTCCCAAAATTGTTTTCCACAAAATGCCGGGCATTTTTTCTTATAAAAAAGCCAAAAAAGCCGAAAAACAGAAAAAACAGAGAATATATACCGGGAAAAAGAAGATAGATATGATTATAGGTAAATGTAAGCGGCAGGCCAGTCACAACAGCCAAATGTCCGGTCACTGCATTTTCGGAAAAACCGGAAAAAAAGCGCCGATAACATAAATGACCGGAAACAGGTTCCCGGAAGTCATGAGGTGAAAGAAATTGAACATAGCAATCTGTGACGATGAAACATATGTGCGCAGTTATCTGCGTAAACTGACAGAACTGTATGAGCCGGACTGCAGGATAACAGAATTTTCGTCCGGGGAGGCACTGCTGAAACATCTGGAGCAGGAACTTCCGGATATTCTGTTCCTTGATATTTCCATGAAGGAAACGGATGGAATGGAAGTGGCCAGGAAAGTCAGAAACCGGACGGAAGAAAAGGGAAAAGGCATATTGGGAAGCCTGCCCCTGCTGATTTTTGTGACAGGCTATCCGGAATATGCCATGGAAGCCTTTTCCGTTCATGCGTTCTGGTTTCTGGTAAAACCCATAAAGGAACCGGAATTTGCAGCAGTACTGGAACAGGCGGTGCGGGAATATCATTGTCTGTCAGACAGAAAGGGGGAATCCTCCGGGGAACTGCTGGTGCGCACCGGGACCACCACCAGAAAAGTGCTTACAGAAGATATTTATTATGCAGAAAGCAGCAACCGCAAAGTGATTCTGTGCCTGGCTCAGGAGAAAATCATTTTTTATGGGAAAATCAGCCGTCTTGAAGAAGAACTTCCGAATCAATTTTTCCGGATACACAAAGGCTATCTGATAAATATGAAATATGTGGAGCGGTACAGCCGGACTGAGGTGCGGATGAAAAACGGCGATACCCTGTTAATCTCAAAATACAAATATCAGGAGTTTGTGAAAGCGTACCTGAATTATATTGCGGAGGAATACCATTGAATCAGGCAAATTACGAATGGCTGCTCAGCCTTTCCGGAATTTTGCATATTATAGTGCAGGTTCTGTGCTTTTCAGTGATGTGGCATGTTTTCTGTTCCGGGAAACATGTTTCAGATATTGTCCTGACGGGAATTCTGGCAATTGTCAATGTTCTGGCAGGTCTGTGGCCGGAAGTACCCGCATGGGTGCGGTATACATTGTCGGCGGTTCTGATTCTGGTTTTTGCTTTTGCGCGGTATCAGAGGCGCCTGGAAAAACCAGTGTTTGTATTGCTGCTGTTTTATCAGTTTCACGGGCTGAGCTTCCTGATTTCCAACAGCATATACCAGTATGGCAGTGAGAAAGTTTTTGCGGCCCTGGATTCGGCGGCCCCGGACTATCTGAGTCTGGTTTACCGGAATACTGCTCTGGGCCAGATAGTTCTGGTATTTGTCTACGGGCTGGTGCTTTTCACCATGATTGAAATTCTGGGAAAAACAGTCAGAAAATCCTGGGACATGAAGTGGCAGGATGTGATTTTCCTGTCTGTCCTCAACATTGCAGGAGCAATGCTGGCCCGGATTGTGCTGGAGCTGTCCATGATAAAGATGGAACAGGGAATGTTTTTTCTGTTTGAGGAGAGGAAAGACATGCTGTGGAAAGTGCCTGTGATTGCATTGCTGCTCTGGGCGGGAGAAGTGTCAGCTATCTGCATTTTTCAGCGGTATGAACATCTGCAGCAGGAGCGGCAGAAACATTTTGTGGAAGAACAGCAGATGAAATTGCTGAAACAGCGTCTGGAGGAAGCGGAACGTTTTTATGGAAGCCTCCGTAAGGTTCGCCATGAAATGAGAAATCATATGACCAGTATCAGAGGGCTGGCGGCCGGAGGGAATTACCAGGCGGCAGAGCAGTATATGGATAAGCTGGAGGACACCATGGGAACTCTGGACTACCGGTTTGCCACGGGAAATCCGGTAACAGATGTGGTTATCAATGACAAATACCGGAAAGCTGCCGCTCTGGGAATTGATTTTCAGGTGAAATTTTATTACAGGCCGGAGGACACCATTCCGGTTTTTGATTTGGGAATTCTTCTGAACAATCTGCTGGATAATGCGCTGGAGGCCTGTGAAAGACTTGCGGATGAACAGCAGCGCCGAATTTGCCTTTCCCTGAAACGAAAACAGCAGTTTCTGCTGCTGGAGGTGGAAAATACCTTTGACGGAGCGGTGAAATGGGAGGAAGGCAGCGAGCTTCCCGCCACCGGAAAAAGGTCAGAGTCTTCCGGGCAGACGGAGCATGGAATCGGTCTTAAAAATGTAAAGGAGATTGCAGAGCGCTGTCTGGGAAGTATGGATATCAGAATAAGCCAAAATACATTTAAAGTTATGGTAATGCTGCAGCAGGAAACAGAAACGGAGGTATGAAGATGAGAGTGACAGACCAGATTTTGAATACAACAGCAAGGAGAGCCGGAGTACCGGTAAATATGTCGCTGGTTGATTATCTGAACAAAAATACGAACAGCCTGGAAGATATGTTCGGGGTGGATAAAAATACAAATCCGCTCCGGAAAAAGAACTGCGAAAAGCTGGAAAAGGCAGCGGAGGAACTGGCACAGAGCGCACAGGCATTTCTGGCGGAGGGGCAGGATTCCATGTTTGCCAGGGCGAAAGAAAGCGGCAGCAGCGAGGAAATACAGAAGCATGTGGAAAAATTGCTGGAGCGCTACAACAGTACGTTGAAGGATTTAAAGTCCGGTACTTCTTCCATGGATTATTATTACCGTAAAATGTTGCAGGATGCTGCCGCAGAGAACAGCGAGGCCTTTAAAACAGCGGGAATTACCATCAAAAAAGACGGAACTTTAAGTGTGGATAAAGACAAATTAAAGGAAGCGGATGTGGACAGTCTGGAAAAATTATTCGGGGCGTCCGGAACCTTTACCGCGAAAACAGCTTTCCTGGGAGAGCAGATTGCCGATAATGCCAGGGCAAATGCCCTGAGCTATTCCACGAAATATAATTCCGGCGGGAACCGTTATGGATTTCCGGGAAACAAATATGAGTTCTGGGGATAGAGGATGAACAGAAAGAGGCAGGTTACCTTTTATTTTAGCAGGTTGACCTGTCTCTTTTGCATGTTATCCATCCGGCCCTTGTATTCCTTCTGTTATCTGGTAAAGTAACTGGAAAAGGAGGGATTCAAAATGAAAGCAGCCATAACAGCGGAACATCTGAAAAAATATTACAGAGATGTGAAGGCCGTGGATGATATCAGCTTCTCCGTGGAACAGGGAGAGCTGTTCGGATTTCTGGGCGTGAACGGTGCGGGAAAATCCACTACCATCAATATGCTCTGTACCCTGCAGGAGCCCACCGGAGGGAAAGCCCTGATTCAGGGGTTTGAGCTGGGAAAAGACAATGAGGAAATCAAAAATCACATCGGTGTGGTGTATCAGAATAACTGTCTGGATAAATTACTGACCGTAAAGGAGAACCTGCTGATTCGAGGAGGCCTGTACGAGAAAGATACGGTAAAATTAAAGAAAAACCTCGCCCGTGTAACGGAAATTCTGGGGCTTGGGGATGTGCTGAAACGCCCCTTTGGAAAGCTGTCCGGCGGTCAGAAACGAAAATGTGAGATTGCAAGGGCCTTAATGCACACGCCGGATATTCTGTTTCTGGATGAGCCTTCCACAGGCCTTGACCCGGCCACCCGGAAAACCATGTGGGAAACGGTGCACAGTCTCCGAAAGGATTTGAACATGACGGTATTTCTGACCACCCATTACATGGAAGAAGCGGCAAAAGCAGACCATATCGGGATTATGCACCGGGGACATTTTGTGGAATATGGAACGCCCTTTTTTCTGAAAGAAAAATATGCAAAAGACAAACTGTATCTGGTACCCAAAAAAGAATATACTCAGGAGATTCAGGCAGAACTGGACGTCCGGAACCTGAACTGGGCGCTCCGGGAAGAACGGATTCTGGTACGGATGGACAATACGTTGTCCGCCATTCCCCTGGTAAAGTCTCTGGAGCAGAAAATAGCGGGATTTGAGGTGGTGCAGGGTACCATGGACGATGTATTTCTGAACGTGACGGAGATTCAGGAGAATCATGAAACAGTGGGAGCTGCCGCAGGAAGGAGATTGCCATGAAAAAATTTTTCAGTCTGACCAGGAGAAACTGCCTGATATTTTTAAGAGACAGAGGGGCAGTGTTTTTTTCACTGCTGTCCATGCTGATTGTACTGATGCTGATGGGGGTATTTCTGGGAAATATGAATGAAGAAAGTGTGGTAAATCTGCTGAACCAGTACGGTGGCGCCCGGAATAAGGATCTGGATGCAGCCCATGCGAAAGAACTGGTGCAGTACTGGACACTGGCGGGAATCCTGATTGTAAATGCAGTTACTGTTACGCTGACAGTTCTTGGAAACCGGGTGTCAGATTTATCTGAAAGCAGGCTGGCCAGCCTGTATTCCGCTCCGGTGAGTCAGGGTGTGATTGCTCTGTCCTATGTGGCCTCGGCAGTACTGGTGGGGGTGCTTATGTGTATGCTGACGCTGGGAGCCGCCCTTTGTTACATTGCAGCCACCGGAGGAACATGGCTGACTTTTGGAGCCCTGGCGCAGATTACAGGTCTGATTGTGCTGAATGTGTGTGTATTTGCAGTGGTAATGTATTTCTTTACGCTGTTTGTAAAAAGCAGCAGCGCCTGGTCCGGAATCGGAACTGTGGTGGGCACGCTGGTGGGATTTGTGGGGGCCATTTATCTGCCTATGGGAAATCTGCCGGAAGGTGTGGTCGCAGTGCTGAAATATATTCCCATACTTCATGGGGCCTCCCTGATGAGAACCGTCTGCTGTGAACAGGCGCTGGAAACCACTTTTGCGGGAACCCCGGCAGAATTGCTGACGGAATACCGGGAATACATGGGAATTACGGTGGAAATGGGCGGGAAAGCGGTGGATTCCCTTTTTCAGGTGTTATTTCTGGCCGGTTGTGGTATAATTGCATTTATATTGACTGTACTGGTGCAGAAAAGAAAGGATATCAGTGACCGCTAATTATGAAAGTGACTATTTTGGATACGGGGCCGGAGGAAGAAGATGAGATTATCATCCGCTGCAGTTCTCTGAATGAAGATCTGATGAAACTGATTAACCAGATGAAACAGGGCGGCGGCAAACTTACGGTATATCAGGACAACAACATGTTTTTTGTGGAGCCGGAAGATGTGTATTATTTTGAAGCAGTGGATCAGAAAGTGTTTGCGTACTGCAGTTCGGAGGTATATCAGGTGAAAAGCAGGCTCTATGAACTGCTGGAAGAACTGCCGGGACGGGAGTTCCTGCGGGTATCCAAATCTTCCATTTTGAATCTGAATAAAATCCGGAGGCTGGCCCCGGCCTTCGGCGGACGTTATGAAGCCCTTCTGGAGAACGGAGAAAAAGTGATTATTTCCAGACAGTATGTGGGGATGCTGAAAGAGAAGCTGGGCGTGTAAGGAGGGAAAGATTATGCTGAAACGACTGGAGGCAATGCTGTCTTTGTTCGTGAAGATTACCACGGGAATCCTGTTTGTGACAGCTTTGTATATTACGGTATATTATGGACGGGAACTGAATCTTCAGGTGGAAATCCTCTGGCAGATTCTGGGCCTCTCTCTGATTTGCACTCTGGGCAGTCTGGTGATACCTGCGGACGGTGAGCGGGAGGTATCCGGGAAATCCATGCTGGTGCGGATTCTGCTCTATTATGTCTATGTGAACATTGTGGTACTGTTCAGCGGTTTCCGGTTTGGCTGGTTTTCCTTTGGCAGTCTGAAACAGGTGCTTGGCATGGTGGGGGCCGTTGCTTTTGTGTATCTTGGAGTGCTGCTGCTCTCTTTCTGGAAAGAATACCGGGAAGCAGAACGGTTAAACCGGAAACTGGAGGGAAGAAAATCTGCAAAATAAAAGAGGGAAAGGAAACTTCTGTACTAGTCTTTTATGTTCCGACATATCTTATTGATAAAGACAATCAGGTGAATCGGATATGAAGAAGAGAATAGAAGTTGTGATGGCTCTGGTGCTGCTGGTGGGAGCATATTTTTTTGCGAGAGAGGGAGCCCATATGGTGGAAAATATGCGGGCGCAGAAGGGAGAAATCTGTATTGTAATCGACGCCGGACACGGGGGCGACGACCCCGGAAAAATCGGGATTAACAAAGAGAAGGAAAAAGATATCAACCTGAAAATTTCCAGAGAACTGCAGAAGCTGCTGGAGCAGGAAGGGATTAAAATTGTCATGACCCGTACCGATGAAAACGGCCTGTATCAGCAGTCCTCCAATAACAAAAAGGTGGAAGACATGCGGAAACGCTGCGAGATTATCACGAAGACAAAACCGGTATTTACCGTGAGTATCCACCAGAACAGTTATCCGGACGAATCGGTCAAAGGAGCTCAGGTGTTCTATTACGGCCAGTCTGTTGAAGGGAAAAAACTGGCGGAAACCCTGCAGAAGACCATGGTGGCCAGTCTGGACCCTCAGAACCACCGGCAGGCGAAAGCAAATGAGAGCTATTATCTTCTGAAAAAAACACCAACGCCCACGGTGATTGTGGAATGCGGATTTCTGAGCAATTCCCAGGAAGCGGCCCTTCTGGCCACGGAAGAATATCAGAAGAAGGTGGCGGAGGCGGTGAAAGAGGGAATCCTGGAATATCTGGGCCAGGGCGGAACACCATAACAGGAAGCCTTTTACGGAATTGCAATCCGGGGGAGAATCAGCTATACTGATAAAAAGAAATTTTTTCAGGAGGCAGTTATGGCGAGAACGGTAGCAATCGGGGTGCAGAATTTTGAAAAAATGATTACAAATCATTGTTTTTATGTGGATAAAACAGACTTTATCCGTGAATGGTGGGAGAGAAAAGATGATGTAACTCTGATTACACGTCCCCGTCGTTTTGGAAAGACCCTGAATATGAGTATGACAGAGCAGTTCTTCTCGGTGGATTATCAGAACAGAGGAGATTTGTTTGAGGGGCTTTCCATCTGGAAGGATAAAAATTATCAGAAGCTGCAGGGAACATATCCTGTGATTAGCCTGTCGTTTGCCAATGTGAAAGAAGCTAATTATGCCGATACCAGAAAAAAGATATGCCAGATGATTGCAGAATTATATATGAAATATTCATTTCTCCTGAAAGAAAAATGCCTGGAAGGGGGAGAACGGGAGTTTTTCAGCCGGATTACCACAGATATGGATGATGTGGACGCCACAATGGCTGTACATTATCTTTCAAAATATCTGTATCGCTACTATGGAAAAAAGGTTATTATTCTTCTGGACGAGTATGATACTCCCATGCAGGAGGCGTATGTGGGCGGCTACTGGAAGGATTTGGCTGCTTTTACCAGGAGTATGTTCAATGCCATGTTTAAAACCAATCCATGGCTGGAGCGGGCCATTATGACCGGAATTACCAGAGTCAGTAAGGAGTCCATTTTCTCGGACCTTAACAATTTAAAAGTGGTTTCTGCCACATCGGAGGAGTACGCTGATTCTTTTGGTTTTACAGAAAAAGAGGTTTTTGCAGCACTGGATGAATGTGGTCTGGGACCAGAACAGGAAGAAGTAAAGCGCTGGTATGACGGTTTTATTTTCGGAGGAAATTCCGGTATCTATAATCCATGGTCTGTTCTGAATTTTCTGGATACCGGAAAGTATCATACTTATTGGGCGAATACCAGTTCAAACAGTCTGGTAAGCAAGCTGCTGCGGGAGGGAAACCGCAGTATAAAGGAGAAGTTTGAAGAACTGCTGCAGGGAAGAAGTATTCGGACGCCTGTGGATGAGCAAATTGCGTATCATCAGCTGGATGAAAATGAGACCGCAATCTGGAGCCTGCTTCTGGCAGCCGGATATTTGAAAGTGCTGAATCATGAAGGAGAAGAAGAACTGGAATATGGTGAAGAGGTCCGATATGAGCTGGCTCTTACCAATTATGAGGTGGAGCGGATGTTTCATGGTATGGTGCGCGGATGGTTCCGGAGTGTGGATGCAGATTACAATGATTTTGTCAGAGCAATGCTGCAGGGTGATATCAGGGGAATGAATGTCTATATGAATGAAATCAGCCTGGAAATATTCAGCAGTTTTGATACGGGAAAAAGACCTTCATCCAGAACGCCGGAACGTTTTTACCATGGATTTGTGCTTGGACTGCTTGTGGATTTGCGAAGACGTTACGTGATTACCTCTAACAGGGAGAGCGGTTATGGCAGATATGATGTGATGCTTGAGCCAAGAAATCCGAAAGAGGATGATGCGGTGTTACTGGAATTTAAGGTGTTTGACCAGACCGAAGAAGCCACGCTGCAGGATACGGTGGAAGCTGCCCTTCGCCAGATTGAGGAAAAAGACTATGCAGCGCAGCTCCTTGTACGGGGAATTCCAAAAGCACGGATTCATCGTTATGGTTTTGCATTTCAGGGAAAGAAAGTGCTGATAGGAACAGGATAACTGACCGGGATATAAAAACAATATAGATTATATTCAACTGCCGAATAAGAAGCATCAGGAAGAACCATTTTTGCAATAGTGTGAAAATGGTTCTTTTCCTACATGATGTAGTGGTTGCGAAGATTACCTGATTATGGGATAATAAGACTCAGAAACAGAACGGACGGGCAGGAAAGAAGGAACATAACAGCTCAGACCAGGATTTTGCATTTGCTGCAACATCCATAAAAATGTGTGAATTCATTCAGGTAATCATATGGAAACAGTAATTGTAAATGTTACGGAAGGCAAACAGAATAAAGAGCGAATCAGAGAATACGTCCATGCAGCAGGTCAGATTATCTGTCAGGGGGGACTGGTGGCCTTTCCCACGGAGACAGTATATGGACTGGGAGCGGATGCCCTGAACCCACAGGCTTCCCGCAGAATCTATGAAGCCAAAGGACGTCCCTCGGATAATCCGCTGATTGTACATATTTCCAGTATGGAAGCATTGGAACAAATTGCTGTAAGGGTGCCGGAACAGGCCCGGAAGCTGGCAGAAATATTCTGGCCGGGGCCGCTGACCATGATTTTTGAAAAACAGGAAACTGTTCCGCTGGAAACCACCGGAGGCCTTAAGACAGTGGCGGTGCGTATGCCGGATCATCCGGTGGCGCTGGCATTGATAGAAGCAGGCGGCGGATTTATCGCCGCGCCCAGCGCAAACCGTTCCGGCAGGCCGAGCCCCACCGAAGCGGAACATGTGGCTCAGGACATGGAGGGCCGGATTCCCATGATTCTGGACGGAGGCCCGGTGGGGATTGGCCTTGAGTCTACTATTGTGGATTTTTCAGAGGAAATCCCCATGATTTTAAGGCCTGGCTATATTACGGAAGAAATGATACGGGGTGTAATCGGGGAACTCCGGACAGATCCGGGACTTAATCCGGAAGATTCGGAGATTCGTCCCAAAGCACCGGGAATGAAGTACAGGCATTATGCCCCTGCAGGAGAACTGATTCTGGTGTCCGGAGCCGGAGAAAAAGTACGGGAAAAAATCAATGAACTGGCCGGGAAAGAGGAAGTAAAAGGCAGAACGGTGGGAATTATAAGTACTGATGAGACCAGAGGCGGATACCGTTACGGCATTGTAAAAAGCATTGGAACCAGGGCGGATGAGGATACCATTGCCCGGCATTTATACAGAATTTTAAGGGAATTTGATGAGCTGAATGCGGAAATCATATATTCAGAAAGTTTTTCCACAGCCGGAATCGGACAGGCGATTATGAACCGTCTGCTGAAAGCGGCCGGACATCATGTAATAGAAGTATAAACGGAGACCGGAAAGGTGGCGGGTATGAAAAGATACAGTAAAATTATTTTCGTATGTAACAGCGGTACAGCGCGTGCACCTATGGCAGAGGCCATTATGAAAGAATATATCCTGAAATTTCCCATGGAAATAGAGAGCCGGGGACTGGTGGTGCTGTTTCCGGAGCCTTTGAACCAGAAGGTGGAGGCGGTGTTAATCAGCAACGGTATCAATGGGGAAAATCAGATGTCGAAACAGCTTGCCCCGGAAGATCTGGTTCCGGAACATCTGATTATTACCATGGAAGCTGCTCAGAAACAGAAGATACTGGAAGAATATGAAGAAAGCGCCGGCGTGGATGTGGAGGTACTGACAGATTTAACGGGAGATGAGCTGGAGATTCTCAATCCCTATGGAGGGACGCTGCAGTCCTATGGAATCTGCTATGAAACCCTGAATAAAACCATACGAAAGCTGGTAAATCTAATAAACGAAGGAGAAGAAACATATGGGAAAAGTGACAATTATGGAACATCCGCTGATTCAGCATAAAATTGGCTGGCTGCGCAGAAGTTCTACCGGTTCCAGGGATTTTCGGGGAATGGTGGGAGAGATTGCCATGCTGATGTGCTATGAGGCCACCAGGAATCTGGAACTTACGGATATAGAGATTGAGACGCCAATCTGTACTGCAACTGTCAGGGAATTAAAAGGAAAGAAACTGGCGGTAGTTCCCATTCTGCGGGCAGGCCTTGGCATGGTGGACGGAATGCTGGCCATGATTCCGGCGGCAAAGGTGGGCCATATCGGATTATACCGGGATCCGGACACGCTGGAGCCCGTGGAATATTACTGTAAACTGCCGGAGGACTGTCCGGAGCGGGAAGTGTTTGTAGTGGACCCCATGCTGGCCACAGGAGGCTCCGCAGTAGCTGCTATTCAGATGCTGAAGGAAAAAGGCGTCAGAAATATACATTTTCTCTGTATTATCGCAGCGCCGGAAGGGGTGGAGGCCATGAAGCAGGCCCATCCGGATGTGGATTTGTATGTGGGAGCCCTGGATGAGGGGCTGAACGACCATGGTTATATCGTTCCCGGTCTGGGAGATGCGGGAGACCGGATTTTCGGCACAAAATAAGCGAGGTGTAATATGAGCAGTAAGAGACAGGATTATCTTAGCTGGGATGAGTATTTTATGGGAGTGGCAATGCTCTCCGCCATGCGCTCCAAAGATCCGGGCACACAGGTGGGAGCCTGCATTGTCAGTCCGGACAATAAAATTCTGTCCATGGGTTACAACGGGTTCCCTGCGGGATGTTCCGATGATGAATTTCCCTGGAACCGGGAAGGGGAGCCCCTGGACAATAAATACTTCTATACGACCCACAGTGAATTAAACGCTATTCTGAATTACCGGGGCGGCAGCCTGGAAGGGGCGAAACTCTATGTTTCCCTGTTTCCCTGCAATGAATGCGCCAAGGCGATTATCCAGGCAGGTATCAGGACCGTGGTATATGACAGTGACAAATACAGGGACACTCCTTCGGTGATTGCTTCCAGGCGGATGCTGGATGCGGCAGGCGTGCGGTATTATCAGTATACCCATACAAACCGGGAAGTGAAGATGGTTCTGTAACAATTCAGCTCGCGCCATTTAAATCATGCGGGCATGATTCACACAGAAACAGGCCATGGCGGAACTGTTACGTGAAAAATACAAGAAATGGATAGACATTTTCATAAAAAATGGATATAATAATTTCATATGTATGGAAATTACTGTATGACAGCGGAGGTACCCATGTGAAATACAAAAAAAGCGTATATCGTTCTCTCACATTAATTACGCAGTTTGGAATCAACATGCTGGTACCAATTTTTTTGTGTGTGCTGGCAGGGGTTTACATCGGAAAGAAATTTTCCATAGACTGGATTACGATTCCGTTGTTTGCAGTGGGAGCTCTGGCCGGATTCCGCAATATTTTCATTATGGCCAGGAAAATTTATTCCGAAGATACATCTTCCCGGCGTCATGGGACTTCCGGGGAGCAGCATAATCAGAAAGAAAAGGATACCGTTCATGTTAAGAAGGATTAATCAGGCCCTTCCGGAACTGTTGCTCGGCATAGTGCTCTACGGATTTATGATTCAGATTGTCGGCGTATGGTTCGTGGAAGATAAGGTGCAGTATAGCGTGGGGCTTTGGGCGGGAATTATTCTGGCCATGGGGCTGGCAGTCAATATGGCTGTGGTTATCCTTGATACGGTGGAGGCCATGGCAGAGAAACGCTCTTACCGAAAAGCGTCTCTGTATGCCGTGTTGCGCTATCTGGCAGTAGTTCTTGGGGTTATCGTTGTCTGGTATTTTGAACTGGGCAACGTACTTGCTATGTTTGCGGGGGTGATGGGGCTGAAAGTATCTGCTTATTTGCAGCCTGTTACACATAAATTTATGATTGCCATGCAGGAGAAAAGCGCCTGCAGCCATGAAAATAAAAGGAGGTGAGAGAGTGCAGAGTTCAATTTTACTGTCTTCCGGAGCAGACATTGATATTATGGTACACGGTCTGTTTTCCTACGAGCTGTTTGGACATACCTTCTGGATTACCACAACCCATGTGAGCATTTTAATTGTTATGATAATTCTGATCGGGTTTTCGCTTGCAGCCAACCGTGCCATGAAACATGCATCAGATGTACCGGGAGGCTTTCAGAATGTGGTGGAACTGATTGTGGAAAAACTGGACGGCATGGTTCACGGCGTTATGGGAAAAAGCGGCGGGAAATTTGTCAACTATGTGGGAACCATATTTATATTTATCCTGGTGTCCAACCTTTCCGGCCTGTTCGGACTGCGGCCGCCCACAGCGGATTACGGTGTAACCCTGCCGCTGGCGCTGCTGAGTTTTATCCTGATTCATTTTAATCAGTTTAAATATCAGACGCCAAAGGCCATATGGACAGATATGTGTTCCCCGCTGCCGCCATGGCTGCCAATCTGGTTTCCGATTAACCTGATCAGTGAAATCGCAGTGCCGATTTCTCTGTCTCTGCGTTTGTTTGCAAACGTACTGTCAGGAACCATTATTATGGCATTGATTTATGCGCTGCTGTCAAAGGGTGCATATTTCTGGCCAGGAGCATTACATGCGTACTTTGATGTATTTTCAGGCTGTATCCAGACGTATGTATTCTGTATGCTGACCATGACATACATCAGCAATGCAATCGGAGAGGAAGAGTAACATCCGTAACCAGTTTATTAATGAAATAATTATAAGAAAACGCAAGGAGGAAAAATCTTATGGATAACATTACAGGAGCAGAATTAATCAGAGCTTGTTCAGCAATCGGTGCAGGTCTTGCGGTTATCGCAGGTATCGGACCTGGTATTGGACAGGGTATCGCAGCAGGACATGCGGCATCCGCAGTAGGAAGAAATCCGGGAGCAAAATCAGACATTACTTCTACCATGCTTTTAGGTCAGGCGGTAGCGGAGACAACCGGTCTGTATGGTTTGCTGGTTGCAATCCTTCTGATGTTTGTGCAGCCGTTAAAATAAGGGCATCCCTTAATGTGCAGAAAGCAGCACAAATCAGATGAAAGGAGGACAGGCCTTGGAACAGTTATTTGGCTTAAATCCGCAGCTTTTGCATGACACGGTTCTCTCGATTCTTGCCATATTGTTTCTGTTTACCTTAATGTCTTATCTGCTGTTTAATCCGGCAAAGAAGATGTTGAAGGACAGACAGGACCGCATTAAGAATGATATTGACACCGCAAAGAAGGACAGGGAAGAAGCTGCTGCTGTCAAAGCGGAATATGATGCAAAAATCAGAGGAATCGAAAAAGAAGCTGAGGAAATCTTAAGTGAGGCCCGCCAGAAAGCCCTGAAAAATGAAACCAGGATTGTAGATGAGGCGAAGGAAGAAGCTGCCCGTATCATAAAACGTGCCAACGAAGAAGCATTGCTGGAGAAGAAACGTATTATGGACGAGGCAAAACAGGAAATGATTACCATTGCTTCCATGATGGCAGGCAAGGTAGTGACAGCCTCCATTGATACATCCATTCAGGACGCGCTGGTGGAGGAGACATTGAAGGAAATAGGTGAGAGCACATGGCAAAGCTAGTATCCAAAACATATGGGGATGCACTGTTTGAGCTTGCTGTGGAATCTGGTCAGGTGGATGAAATGTTGGAAGAAGCAAGAAGCATACAGCAGATTCTTCGTGAAGACAACGAGCTTTCCAAACTGATGAATCACCCGAAAATCGTAAAAGAAGAAAAAATAGAGATTCTGGAACGGATTTTTAAGGGCAGAGCCCATGATGAAATCACCGGGCTTATGCGTCTGCTTGTTTCCAGGGGTCACTATGGTGAAATGGAATCTGTATTCACATATTTCATTGACCAGGTAAAGGAATATAAAAACATCGGCACTGCTTATGTGACTGCACCCATGCCGCTTGCAGACAGTCAGAAAGAGCAGATTAAGCAGAAATTACTGGAAACCACCCGCTATGTGGAATTTGAAATGCATTACGATGTGGATGAAAGTTTAATCGGCGGCATGGTAATTCGGATTGGTGACAGAGTGGTGGACAGCAGTGTGAAACATAAACTGCAGAGCCTTACCAGGGAATTATCAAAAATACAGTTGAAAGTAGGTGAATGCGCTCCATGAATTTAAAACCGGAGGAAATAAGTTCAGTTATAAAAGAGCAGGTGAAACGGTATGCGTCTCAGCTTGAAGTATCGGACGTCGGTACGGTAATTCAGGTGGCAGACGGAATTGCCCGTATTCACGGTCTTGAAAATGCCATGCAGGGCGAGTTATTGGAATTTCCCGGAGAAGTCTATGGAATGGTATTGAACCTGGAAGAAGATAATGTGGGCGCCGTATTGCTGGGCGACCATAAGAATATCAATGAAGGGGATACCGTTAAGACAACGGGAAGAGTGGTTGAGGTTCCGGTAGGCGACGCCATGACCGGACGCGTAGTCAACGCACTGGGACAGCCCATCGACGGAAAGGGCCCCATTGAAACCACAAAATTCAGACAGATAGAAAGAGTGGCATCCGGTGTTATCTCCAGAAAGTCCGTAGATACACCGCTGCAGACAGGTATTAAGGCTATTGACTCCATGGTGCCTATCGGACGGGGACAGCGTGAGCTGATCATCGGAGACCGCCAGACGGGAAAAACAGCCATTGCGGTGGATACCATTATTAACCAGAAGGGACAGGGTGTAAAATGTATTTACGTTGCCATTGGACAGAAGGCTTCTACCGTTGCAACTATTGTAAAGACATTTGAAGAGTTTGGCGCTATGGACTATACCACCGTGGTTGCTTCCACTGCCAGCGAGCTGGCTCCCTTACAGTATATTGCACCATATGCAGGATGTGCGATTGGTGAGGAGTGGATGGAAAAAGGCGAGGATGTGCTGGTTGTCTATGATGACCTGAGCAAACATGCTACCGCATACCGTACCCTTTCCCTGCTTCTGAGACGTCCGCCTGGACGTGAGGCGTATCCCGGAGACGTATTTTACCTGCACTCCAGGCTGCTGGAACGTGCGGCCAGATTATCTGAAAAATTAGGAGGCGGTTCTCTGACAGCACTGCCCATTATTGAGACACAGGCAGGAGACGTTTCCGCCTATATTCCTACGAATGTAATTTCCATTACAGACGGTCAGATTTATCTGGAAACAGAAATGTTCAACGCAGGTTTCCGCCCGGCAATCAATGCGGGTCTGTCCGTATCGCGAGTAGGCGGTTCCGCACAGATTAAGGCTATGAAGAAGATTGCGGCTCCCATCCGTGTGGAGCTGGCACAGTACCGTGAGCTGGCAGCATTTGCTCAGTTCGGCTCTGAACTGGATGCGGATACTACGGAGAAGCTGGCACAGGGTGAAAGAATCCGTGAAATGTTAAAGCAGCCTCAGTACAGACCCATGCCGGTAGAATATCAGGTTATGATTATTTATGCGGCTACGAAGAAATATCTTCTGGATGTACCTGTGGAATCCATTCTCAGATTCGAGCAGGAGCTGTTTGAATTTGTGGATACCAAATATCCGGAAATTCCGGAATCAATCCGCAGAGATAAAGAAATCAAAGAAGAAACGGAAACCGTACTTGTAAAAGCCATTGAGGAATGTAAGGCACAATTTAAGTAGACGGGTGGTGAATGTTTATGGCGTCCATGAGGGACATTAAAAGAAGAAAAGGCAGCATACAAAGTACGCAGCAAATCACAAAAGCCATGAAGCTCGTTTCTACCGTTAAACTGCAGAAAGCGAAAAACCGTGCGGAGCAGTCCAATCCATATTTTAATTACATGTATCAGACTGTAACCTCAATGCTTGCAAGGTCAGGAAATATGAGCCATCCCTACCTGAAAGCGGGAAGCTCTCAGAAGAAAGCAATCATTACCATTGCCTCCAACCGGGGACTGGCCGGCGGATACAATTCCAATATTGTGAAGCTGGTTACCGACAGCGGTATTCCCAGAGAAGAAGCTCAGATTTACATTATCGGGCGTAAGGCGAAGGAATCCCTGCAGCGGAAAGGCTATGAGATGAAGGGGGACTATTCGGACGTAATCGAGGGCCCCACTTATGAAGATGCTTCCGCAATCTGCAAGGAAGTTCTGGGTGCTTTTACCAGAGGGGAAATCGGGGAAATTTACCTTGCATATACCCATTTTAAAAATACCGTCAGCCATGAACCCACTCTGATGAAATTGCTTCCGGTGGAATTTGACGAAGCAGAACTGAAAGAGGCGGACAGCAATGTGCTGATGAATTATGAGCCCAATGAGGAAGAGGCACTGGATTTAATTATACCCAAGTACATGACAAGCCTTTTCTATGGTGCGCTGGTGGAAGCGGTTGCCAGTGAAAACGGCGCCAGAATGCAGGCGATGGATTCCGCAACAAGCAATGCAGAAGAAATGATCAGTGATTTGACATTGAAATATAACAGAGCGCGTCAGGGCTCTATTACACAGGAGCTGACAGAGATTATTGCCGGCGCCGAGGCCATATCTTAAAGCGCAAAGCGCTTTAAGAACATGGCCTGTTTATCGCAGGCTGCCTCAAAGGAAGAAGCCGCGGAGGCGGCGAGGCAGCCGCGGGCAGAAGTGCCGGTAAGGCACTTCTGATACGAAATCAGGCTGAGGGAAACAGAAGTCTGAGGGATTATCGCAGGCCGGGCCAGAGGAAGAAGCTGCCGGAGGCGGCGAGGCAGCCGCGGGCAGAAGTGCCGGTAAGGCACTTCTGATATGAAATCAGGCTGAGGTGAAATTCAGCCATCAACAATTTTAAGGAGTGAAATTATGGCAGATAAGAATATAGGTAAAATCACTCAGATTATCGGTGCTGTTTTGGATATCAAGTTTTCCGAAGGCAGCCTGCCGGAAATCAACGAAGCAATCAATATTCCGCTGGAAGGCGGAAAGCGTCTGGTTGTGGAGGTTTCTCAGCATCTGGGTGATGATACGGTAAGGTGTATTGCCATGGGTTCTACAGACGGACTGGTCCGGGGCATGGATGCGGAAGCAACGGGAGCCTCTATTACCATTCCGGTTGGCGAGCAGACACTGGGACGTATGTTCAATGTGCTGGGCGAGCCCATTGACGAAGTAGCGCCGCCGAAAAATGTGGAATACATGCCGATTCACAGAAAAGCTCCCACATTTGAGGAACAGGCTACTTCCACGGAAATGCTGGAGACCGGTATCAAAGTCGTTGACCTGCTCTGCCCCTACCAGAAAGGTGGAAAGATTGGTCTGTTCGGCGGAGCCGGCGTGGGCAAAACCGTGCTGATTCAGGAATTAATCCATAACATTGCCACAGAGCATGACGGATACTCCGTATTTACCGGCGTAGGTGAGAGAACACGTGAAGGAAACGACCTTTACTATGAAATGAAAGAGTCCGGGGTTATTGACAAGACCTGTATGGTGTTCGGACAGATGAACGAGCCCCCTGGAGCACGTATGCGTGTAGGCCTGACAGGACTTACCATGGCAGAGTATTTCCGTGACAAAGGCGGAAAAGACGTGCTGCTGTTTATTGATAATATTTTCCGTTTTACCCAGGCAGGTTCCGAGGTGTCCGCACTGCTGGGACGTATGCCTTCCGCCGTAGGTTATCAGCCTACGCTGCAGACAGAAATGGGTGCTTTGCAGGAGCGTATCACTTCTACAAAGAACGGTTCCATTACTTCCGTACAGGCAGTTTATGTACCGGCGGATGACCTGACAGACCCGGCTCCCGCAACTACATTTGCCCATCTGGACGCAACTACCACATTATCCCGTTCTATTGCGGAGCTTGGTATTTACCCGGCGGTGGATCCGCTGGATTCCACCTCGCGTATTCTGGACCCCCGTGTGGTAGGACAGGAGCATTTTGAAGTGGCCCGCGGCGTGCAGGAGATTTTACAGAGATACAAGGAACTGCAGGATATCATTGCAATCCTCGGTATGGACGAGCTGTCGGAAGACGATAAGCTGGTGGTAAACCGCGCAAGAAAAGTACAGAGATTCCTGTCTCAGCCTTTCTTTGTGGCAACTCAGTTTACCGGAATGGACGGAAAATATGTGCCTATTGCAGAAACCCTCAGAGGATTTAAGGAAATTCTGGACGGAAAACATGACGATGTTCCGGAAGGCCATTTCCTGAATGCAGGATCAATTGATGAAGTTCGCGCCCGCATGAAATAGGGGGGTGAGCACATGGCAGAGGAAAATAAATACTTTCAGTTGGAAATCATCACGCCGGACCGTGTGTTATACAAAGGGGAAGCCTCCATGGTGGAATTCACTTCCGTGGACGGAGAGATGGGTGTATACAAACACCATATCCCTCTGACTACCGTACTGGCTCCCGGAATTGTAACCATTACAGAAGCGGACGGCAAAAAAGAAGCGGCAGTCCATGCAGGCTTTGTGCAGATTCTGGGAGAAAAAGTAACGTTTCTTGCGGAAATTGCCGAATGGCCCGACGAGATTGACGTGAAACGGGCACAGGCGGCCAAAGCCCGTGCGGAAGAACGTCTCCGCAGCCATGGTGCGGAAGTGGACGTAGCCCGTGCGGAAATTGCGCTGAAAAAAGCACTGGTTCGTATTGATGTGAAACAGTAAAAAAACAGGGGCTGCGGCCCCTGTTTTTTTACTGTTTCATTCCGTCATAAATCTGCTTCCAGGCCTCCCGGCGCCCTTCGGAAAAAGAACGTTCAATCTGTCCGGCAATTTTTTCCTCTCTCAGCCGGGCAGTCAGAAGGGGAGAGAACCGCTTGCCCTCCAGCCCAAGAGCTGTCTCAACGGCTTCGTCAAAAGTCTTGTCAAATCCCATATACAGACACTGCATATCCGTAACGTCATGGAGCCAGTCAATCAGGCCGATAATATCTGTCATCTGACGGTACTGGCATTCCAGCCGGTGATAGGAATCCGGATATCCATGAGTACAGTCGTACCAGGAATGATGTCCGTGGGCAATGGCTGTATAAGGCCGGGTAGATTCCCTGGCAGACAGGGCTGCCTCCCCCGCCAGCGTGTGAAGGTGAGCCATTTCATATTCTTCTTCAAACCACTGGCGTCCTGCCTGGGAATACAGATTGATGAAGTTCACTTTGCCCACATCATGCAGCATACCGGCTTCCATGGCATAATTCAGAATGCGCTGTTTCTTTTCTTCCGAGTCAGAAATTTCCCGGAACATGCCAATATCGTCGAAAAACTCCGGTTCTTCTTCCAGAATTATCCCGCAGAGGGTAACCGCGCCTTTACCCACAATCCAGGAATGGACAAAGATTTCCGGTGCAAAACGCATCAGAATTTTCATCAGAAAATCTTTATAGGATATACTGTTTTCGGTTTCCAGAAAGGTGGCGGAAAGCTGACGGAGATAGAGGAACAGGGCCTCATTCTGAAAGTCCTCCGGAACAGAATCCACATACTTTAAAATCCGGTGATAAAGGCTTTCGAGATATTCCGTCCGTTTTGGAATCCGTTCCGGATAATCAGTTAAATACTGACAGTAAAAAGCAGGCAGAGAAATGATGCCATACATGCTGTCTGTGGAAAAATCAGTCAAATCTGTTTTATCCATTAAAAGTTCCATTTTATTCAAAAGGCCGTCCAGAGTGTTCAGCCCGCAGTAATATTCTATGGCATAATAGGCGAAACGTGGCCGGATGGGAGGGTGTTCATTCCGGGAAGCAGCCTCCTGAAACCTCCGCTCATGGACAATATAGACAGATTCCATAATATCGGTCACGTCCTCGGAAGTCATGGTGGCTTCCCTGCTGTGGGAAATGCTGGCCGCCATCTGCTGATGGGTCAGGTAAATGTATTTATCCCAGGGGAGATCCGGAGCCTTTTTCTGGTATTCCTTATCCTGCAGAATCTCCAGAGTACGCTTTATCATATGGATTTTTTCACTGGCAGACTTAAATTTCCCCAGGGACATATTGGCACGGGAACGCAGAATATAGCCCCGTGTCTCCGTATCGTCAATTTCATCATAATATTTCAGGTAAGCGGCTGCTTCTGTAAAACAGAGCCGCATCTGAGAAGTATATTTTTCCGTGATGGAAAGGTCAAGTCCCACCAGCTTGTTGCACTGGTTGTTGTGGGCCATACCCAGCCAGTATAATTCCCGAATCATGGCATTTCGGTCTCTGGTCAGCCGGGCAAGGGTAAGCAGCGCTTTGTGAATCTGGCAGAAAAGCCCTGCATCCAGCGCGTCTTTGTTATTTCCGGATAAAAGTGCGTCTGCAAAGTCCTGCAGCTCCTGCAGTTTATCTTCACCTGCGTTATGTATATGATCCAGAACCGGGAAAAGTTCTCCCCGCAGCAATTCCATATTACGCTTTATTTTCTGCTCTGCCCGCATACGATCCCGGAGGACTTCCTCCAGATATTCGTCAAAAGAGAGGTTTCCCGGATTTTTACGGGTTCTGAGGGCAGAAATATCTTTTAAACTGGCAATATATTCTTCCTGATATGGCTGCATAATCCTTCTACTCTTTTCTGTTATCTGATCAGGGCATCAAAGTAATGCTTCGGAGGTCCTGACCGCTATTTATGTTTCAGTCGGTTGCGTAAAATTTCCTGCAGACGTTCCGGATCTACGGGTTTGGAACAGTGTTCGTTCATTCCGGCTTCCCGCGACAGACGGATATCTTCCACAAAGGCATTTGCAGTCATGGCTACAATCCAGACACTTTCCGCGTCCTTTCTGGAAAGCTGCCTGATTTTTCTGGTAGCTTCATAGCCGTTCAGAACGGGCATCTGAATATCCATGAAGATAACGTCATAATAGCCTTCCGGAGAAGCTGCAAATTTTTCCACAGCCTGGGCGCCGTTGTCGGCCACCTCTGTCTGAACGCCGATGAGGGAGAAAATTTCCACCGCAATTTCCTGATTCAGCTCCACATCCTCTACCAGCAGAATACGGTACTGGCTGTAATCCATGTCAGGGCTGGAGTAGGGGTCTTCTTCCATATCTTCCCGGTTTGTCAGACCGGAAATGGTCTCCAGCAGCCTGCTTTTAAAGAGCGGGCATGGAACGAAAGCATTGATTCCTGCGCGGGTGGCCTGATATTCCATCTGGGCCCAGTCTGATTCCGATACCAGAAGAATCGGAAAATCCTGTCCTGCCAGATGGCGTACATGGGAGGCCAGTTCCAGAACCGGCATGTCGTCCAGTTCCTGTCCCAGCAGCATGGCACAGGGCATACGGTTTTCATACTGCTCCTCTGTCAGCCATGTAACCACATCCACGCCGCGCTTCATATGAACCGGCACCAGTCCTCCGTCTTTCAGGTATTCCAGAATCGGGGGCAGCCTGCTTTCCATGTTTTCTGCCACCAGGATTTGCTGCCCTGCCGGGAGATTCAGTTCTTCCCGATTCTGGAGAGCCACCGTAAACGGAAGGGTTACATGGAACGTACTGCCTTTCCCTTCCTGGCTTTCCACCCGAATCTGTCCGTCCATACGGTCTACCAGATTTTTCACAATGGACATGCCAAGGCCGGTTCCTTCGATTTTGCTGGTGGCGGCGTTGGTTACCCGTTCAAAAGGAAGAAAGATTTTCTCCAGAAATTCCTGACTCATGCCCATTCCGTTGTCTTTGCAGACAAAGTCAAACCATACCTGCCTGCGTCCGGTGGAATCCGGCTCTGCGGGCCGCTGCCGGAACTGAATCAGAATTTCTCCTTCTTTTTGAGTGTACTTTACGGCATTTCCGATAATATTAACCAGAATCTGCCGCAGATGAAGGGGATCTCCGATGAGATTTTCTTCCTGAATCAGACCGATTTCTATCTGGAGGTTCTGATTCTTCTGGGCTGCCTGGGGACGTACAATGACGGCAATGTCGTGAACCAGATCCGCCAGAGAAAATTCTTCTTCATTTAAGGAAAGCCGGCCGCTGTCAATACGGGACATATCCAGCACATCATTGACCAGACTCATCAGGTGAGTGGAGGACGTTTTGATTTTGAGAAGGCAGTCCTGCACTCTCGCTTTTTCATCAATATGGGACAGTCCGATGGAGGTCATTCCGATAATTGCATTCATGGGAGTGCGGATATCGTGAGACATATTGGACAGGAAAATACTTTTTGCTCTGTTGGTCTCCTCTGCTTCCTGCAGAGATTTTTCCAGCTCGGCAATACGCTGCTCCAGTTCTGCAATCTTCTGCCGGTTTCGGGCGGAATCTGTTATTCTGTTCTGATTTGAATTTGTTACAGGATAATCTTTGTTTTCGCTCATATTGCTGTTCTCTACACTTTCTGTTTGTGAATTGTTACTGTTCCGTTCCTTCCGGTGTGAGCAGTAACTATGAATCTGCCACGGCTGCTGTGCAGTTTATGCACGGGGCAATATAATATCAACATTATACCATAGAAAATGCAAAGATTCCATACCTGTTATTTTTTCAGATGAAAAACGTAACAGGGAAGCCCGGACTGAAATGTTACTGAAAAACAGTCCGGATTATGTTATAATAAAAATAAAAAATTATTTTGCGGAGATGCAAGAATTTTCCAAAACGTATCGTATTATAAGTAGAAAATAAAAAATGATAATGATTCAGAGAAAATCAGGAGGTCATATTATGAAAAACCGTAAGAAAGCATTGATTGCAGGATTAGCCTGTGCCGCGGTTCTTGGGATTACCATTCCGGCAGCAGCGTTCAGTATGCAGAATCAGGAAGCACCGCTGAAAAAGGAACAGGTGGAGCAGAAGGCGGAAGTAAGACAGTCCGGAGCGGAAGATATGCTGAAACAGGCTGTTCAGACAATCAATGAAAAAGGCGAAGAGGTAACTGAACCGGAAGATGTGATACTGCCCGTGGTGGCGCCGGCAGATGAACCGGAAGACAGCAGCGATGTACCGCCTGCTGAAAATGAAAACAATGACAGCGATGTTCCGGATACGGAAGCGCCGGCAGATGTAACAGAGAATCCGGATGCCGGTACAACAGCGGCTGTCTGTCCTTACTATGTGGACGCCAATGGGGATGGATACTGCGACCACTGCGCCCATAACGGAGCCTGCGGCAATTATACGGATGCCAACGGAGACGGAATCTGCGATTACTGTACTCATAACGACAGCGGACACTGCGGCAATTATGTTGATACCAACGGAGACGGAATCTGTGACAACTGGAACGGTAACGGCGGCAATGGAAATGGCGGCGGACACCATGGCGACGGACACCATGGAGGACATCACTGGTAAGAAGAACAAAGGGGATACTTTATGCGTGGCGAACAGGAGGTCGAACAGGCAATAGAGACGTACGCCGATATGATACGGAGAATTTGCCTTTTACATCTGAATAACCATGAGGATACGGAGGATGTGCTTCAGGAGGTATTTTTGAAGTATGTCCTCCATTCTGCGGTCTTTGAAAATTCCGAACATGAAAAAGCATGGCTGATTCGGGTGACACTCAATGCCTGTAAAGATTTGAAAAGAAAGCTGTTTCGCCATGGGACGGTGCCGCTGGAAGTGCTTGCAGAGGAAGCTGCCAGTGTGAAGCCGGAGCAGATGGAGATACTGGAGACAGTGCTTGCGCTTCCGGCAAAATACAAGGACGTAATTTATCTCCATTATTATGAAGGGTATACTGCCAGGGAAATAGGAACTATGCTGCATAAAAAAGAAAATACCATATATTCTCTTTTATCGCGGGGACGGGAAATTCTGAAACAGAAGTTAGGAGGTGGCGGCAGTGCATGACGAGATTCGGGAAGCGTTTGGACAGGTACGTGCAACAGAGCAGATGAAACAGTCCGTATCAGAATATCTGAATCAGAACAGGCGGAAAACCGTAAAAGGCTCTATCCGGGTCAGCCTGGCACCGTTGGTTTCGGCCTGTGCCCTTTTGCTGCTCTGCGTCGGAATCGGGAACTGGTATTTTCAGGAAATGCCGGTATCTTATGTGAGCGTGGATGTAAATCCTTCCGTGGAACTGACACTGAACCGCAGAAATCGTGTGACTGCTGCGGAAAGCCAGAATGAAGAAGGGGCGGTTGTTCTGGAACATCTGGAACTGGAGGGAAAGGATTATCTGGAGGCGGTGGAGATGCTGGTAGGAAGCAGGGCCATGCAGAAGTATCTTACGGGAGATGCGGAACTGACGGTTACGGTAGCCTCATCAAAAGCAGAGGAGCTTCTTTCCGGTCTGGAAAACAGCGAAGTAACCACCCATTACCACGGTATGTGCCGGAGCGCCGATATGGACACGGTGAGGTCTGCCCATGAGAATGACATGTCTCTGGGAAAATATCAGATGTATCAGCTTCTCTCCCGGTATAATTCAGAACTGACAGCGGAAGAATGCCAGTCGATTCCCATGTGCCAGCTTGGACGCCTCCTGGCTCAATATGAAAACGGCAGACAGGAAGCGGTGGGAGAAGAAGAACTGACAGAGATGGAATCAGGCTGCGGCCATGAAGGCGGCAGCCACCATAGCGGAAAAGACCATCACGGAAATGGCCACCACAAATGTAAACCAACAAAATAAAATAGTTGACAATTGAAAAAATCCTGTGTATAGTTGTCTCAGAAAGAGAAAAAGAAGAATGCACAGGAGGAAATTATGGGAAAAAAATTAACAGTGAAAGAAATTGTCTGCGGGGGTATGTTCACAGCACTGGTAGCGGCAGGGGCTTTTATTCAGGTTCCGGTACCGGGAATGGACTATTTTACCCTGCAGTTTTTATTTGTATTGCTGGCGGGAATGATACTGGGGTATAAAATGGGGGCAGTCAGCGTAGGCGTATATGTACTGCTGGGGCTGTGCGGTCTGCCGATTTTTGCAGCAGGAGGCGGAATCGCCTATATTTTCCGGCCCAGTTTCGGCTATCTGATGGGATTTATCCTGGCGGCTTTTCTGGTGGGGCTGATTGTGGAAAAATCCGGAATTCGGGGATATGGAAAGTATTTAATTGCAGCCTTTGGAGGTTTCGTGGTTACATATGCAATCGGACTGGTATACAAATATATGATGCTGAATTACTATGTGGGGGAGAAAACAGCTTTTGCCATGGTGCTGGCGGACTGTTTCCCTCTGGACATGCCGGGAGATATGGTGCTCTGTTTTCTGGCAGCAGGACTGGCTGTCCGTCTTGTACCGGCTTCCCGGAGTATTCTGGGTACTCTGGCAGAGTAAAATCCGGAACAGAGATTTCTGACAGTAAAGCGGAGGAGAATTATGGAGAACAGACTTGGAATTCTGAAAGAAAAAGTTTTGAAGGGATATCAGATTTATAAAAAGGAAGCCCTGTTTCTGGCAGAGCAGCCCCTGGAAGAATTGTGCGAAGGAGCCGATGAAATCCGCCGGGCTTTTTGCGGAAACGATTTCGATTTATGTACAATTATCAATGGAAAGAGTGGAAAATGTTCTGAAAACTGCAAATATTGCGCACAGTCTTCTTTTTACCAGACCCATGCGGAGAGCTATCCTCTGCTTGGCACGGAGGAACTGGTAAAACAGGCAGAGTACAACAGCCGGCGAGGCGTACCCAGATATTCCATTGTTACATCCGGAAAAAAACTGAGCAGTGAAGAAGTGGAACAGATTTGCGAGAGTATCCGGCAGATAAAAAAATCAGCGGACATTTCAGTCTGCGTGTCTTTCGGACTGCTGGAAGAAGCAGATTTCCGAAAAATTAAAGCAGCCGGAGCAGAACGGGTACATAATAATCTGGAGGCTTCCGAAAAATATTTTCCGGAAGTCTGTACCACCCACACCTGGCAGGATAAGATTCAGGCGCTGGAAGCTGCAGGAGCGGCCGGACTGAGTGTCTGCAGCGGCGGTATTATGGGGCTGGGAGAAACCATGGAAGACCGCATTGACCTGGCACTGGCCCTGCGGAATCTGGGGGTAAATTCCATTCCAGTCAATATGCTGAATCCCATTCCGGGCACTCCGTATGAAAAAAATCCCCGGCTTACGGAAGATGATATGTGCCGGATTGTGGCGGTGTTCCGTTTTATTCTGCCGGAATCATTTATCCGCCTGGCGGGAGGCAGAGGACTGATGGCGGATCAGGGAAGGAAATGTTTCCGGTCCGGCGCAAATGCGGCTATTACGGGTGACATGCTGACCACAGCGGGAATCACCATCCAAAAGGATATGGAAATGCTGAAAGAACTGGGCTATCAGGTGGCAAAGGTATGAGCAGGGGAATCTTTATAACCGGAACAGGTACGGATGTGGGAAAAACTTACATCACTGCCCTGCTGGTAAAAATTTTGCAGGAAGCAGGTGTGAAAGGGGCATATTATAAAGCAGCGGTCAGCGGAAATGAGCGAGACAGCCAGGGAAGGCTTATACCCGGAGATGCAGACTGGGTAAAAACTGTTTCCGGGATTGCCCAGCCACTGGAATCCATGGTTCCCTATATTTACGAGCAGGCGGTTTCTCCGCACCTGGCAGCTGTTCAGGAAGGAAATCCGGTGGAACGTTCCGTGGTATGCCGGAGGTATGAAGCATTGTGCCGGGAATACGACTACATTACCATGGAGGGCAGCGGAGGGATTCTGTGTCCGTTGCGTCAGGAGGCAGGAAATGAACTGTGGCTGGAGGATATTATCAGGGAACTTCGGCTTCCCTGTCTGGTAGTTGCAGACGCAGGTCTGGGCACCATTAATCATACCATACTGACTCTGGAATACCTGAAAATGAGAAAGATTGAGGCAAAAGGTGTGATTTTGAACCATTTCCACCCGGAGAATGCAATGGAGCAGGACAACCGCAGAGTCATAGAACGCCGCGGAAAAGTCCCGGTTCTTGCGTGTGTGCCGGATTATGGGGAAACTCTGGACATACAGGCAGAAAAGCTGATGGGTCTGTATCAATAATAAGGGATTTAACCTGAGTACAAAAAAATGCGTATTGGGTGACAATTGTGGTATAATATGTACGGAAGAAACCTGAGTGCAAAAGACGTGTACTGCATGGTAATTGTGATACAATAATATGTAAAAACCCTTCAGGAGGAATGCAACATGAAACATACCATATTAATAAAACAGGGAACTGTTCACGATGGGATTCACAGAGAACCATATGTGGCGGATATTCTGGTGGAAAAGGGGAAAATTACCAGAATTGAGCCCGCACTGGAAAAAGAAGAATTTCAGGATATCCAGGTGCTGGATGCGTCAGGACTTGAGGTATATCCTGGTTTTGTGGAAGCCCACTGCCATCTGGGGCTGGACGGCTATGCCATTGGATTTGAAGGTGCGGATTATAATGAAATGACAGATTCCGTTACTCCTCAGCTCTCAGCAGTGGACGGGCTGAATCCCCAGGATGAAAGTATCCGCCTTGCAATGGAAGGCGGCGTAACCTGCGTGGCTTCAGGGCCGGGAAGTTCCAACGTGCTGGGAGGAACCTTTACGGTATACAAAACCACAGGAAAACGAATTGACGATATGGTAATAAAAGAAAAAGCAGCCATGAAATGCGCATTCGGGGAAAATCCCAAACGCTGTTATAAGGACAAGGATATTTATTCGCGGATGACCACTGCTTCCATATTGCGGATTATGCTGGAAAAAACCGGAGAATATATGAAACGAAAAGAGGCGGCGGGAGATGATGTACTGAAACAGCCTGCCTGGGACGCCAAACTGGAAGCGCTGATTCCTGTTCTGAAAGGGGAACTGCCTCTGAAAGCCCATGCCCACCAGGCAAATGATATTTATACCGCTATCCGTATTGCAAAAGAATTTCAGGTGGGCCTTACCATTGACCATTGCACGGACGGTTCTCTGATTGCGGAAGACCTGGCAAAAGAAGGATATCCCGTGGCAGTAGGTCCCACACTGACCCATGCCAGCAAATTTGAACTGAAAAATAAGAGTTTCGAGACGCCGGGGGATCTGGCCAGAGCGGGCTGTCAGGTGTCCATTATCACCGATTCCCCGGTGATTCCCCAGCAGTATCTGGCCCTTTGCGCAGGCCTTGCAGTGAAATCCGGAATGGATGAATTTGACGCTTTGCAGGCAATCACAATCAATGCGGCAAAACATATCGGCGTGGATGACAGGACAGGTTCCCTGGAAGCCGGTAAGGACGGAGATATTGTAATTGCAGACGGCAATCCCATGGTATCGGATACAAATATAAAATATGTGCTGATTGACGGGAATATCACATATCAGGAACATGACTGATTTCTGCAGATGAACGGTTTCCTGAAAATGGACGGAAGGAAAGCGTTGCCAAAAGGCAACGCTTTTTGGGGGAGTAAATTTATGAAATGTTTCATGGGGTGCCACATCTTGGGCGGTGGCACCGATATATGTAAGATAACTTTCTGTATATGGAAGTTATATTGTTGTTTGTCGAAGCTGATAACGGTGCGCGCCTGTCTGAGCTATCAACTTCATTTGATATACTGAGTATAGAATATAAATGTGTGCAAATTGTGGACAATTTCTAAAAGAAACATAAAGAATTCGAAAGAAATTATGAAGAAATTGAAAAAAAACTGCAAGTGATGTAGAATAGGATATACCCCGTGGAAACGCCGGGTATCGGAGCAGTCAGCGAATATTATTATGAGAGAAGGAGAATTTCATATGGAAAAATCAAAAGTATATTTTACAACCTTTAAAACCTCATTTACAGAAAACATTCCGGACAAATTAAAACGTCTGATTCTGACAGCGGGTATCAAAGACATTGATTTTACCGATAAATATGCAGCCATTAAGATACATTTCGGAGAACTGGGCAACCTGGCTTTCCTGCGTCCCAATTATGCCAGAGCCGTAGCGGACGTGGTAAAGGAGCTGGGCGGAAAAGTATTTCTGACAGACTGCAATACCCTGTATGTGGGAAGCCGGAAAAATGCACTGGATCATCTGGACACTGCATATGAGAACGGATTTACCCCCTTTTCCACAGGCTGCCATGTGATTATCGGAGACGGTCTGAAAGGAACGGACGAAGTTCTGGTACCTGTAGACGGAGAATACATAAAAGAGGCTAAAATCGGGCGGGCGGTCATGGACGCCGACGTTTTTATTTCCCTGAATCATTTCAAAGGCCATGAAATGACAGGCTTTGGCGGAGCCCTGAAAAATATCGGTATGGGCTGCGGCTCCAGAGCGGGAAAAATGGAAATGCACAGCGAGGGCAAGCCATATGTAAATCAGGAAAACTGTGTGGGCTGCGGCATGTGTACCAGAGTCTGCGCCCATCAGGGAGTTACCGTTACAGATAAAAAGGCCTGTATCGACCACGAGAAATGTGCGGGCTGCGGTCGGTGTATCGGCGTCTGCCCCAAAGACGCCATTGAGCCCAGCTTTGGAAAATCCAACGACGTGCTGAACTGCAAAATGGCGGAATACAGCAAAGCGGTACTCCAGGGACGTCCCCATTTCCATATTTCCATTGTGTGCGACGTATCCCCCAACTGCGACTGCCATGCGGAGAATGATATTCCCATTATTCCCGATGTGGGGATGTTTGCTTCCTTTGACCCGGTGGCGCTGGATGTGGCCTGTGCGGATGCCTGCAACCGGCAGCCTGTGATTGCCGGCAGCATTCTCCATGAGAACAGAGAACATGACCATGATGAGAACCACGATCATTTCCATATCACACATCCGGATACCAACTGGAAATCCTGTGTGGAACACGGAGAAAAAATCGGTATCGGCAGCCGGGAATATGAGCTGATAGAAATTTAAGTAACAGTAAAGCCCGCGCCATTCGCAAACGCAGGCTATGGCTGAACTGTTGCAAATTCAAGGATTGCGGAGAAACAGGTTTATGAGGATAATTAGAAAAATAAGGCATATACTGCTGCTGTCCCTGATTGGGATTGCAGCGTCAGGAGTGAGTGTATTGGCAGAAGAACCAAAAGAAATCAATGTGGTGTTTACCCATGATCTCCATTCCCATCTGGAACCCTTTTATCTGGAGGAAGACGGAGAAGGACAGGATGTGGGAGGTGCCGCCAGAATCATGAGTTATCTGGAAGAACAGCGGCAGGAAAAAGAAAATCTGCTGTATCTGGATGGCGGGGATTTTTCCATGGGAACCCTGTATCAGACCGTGTATACCACACAGGCAGCGGAACTGCGGATGCTGGGGTATCTGGGGGCTGACGCCACCACCCTGGGAAATCATGAGTTTGACTACCGCAGCCAGGGTCTTGCAGATATGCTCCGTCAGGCAAAAGCAAGCGGTGACAGGGTACCGCCTCTGGTGGTCTGCAACGTTGACTGGGAAGCCACACTGGCCGGAGAACAGGCGGAAGACGGTGCCGTGTTGCAGGAAGCCTTTGAAGATTATGGAATCAAATCATATATTGTAGTAGAAAAAGGCGGCGTCAAAATCGCCATAACAGGCGTATTCGGCAAGGACGCTCTGGCCTGCGCGCCTACCTGCGCACTGACATTCCGTGATCCGGTGGAAGCGGTAAAGGAAACGGTGGAGGAGATTCAGAGCCAGGAAGATGTGGATATGATTGTATGCGTTTCTCACAGCGGTACCTGGGAGGACGAGAAGAAATCAGAGGATGAACTTCTGGCAAAAGGCGTACCGGAACTGGATTTGATTATCAGCGGCCATACCCACAGTATTCTTAAGGAGCCCATCATCCATGGGGATACGGCCATTGTATCCACCGGAGAATACGGCGCCCGCGTGGGTTCTCTGCGCATGGTTCAGACAGAAGACGGCCGCTGGAGCCTTAAAGACTACCAGCTTACCCTGATGGATGAAACTTATAAGGAACATGCGGACGCGGGAAAGAAAGTGGAGGAACTGGGCCTTACCATTGATTCTGAATATCTGTCCAGGTTTGGATTTACCAGAGATCAGATACTGGTGCACAATCCCTGGGAATTTACAAAAATGAATGGTCTGGGTGAAAAGCTGCAGGAAGAAACCCTGGGAAATCTTCTGACAGACGCTTACCTGTATGTGGTCAACAGCCATGATACAGGCGATGAAAATCCGGCAGAGATTGCAGTGGTTCCCAGCGGCTGTATCCGCGATACGTTTTACAAAGATAAAGATATCACGGTGTCAGATGCATTTCAGGTGCTTTCGCTGGGAATCGGGCCGGACGGGGTACCGGGTTACCCTCTGATCAGCGCATATCTGACAGGAGAGGAACTGAAAACCATGGCGGAAGTGGACGCTTCCATTTCCCCCATTATGTCCACAGCCCAGCTGTACAGCAGCGGTCTTACCTATACCATCAATCCCAGCCGGATGATGATGAACAGAGTGACGGAAACAGAGCTGCAGGACATGTCCGGAAAGGTGCAGGAACTGGAGGACGATAAACTGTACCGGATGGTAGCGGATCTTTACAGCGGACAGATGCTGGGAGCAGTGACAGACCAGTCCCACGGAATTCTTTCTATTGTGCCAAAGGACGCTCAGGGCAATGAGATTCCCATGGATAAGATGGAAGAATATATTGTGTATATTGACGGACAGGAACTGAAGGCCTGGGCCTGTGTGGCCGAATATCTGAACTCCTTTGAAAAAAAGGGCGGAGATTCTGAAATACCGGAATATTACAGTACTACTCAGAACCGTAAGATAATCAGAGATGACAGCAGCATCGGGGCCGTTATAAGCAATCCCAATAAAATTGCAGTTGCAGTTTTCTGTATTGGAGCAGGGGTTTTCATTTTACTGATTCTGCTGATTATTCTGATAGTCAGAAGTGTGAAAAAACGGAGAAGGAAGCGGAACGGGCTGCAGTGAAAAACGAAAATTATTTATATTTATCCTGTTGAAAATTTCACAAAACCATGCTACCATAGGAAAAACAGGTGACCGGAAAGAAATTCTGACCGGAAACCCCTGTAAAGTAAAAGGAATCATTTTCCTGCAATAAAAGAAGATAAAAGCAGACCAGACCACAAGGAGCGCCTGAAGGGGACGGTACAGCAAAGCAAAAGGAAGATATTACAGAATTTCCATATCACAGGATTCTTTTTGGCCAGGCGAAAGCCGGGCCGGGAAGGCAGTGCTGTCCCATCGGGGAAAATCACAGGATAATCAATTTTAATGTTCTGCAGATTTGCTCAGATGGGACACTTTTTTCATCTTACAGGAAAGACCTTGTCACGCTAAAGCGTGAAAGTGTCTTCATGTAAGATAAAAAATAATATGCGCAGGGTCTTCTACACTCCGTTTCGGTCGTTGCCGATCAGGTGCCACTGGCACCTGGCAACCCAGCGAAGCGATGGTACTCGCACAGGAGGAAAATATTACTTCGTAATTGTGCTTAAACGCGATACGTTCAGCATACTGCGTATGCTCTGACGCACCGCAAATGGCGCGGCAAAGCGCCCAGGTCCCTCAAGAATGAGGGATTCAGGGAGTTGAAGCGGACCTGTCCGCTTTTTACTTATCAGGAAATATTTTCAGGGAGGGACCATGAAACAGGCCGGACAACTGATTGACAAACTGGAAGCAACATCACATCTCACAAAAGAAGAATGGATTTGGCTGATTGCAAACCGCAGCCCCGAAGCAGCAGAATACCTTTTTGCAAAATCCAGGAAATGGCAGCAGAAATATTATGGCAATAAAGTTTACACCAGAGGGCTGATTGAGTTTACCAATTACTGTAAAAACGACTGTTACTACTGCGGCATTCGCAGAAGCAACAGCAATGCTCAGAGATACCGGCTGACAAAAGACCAGATTCTGGAATGCTGTCGTCAGGGCTATGAGCTGGGATTCCGTACCTTTGTGCTCCAGGGAGGAGAGGATGGATGGTTCTCCCAGGAAATGCTTGAGGATATTATCCGTACCATGAAACAGAACTGGCCGGACTGCGCCGTAACCCTGTCTCTGGGGGAGCGTTCTTATGAAAGTTGTCTGGGGCTGTTTCAGGCGGGAGCCGACCGGTATCTTCTCCGTCATGAAACAGCGGAAGATACCCATTACCGGAAACTCCATCCGCCGGAACTGTCTCTGGAACACCGGAAGAAATGCCTGTTTCAACTGAAAGAAATCGGCTATCAGACCGGAACCGGATTTATGGTGGGAAGCCCCGGCCAGACGCCGGAACAGCTTGCGGAAGATATGCTGTTTATCCGGGAGCTGGAACCCCATATGGTGGGAATCGGTCCTTTTGTCCCCCATCACGAAACGCCCTTTGCCGGGGAGCCGGGGGGAACAGTGGAACTGACGCTGTTTCTGACCGGGCTTTTGCGGGTTATGCTGCCCAAACTGCTGCTGCCAGCCACCACATCCCTGGGAACCATAGACCCCCAGGGCCGGGAAAAAGGGATTCAGGCCGGGGCCAATGTGGTAATGCCCAATCTGTCGCCGGTCTCCGTGCGGAAAAAATACGAGCTGTATGACAACAAAATCTGTACCGGCGAGGAAGCCGCCGAATGCAGAGAATGTCTGGGGCGGAGGATGGAAAAGATTGGGTATGAACTTGTAACAGAACGGGGAGATTTTCCCGAAAATTTATAAAAAAACAGGGAGGAAACATATGTATCATATCATGTCGCCGAAAGCAGAAGAATTTATCAGTCATGAGGAAATTCTGGATTCTCTGACATACGGAGAAAAACATAAAGAGGACCGGGAACTGATTGACAAAATACTCACAAAGGCCAGGGAGCGCAAAGGCCTTTCCCATAAAGAGGCCATGGTGCTTCTGGACTGTGAACTGGAGGATAAAAACCAGGAAATATTCGCCCTTGCAGAACAGATTAAAAAGGATTTTTACGGAAACCGTATCGTAATGTTCGCGCCTCTTTATCTGTCCAATTACTGTGTCAACGGATGCGAATACTGTCCCTATCACGCAAAAAACAAACACATTGCCCGGAAGAAACTGACTCAGGAAGAAATTATAAAAGAGGTTACCGCGCTGCAGGACATGGGCCATAAGAGGCTGGCGCTGGAAGCCGGCGAAGACCCGGTGCACAATCCCATCGAGTATATTCTGGAATGTATCCATACCATTTACGGGATTAAACATAAAAACGGCGCCATCCGGCGCGTCAATGTGAACATAGCCGCCACCACAGTGGAAAATTACCGGAAGTTAAAGGAAGCCGGTATCGGCACCTATATTCTGTTCCAGGAGACTTACCACAAAGAATCCTATGAAAAACTCCACCCCACCGGGCCGAAACATGACTACGCCTATCATACGGAAGCCATGGACCGGGCCATGGAGGGAGGCATTGACGACGTGGGCCTGGGCGTACTGTTCGGCCTGAATAACTATCGGTATGATTTTGCCGGAATCCTGATGCACGCGGAACATCTGGAAGCATATAAAGGGGTTGGCCCTCATACCATCAGCGTGCCCAGACTGCGCCGGGCGGACGATATCGACCCGGATGCATTTGACAATGGAATTACCGATGAGACTTTTGCCAAAATTGTAGCCTGTATCCGGATTGCGGTGCCCTATACCGGCATGATTGTGTCTACCAGAGAGAGCCAGGCCTGCCGGGAGAAAGTGCTCCACCTGGGGATTTCCCAGATTAGCGGCGGTTCCAGAACAAGCGTGGGCGGCTATGCGGAGCCGGAACCGGAGGAAGAGAACTCCGCTCAGTTTGATGTGAGCGACAACCGCACCCTGGACGAAGTGGTAAAATGGCTGATGGAAATGAATTACGTGCCCAGTTTCTGCACCGCATGTTACCGGGAAGGCAGAACCGGAGACCGGTTTATGACATTATTAAAAAGCGGACAGATTGTGAACTGCTGCCATCCCAATGCACTGATGACCCTGAAAGAATATCTGGAAGATTATGCTGCGGAAGAGACAAAAGTAATCGGAGATAAACTGATTGAAAAGGAACTGGATGTGATTACCAATCCGAAAGTCAGAGAAAAGGTTGAGGATTATCTGAAAAATATCCACAACGGACAGCGTGATTTCCGATTCTGACGTATGCTTCCTTTTGTACGGGATACGGAACGACCTGTCACTTCAAATCCAGAGATGAAAAGTCAATCCGGAGGTCTTCAAAAATGTTTACGTCCAGCATGTCCTGAAAGGTACAGGAACGTACTTTAAATTTACTTTCTTCCAGATGATAAATCAGAACGGTTTCTTCCATGGGATTCACAATCCAGTACTCCTGTACCCCTGCGTCTGCATAGAGATTCAGTTTCCGCACATAATCATGGCTGGAATTGCCGGAGGAGACAATCTCAATTACCCAGTCCGGCGCGCCGCTGCAGCCCCGGTCAGTAAGTTTGTTTCTGTCGCAGATGACGCTGATATCCGGCTCCACAATGGTATGTTTCGGCGGCCGGTGCATAAAATTTAGAGAAGATATGGAAAAAGTAAGGCTGCCGAAATTTTCTTGCAACGGGAAAGGAATTCTGTTAAAATTAATCAGTCAGAACAGGGGAATTGAATGATGAGTGTACAGGATAAATTAGAACATATTTTAAAAAGCATACATCTGCTGTTTTCAGAAAGCCCGCCGTACGGAGAAAACAGTGAGAAAATAATTGTGGAAAAAAAGGCGGTCTTTGATTTGCTGGAGAAACTGAATCTGGCAGTTTATGAGGCTATGGACCAGTATGAGGTCACATCCCAGAAGCATGAAATGGCAGAGCGCCGCTGTGAAAAGCGCGGTGAAGAAATTGTTCAGAAGGCCAGCAGACATGCGGATGATATTTATGCGGCCTCGATTATGTATACGGATGACGCCATTAATCGAATCTGCTATATTATGGATGACGCCAGCCACGAAGTCCGGAATATTTTCCATAAAATGAATGCGGAGATGGAAGCGCATCGGGAACGCGTGCGGCGCAATCAGTTAGAGCTCACAGGACAGCTCCGGGACTTTGCCGATACGGACAAATACGTGAAGCTGATTCAGGAAGTAAATAAACAGGCAGAGCAGGAACACCGCCATCAGGTGGAAGGGAAGAAGGAAAAACGGATTCCCAACGAAGGCAAATCCTATTCTGCTGTGAAGCCTGAAATTAAAATCAATCAGGCTTATTTTGAGCGTACAGGCAAATCTTATGATTTCGGTTCAGAGGAATCGGAACATAAAAAGGAAGAATCTGACAGCATGATTCGGGTGACCGGAAAAGAATTTGCGGAGAATCTGCGCCGCAGAGCAGCCCGAAACCGGACGAAAGAGCCGGAAGTGGAGGATATGTCCGAGCCTGTTTCCGGAGCCCGGTCAGAAAGCGTCATGGAAACAGACGTGGAGGACATTCTGGCCCAGGCAGGCGCAGGTCTTGCGGCTCTGGCAGAGGCAGAGTTAAAGGAGCTGAAAGCCGCAGCAGCAGAAGAAACCGGGGGAACGCCGGAGTCTGCTCCGGCCGGGGATTTGGATGGAGAATCCCTGCTGCCGGAAATACATGTGGATCTGGATGCAGAATACTTTAAATGGAGAGAAGAAAAAGAAGGGGGAGAACAGCACCCTCAGGAAAAAAAGGAACGCCATTTTCTGTTTGGAAGAAAATCCTGAATCCTGTGAACTGAAAACTTTTCAGGCAGGAGGCGCGTTTCCGGTGAAAAATATCATATTCCCGGTCAGGGGAATGTCCCGGCCCTCAAAGTGTTCAGGCCGCTCATTTACGAGCCGGCCGGGCATTTTGCCAGTCTTATGCCGGCGGCCAATTTCAAAAAATCTTAATAAAATTCCCAACTGTAATTTAACAATCCGCTGATATAATAAAACAAATATCACAGGCAAGTGTGAGTTCAGCCGGAGAATCTTGCCATTTTCCGTTCCTGCGGGTATAATGGATGAAAAAAGCGAGGCGAATGAAATGAAAAGTATTCTGGTTTGTGATGACGACAGAGAAATTGTAGATGCCATAGAGATATATCTGCAGCAGGAAGGATACCGTATTCTCAAAGCCTATGACGGAGAGCAGGCCCTGCAGGTACTGAAAGAGCACGAAGTGCATCTTCTGATTATAGATGTAATGATGCCCAGACTGGACGGCATACGGGCCACATTGAAAATCCGGGAGGACAGCAGCATTCCCATAATCATTCTGTCAGCCAAATCCGAAGATGCGGACAAGATTCTGGGGCTGAACATCGGTGCGGACGACTATGTGACCAAGCCCTTTAATCCCCTGGAACTGGTGGCACGGGTGAAATCCCAGCTCCGGCGCTATACTCAGCTGGGAAATGCGGCGGAAAGCAGTAAACGGGTGTATCAGGTGGGAGGCCTGGTAATTAATGATGACCTGAAGGAAGTAACCGTAGACGACGAACCGGTAAAACTTACCCCCATCGAATACAATATTCTGCTGCTGCTGGTGAAAAATCAGGGAAAAGTATTTTCCATCAACCAGATTTATGAAAGCATCTGGAACGAGGACGCTATCGGGGCAGATAATACGGTGGCGGTACATATACGTCATATCAGAGAAAAAATAGAGATAAATCCCAAGGAACCCAGATATCTGAAAGTAGTCTGGGGCGTGGGGTATAAGATAGAGAAATCAAAATAGCGTCATAGAAATGAAAGCGGTGGTGAAGTGACAAAGATTCGATATTCTGCCGGACTGAAAATTGCAGCGATTGCAGCAGAGCAGGTATTCTCGGTGATACTGGTACTGTCTATTCTGATTCTGGCTGTGCTGTATCAGAAAGATATTCTGTATCTGGGAGAGGTAAAGGACAAATCCTTTGAGTCTTCCGGCTATTTTTCTTCCAAATTTCAGGAGACAGCAGAAGAAATTCTGGATTTTACGGATTTGCGGAGAAAATTCGAAACAGACGGAAGTTATGACAGCGAAAAAGAAGTGGATATCCAAAGTTATTATGACAGCCGGGAGATGGCAGGGCAGACTGCAGGGAAAAAAGAAAAAGGGCAGAGCAGAATCCGGTATCATCTGGGAGATTTATCCGAATGGTCAAGAGGATACAGCAAATCGGATTTTGAATTCAGCTCTTCTTATACGGTGGACGGGG
The DNA here is from genome assembly GCA_949959185.1 of uncultured Eubacterium sp. Taxonomy (GTDB): domain Bacteria; phylum Bacillota; class Clostridia; order Lachnospirales; family Lachnospiraceae; genus Petralouisia. The sequence goes on along the minus strand of CATLIX010000004.1, from coordinate 54,583 downwards.
AAATTTACCAGAAACGGAATATTTATAAAAACGGCAACTCCGTGTTGAGTGAGGAAATCACAGTTTCCGGTCTGGGAGAAATGACCAGAGAACTGCAGGATGTGATTATTCGGAATGTGGAACATTATTACGGTGGTTCTTACAGCGTACCCTCTTCAGGAATGAATCAGATGTCTGCCGCAGGAACAGACAGTGTTTCCCGGAACAGGGTAATGCGGGAACTTCAGGGGCAGAGTATGTCCACAGAAATGGATGTGGCGGAGACCTCCTCCGAACAGATGGCAGAGGATTCGGAGACTTCCGAAAAAATGGATAAGATTATCCGAAAAGTTATGACGGGCGATTTGTATGAGCTGGACGGAGAAGAACTGGCCCTGCTTTTAAACAGCATGGATATGTCCTACGTGCAGAAGAATATCAGTTATGAATTTCCGGATGAGGATTACCTGCCGCTGGAAGGGACGGGAATATGGGACAGTTTTCTCAAAGGCAGGTACTCCATGGAGCAGATGTGCAGCGCCTATGCCGCACTGGAATATACCCTTGACAATATCGGAGAGGAAGTCAACCAGTATAAAAAATGCCTGAATCTGTATAATCTGACGGAAGACGGCACCAATGTAAGCTACCTGATCAGCCGGGGAAATGAAGACGTCATTTACACGAATATTTCAGAACCTGTCAATATGCAGCTGGAAGAATACGGAGAAAAAAAGGGAAAATACCTCTTTTATCAGGAACATGATATCCGTCTGAAAACCAATGTAAAAGGAATGGAGGATATATTTTACAACAGGCTGGAGCCCAGGTACGGAGGAAAAGGCAGCGTACTGTTTATCAGCGTGGATACGTCGTTTCCCCATCAGGACAGTTTTCTGGATGCAAAAGCAGAATATAACCGGCTGCATCCCTGGATATATCTCGGCATTCTGGGGATGGTTGTCAGTCTGGTTATGTGCCTGATTGCGCTGATTTATCTCAGCATGGCGGCGGGCAGGCGGGAAGAAGGCGGAAAAGTATATCTGAATCTGTTTGACCGTATACCCACGGAAGTTTTATATATTCTGGCAGTTCTGGAAGGGATTGCCTGCATTGTGATGATTGGAGAAGTGTTTGCAAGATTTGGCAGCGACCAGATGGCCGGGCTGCTGATTATGTTCGGGGTGCTGACATTTTTCAACACAGCTTTTCTGCTGATTTTTTATCTTAGCTTTATACGGAGAATCCGGGCGGGCGTTCTCTGGAGCAGCAGCATTCTGCACTGGTTTGCAAAAGGCATCAGAATGCTGTTTACAACCAGAAAATCTTCTGCCAAGATGCTGTTCTGGTTTGGCCTGCACCTGGCAGCATGTTTTCTGATTTTTTCCCTTATGCTGGCCAATGCTTATGACCAGTCTCTGCTGACAGGAGGAACGCTGTGTTTCCTGCTGCTGTGCGCAGTGGAAGGCGTGCTGATTATCCGGGAAGGCGTTCAGCGCAACAAGGTTCTGGAAGGAATCCGGAACATTTCCGACGGAGATCTGGAGTACAAAATTGCCCTGGAAGAACTGACGGGAGATAACCGGCGGCTGGCAGAAGCAGTCAATGCTGTCGGGGACGGACTCTTTCATGCAGTGGACGCCAGTATGCGGAACGAACACTTAAAGGCAGATTTAATAACTAATGTTTCCCATGATATTAAAACGCCTCTCACGTCCATTATCAATTATGTGGATTTGCTGAAAAGAGAGGAACTGCCCAATGAGCGGGTACAGAATTACATTGCGGTGCTGGACAGCAAATCCCAGCGTCTGAAACAGCTGACCGAAGATCTGGTGGAGGCCTCCAAGGTCAGCTCCGGAAATATCAGGCTGGAAATGGAGCGGATTAATCTGGTGGAGCTGGTATACCAGACAGGGGGCGAGTTCAATGAGAAATTCGAGGCCCGGAACCTTACCATAATCACAAAACTGCCCAGCGAGCCGGTGGTAATTATGGCGGATGGACGAAGAATCTGGCGTGTTCTGGAAAATCTTTACAACAATGTGGCAAAATATGCCATGGAACATACACGGGTCTATGTGGATATGGAAGCAGACGGGGAGGAAGTGTCCTTTTCCATCAAAAATATTTCGGAAAATCCCCTGAACATACAGGCGGATGAGCTGACAGAGCGTTTTATCCGGGGAGATATTTCCCGAAGTACGGAAGGCAGCGGCCTGGGCCTTTCCATTGCCAAAAGCCTGACGGGCCTGATGGGAGGGAACTTTGAAATCTATCTTGACGGAGATTTGTTTAAAGCCACCATTCGTTTTAAGCAGGAGCCAGAAGTACGGAGGCTGCCGGATTCAGAAAATGAAGTATAAATTTTTATTGCAGTAACAGCAAAAAGGCTCTATAATGTAAGTATCATATTTTTGTAACAAAGTAAAATGCGGCGGATGTACCCCAACACACAGATTCCGCATCATATGATACGAGGAATGGGAAACTTTATGGAAAAGAAAAACCAGATGGAAAACGTGCTGGATCATATAACAGGTGCTTCTGTTTTTGTCATGGCGCAGGACAGCCATGAGATTTTATACGTGAATGACCGGCTCAGGAAAATCAGGCCGTTTATACAACTGGGAGATATTTGTGAGGACGTATGGAACTGCGGCTGCCGGAACTGTCCCGGATGTCTTATGGGAGAGAGGGAGAGCAGTTTCATAACCAGTTATGACATGCCTTTTGGAAAATTTGTGGATATGTCTGCCACAAAGATTATGTGGAATGATGAGATTCCTGCCTGTCTGGTGTCTATCAGCAATCACATGATGGAAGAACTGGACCAGGAGAAAGAACTTGGCAGGCAGCAGATGCAGATTGCAGTATCTCAGATTTATACCATGGTAATTTCTGTAAATCTTACCCAAAATACATATTTTATGGTGGAGTATGCAGGATTTGACAGCCATTGCGCGCCTGTTTCCGGAACCTTTGACAGTCTGATAGAAAGCGGCGCAGCCACCATGCATCCGGATTACCAGGAGGCATTTGTGGAGAAGTTCAGCAGAAGCAGTCTTCTGAAGCTGTACGGAGAGGGAGGGAGATCCAGATACATGGAACACCTCCAGATGGGAGATGACGGCAGTTACCACTGGACGGATACCCATGTTATCCGTATTGAGAATCCTTACAGTGAGGATATTATGCAGATTTCTCTGAGCCGGAATATTGACGACCAAAAGGCCATGGAGGAACAGATTCGGAATGCTGTTCTGCAGCAGGTGGAAGTCAGCAAGCGATTTGCCATCAGTATCCGTAACATGTATGACGACATTTACGAAGCGGATCTGGTACGCGGGGAAATTTATAATTTCCGGTATGAGGATACAGGTCTGGCCAGAGTACTGATGGATAAGAGCTACCGGGAACTGGTGGAGGAGATTGCGGAAGAACAGGTCTGCCCGGAATGCCGGGAAAAGTACCTTGAAAACATGTCGGTGTATACCCTGCAGAAACATCTGCTGGAAGAAGAAAAACAGGTGTATTTTGAGTACCGGAGAGAGAAAACAGGAGGGGAATGCCACTGATATTCCAACCTGATTCAGCTTGTATCCGAGAATCAGAATGATTTCCGTATTATGATTTTTGCCCGTGATATCAATGCAATCCGGAATAAAGATGAGCAGAAGAAGCAGGAACTGCAGAAAGCACTGGAGGAAGCCAAAAGTGCCAACCGGGTCAAAGCAGACTTTATTTCCAGAATGTCCCATGACATTCGTACTCCTATCAACGCCATTATGGGGATGTCTGCCATTGCTTCCGCCAGCCCTGAGGATTCCGGAAAGGTTGGAGAGTGCCTGGAGAAAATAGGCCTTTCAGCCAGATTTCTGCTGTCTATGATCAATGATATTCTGGATATGTCCAGAATTGAAAGCGGGAAACTGGTCATTGTGGAGAAGGAGTTCCGATTCCGGGAACTGATGCAGGAAATCACTTCCATGATAACCGTGCAGGTGCAGGAAAAGAAGCAGGAGTTACATATTTCCATTGAAGAGAATGTGGCGGAGGCTTATCTGGGCGACGCCATGCATTTGAAGCAGATTCTTCTGAATCTTCTGAGTAACGCGATACAGTTTACCAGAGAGGAAGGACGTATTTCCCTGACCGCCCGGCAGACAGAAAAGAGTGGAGAACAGGCAGTTCTTAAGATTCAGGTGGAAGACAATGGAATCGGAATGAGCGAGGAATTTCAGAAAGTGCTGTTTGAGCCCTTTGAGCAGGAAAATGCCACGGAAGGGCGGGTGTTTGAGAGCAGCGGTCTGGGCCTTTCCATTACCAGAAATCTGGTACAGCTTATGGGCGGTACCATAGAGTTTGAAAGCAAAATTGCGGAGGGAACCACTTTTGAGGTGGAACTTCCCTTTAAAATCACAGAGGAATTTCCCCGGAGAGAAGCAGAAGTAACGGAGGTGGAACCGGAAGGATTTCAGGGCCAGCGGGTGCTGGTGGTGGAGGATAATGATATCAATCTGGAGATTGTGCAGACCATTCTGGAAGGCTGGAACCTGGTGGTGGACGCCGCAGAAAATGGTCTGGTGGCTCTGGAAAAATTCAGGGCTTCCCGGCCGGGCTGGTACCGTCTTATACTGATGGATATCCGTATGCCGGTGATGGACGGACTGACGGCCACCAGAAAAATCCGGGGTCTGAACCGGGAGGACGCCGGTACCGTGCCTATTATGGCCCTGACAGCCAATGCTTCACAGGAGGACAGCAGGTATGCGGCCAGTATCGGGATGAATGAATATCTGACCAAACCGGTGGAAATGAAGCTGCTGTACCGGAAGATAAAAGAGTTCTTTTGCAGATAAACCCACATTATGCACAGCCTGTCGGCTGGCGGGCCCCATGGTCATCCATACTTTGAAAGTCAGGGAACAGTTCAGCCCAGGACTTTGCGCCTGCTGCAAAGTCCGTGAGAATGTGTAATGGTTGAGAAGAATCCGGCCTCTTTGCCGAAGGCAAACTGGAACAGGCCGGATTCAGTAACTATGAAACCGAAGGCTGAATAGTTACAAGCCAGGGCCTTTCAAAATAAAATTACCTTGCAATTTCAGTAACAGACCCGTATAATACTTTAGTAAGGAGAAGCAAGCCGATGGAGGTTTCCATTGGCTTCTTTCATCATTCAGCAGGAAAGATTCTTTATTATCATTCAGGAGGAAATAATATGATAAAATTACACGACGGAGGGGTTTATCTGGTCAACGGTACCACGCTGATTGACGACGGCCCCCAGGCAGCGGCAGCCATCCGGAAAGAAACCGGTAAGGAAGTAACCAGAGAGGAAGCAGCCGGAAGCACCATTGCATATGGAATTCTGGCAGACCACAATACTTCCGGAAATATGGAGAAATTAAAAATTAAATTTGATAAACTGACGTCCCACGATATTACTTTTGTGGGTATTATTCAGACTGCACGGGCCTCCGGACTGGAGAAATTTCCGGTTCCCTATGTACTGACCAACTGTCACAATTCCCTGTGTGCAGTGGGAGGGACCATCAACGAAGACGACCACATGTTCGGACTGAGCTGCGCCAAAAAATACGGCGGCGTCTATGTACCGCCTCATCAGGCAGTTATCCACCAGTATGCCAGAGAAATGCTGGCAGGAGGCGGCAAAATGATTCTGGGCTCCGATTCCCATACCCGTTATGGGGCGCTGGGTACCATGGCCATGGGAGAGGGAGGGCCAGAACTGGTAAAACAGCTTCTGAACAAAACCTATGATATCAATATGCCGGGCGTGGTGGGAGTTTACCTTACCGGAAAACCTCAGAAGGGAGTGGGCCCTCAGGATGTGGCTCTTGCCATTATCGGAGAAGTATTTGCCAACGGTTATGTGAATAATAAAGTGATGGAATTTGTGGGCCCCGGCGTATCATCCTTAAGCGCAGATTTCCGCATCGGTATCGATGTTATGACTACAGAAACCACATGTCTGTCGTCTATCTGGAGAACAGATGACACAATCCGGGAATTCTATGAAATTCATGGACGGAAAGAAGAATTTAAGGAGTTGAATCCCGGCCAGGCTGTTTATTACGACGGCATGATAGAAGTGGATTTGAGTAAAGTGAAGCCCATGATTGCCATGCCCTTCCACCCCAGTAATACGTACACCATTGAGGAATTAAATGCAAATCTTATGGACATTCTGGACGACTGCGAGAAGAAAGCTCAGGTGAGTCTGGACGGAGCGGTGGATTTCACTCTGAAAGATAAGGTCCGGAACGGGAAACTCTATGTGGACCAGGGAATCATTGCGGGCTGTGCCGGCGGCGGATTTGAAAATATTGCGGCGGCGGCGGATATTATGGAAGGAGCCAGCATTGGTTCCGATGAGTTTACGCTGAGTATATATCCGGCAAGTATGCCCATTTATATGGAACTGATGAAGACAGGTGCGGCAGAGACACTGATGGAAACAGGCGCCATTCTGAAAACGGCTTTCTGCGGGCCATGTTTCGGCGCCGGAGATACACCGGGCAATAACGGATTCTCCATCCGCCATTCCACCAGGAACTTCCCCAACCGGGAAGGAAGCAAGCTCCAGAGCGGACAGATTGCTTCCGTGGCTCTGATGGACGCCCGTTCCATTGCAGCCACAGCGGCAAATAAGGGATATCTTACCGCAGCTACCGATATGGACGTATACTACACTAATCCGAAATATCATTTTGACAGCAGAATTTATGCAAACCGGGTGTTCGACAGCAAAGGGGTTGCAGATCCCGCACAGGAAATCAAATTCGGCCCCAATATCAAAGACTGGCCGGCCATGAGCGAACTGCCTCAGAATATGGTATTAAAAGTGGTTTCCGAGATTCATGACCCGGTTACCACCACGGACGAGCTGATTCCTTCCGGAGAGACGTCCTCCTACCGCTCCAACCCTCTGGGTCTGGCAGAGTTCACCCTGTCCAGAAAAGATCCCGCCTATGTGGGACGGGCCAAAGAGATTCAGAAGGCCCAGAAGGCGCTGGAAGCAGGTACCTGCCCCATAGAGGCAGTGGAAGAACTGGGGCCGGTCATGGAAGCCATTCACAGAGTATTTCCGGAAAAAGCCTTTGGAGAAAAAGCAGAAGCCGGACTGCTGGGATTTGGAAGCACTATCTTTGCAGTAAAACCGGGAGACGGTTCCGCCAGGGAGCAGGCTGCCTCCTGCCAGAAGGTGCTGGGGGGATGGGCGAATATCGCCAACGAGTATGCAACGAAACGCTACCGCTCCAATCTGATTAACTGGGGTATGCTTCCCTTCCTGATTTCAGAGGGAGAATTGCCTTTCTCAAATGAAGATTATATTTTTATTCCGGATATCCGCCAGGCAGTGGAGGACAGGAAGACGGACATTCCGGCCTATGTGGTGAAAGACGGAGAATTGAAAGAATTTACCCTGGGCATGGGTGAACTGACAGAAGATGAACGCACAATTATTTTAAAAGGCTGCCTGATTAATTATTATAAGGGATAGCCTGCTGCAAAAACGGTCCGCCGGGCAGGACAGCTTCGGAGAGCCTGTCCAGGGGCGGATGAAATAAAGGAGAGGCTCTGCGGGAAGAAAGGAAGTTTTATTTTGGACAAACAGGAGAATAAACAGAGAAAGGAAAAATCGAACTGGAATATCAGGCCCTATATGGCTGTGGGGCTGACTTCCTTTCTGGTCATTGTGGCCAGTATCTTATTTTTCTTTCTGATTTACCGGTATCACGGATTTACAAAAATTGTGGATAAAATGATGGTAATTCTGCAGCCCATCATTATCGGACTGATTCTTGCATATCTGGTGACGCCGATTGTGAATTTTGAGGAACGCCATTTGCTGCCTTATATGCGGGAGAAAATGAAGAATCCGAAGAAAGCGGACAAAATGGTGCGTGGTTTAAGCGTGGCAGGAGCGCTGCTGTTTGTGGCAGTGATTATCGGCGTTTTGCTGCAGATGGTAATTCCGGAACTTTACCGGAGCATCAATGGCATGATTGGCACTCTGCCCAGACAGGTCAACAGTTTTATGGACTGGCTCAACGAGTATGTAAGCTCGGACAGCGAGATTTCCGGTTATCTGGAAACGGCACTGACAAAGGGTACGGAATTTTTTGAAAACTGGGCACAGACAGAATTTCTTCCCCAGACCAAGAATATCATTGCCGGACTGACTTCCGGTGTGATTATAGCCGTAAAACTGGTGTTTAACGTGGTGGTGGGCATTATTATTTCCATTTATGTGCTGATGAGCAAAGAAGATTTTATCGGCCAGAGCAAGAAAATTACTTATGCTGTTTTTCCTGCTAAAAAAGCCAACGCTATTATTCATACCGTCCATAAAAGCAACGAAATATTCGGCGGCTTTATTTCCGGGAAAATCCTGGATTCTCTGATTATCGGACTGCTCTGCTTTGCCTGCCTGTATCTGATGAAAATGCCCTATACGGTGCTGGTCAGCGTAATTGTAGGCGTGACAAATGTAATTCCCTTTTTCGGGCCTTATCTTGGAGCAGTGCCCAGCGCCATCCTGATTATGCTGGCAAATCCCATAAAAGGACTGTATTTTATTATTTTCATTGTGGTGCTTCAGCAGATAGACGGAAATATCATCGGACCAAAAATTCTGGGAGATTCCACCGGATTATCTTCCTTCTGGGTGGTGTTTGCCATTCTGACCTTCGGCGGAATTTTCGGTATTCCCGGCATGATTATCGGTGTTCCGGTATTTGCGGTGATTTTCTATGTGATTAAAAATATTCTGTCCTGGGTCCTGAAGAAAAAGCAGCTTCCCAGGGATACGGAGAGTTATATCAGGGCGGAACGGCTGGACCCTGCAACCAACAGGCTGATTTGTTTCCCGGAAGAAGATTCGGTGAAAAAGCAGAGAAAGCTGAGGGAATCGAAAAAAGAGAACAGGGATGAAAAAAATAAGGCAGACAGACCATAAGATCTGTCCCTGTTCTGAAAGTCCGGTAATTTTTCATAAAAAACAGAAGTACCCTGAGGGGCGCTTCTGTTTTTTTGCTTCTATCAGGAAAGACCTTGTCACGCTAAAGTATGAAAGTGCCTTCCTGTAGAAACAAATTAAGATGCGCACTCGCCCCGCAGGCGGAGTATTTGACTTTGACATTTATGGGTGAAATATGGTAGAATGCAAGGAACAGGCTGATAATCAGGAGTTTTATACCTTTTTGATAAATTTGAGGTGAAACCGTTGGATAAATACGAATATAAGCTCAAGCTGGAACAGTTAAGGAATCTGGTACAGGAAAAGGATTACCGGACAGCAGCGGAGATTGCAGATACCATTAACTGGAGGAAAGTAAAGAGTGCGGCAACCCTTTGTATGGTTGGCGAAATATATGACAGAAATAAACAGTACGAGAACAGTCATGAGATTCTTCTCATGGCCTATGACAGGGCGACCGTAGGAAGAAATATTATTTACCGGCTGGCGCTGGTTGCCATGAAGATGGGCAGACTGGAAGAAGCGAAAGAATATTACGAGGAATTTCTGGAGGTGGCCCCACAGGATAATCTGAAATATGTGCTCCGTTACCAGATTGCGAAGCTGGAAGGGGCTTCTCTGCCGGAGCTGATAGATATACTGGAAGAATTCAAAGACAGGGAGTATAAGGAAGAATGGGCCTTTGAACTGGCCTATCTGTACCATCGTTCCGGGAACAGCGAGCGGTGCGTGGAAGTCTGCGACGACCTGGTACTCTGGTTTGGGGATGGAAAATATGTGGAGAAAGCGCTGGAGCTGAAAATGCTGTACCAGCCTTTGAATAAGTATCAGGAAGAGAAGTACCGCCAGTTCAAGATGAGCCGGGGGGAACCGGTGGAAGAAGCGGCAGAACAGCCCGAATCAGAGGAGATTGTTCAGGAAGCGGTGCCGATACCGGATATTACTTCCAACACCGGGCGGTTTAACACGCTGAACCTGCAGGAAGAACTGGCGAAGAGTATGCAGCAGATTCTGGATGCCGACACCAGAGAAACCGTTACAGATACTATGGATAATATCAAGAAAATGGTGGAGGAAATTCCATATCTGCAGGTGTCTCAGGAACAGGAAGAACCGGTACCGGAAGAAGAACGGTATGGCCATATTGAGACCGATGAGGAAATTGACGGTTCTCTGAAAAATGATTTTCAGGAAATGCTGGCAGAAGACCGGGACGGGCAGATAAGCCTTTCCGTTCCCGGCGGAGGCTGGCACGAACCCCAGATAAACGGGCAGATTAATATTGAAGATGTTCTGACAGAATGGGAGAAGACAAGACGTGCGGCGGAAGCAGCCATGGCGGTTGCCCAGCAGCGGAGGCTGGAATCTGCAAAGGCGCGGGCATTGCAGGAGGCGGAAGAACTGATGGAACGGCTGAATCAGATCATTCCCAGACTGAATGCAGGGGTGTCTCCCCAGGAATTGCTTGCAGAGCGTTATCTGCAGAATACAGAAGGATTTGAACCGGAAGAACAGGGCATGACGGAAGAAGCTGTGCCAGGGGACTACCCTGAGAATATGCCGGAGCCGGAAGTAACTGAGGGCTACCCTGAGAATATGCCGGAGTATTCCATGCAGGGGACATATCCGGAGGCGGAAATTCCGGAGCAGATGTATTCCCAGGAGACATTTTCGGAAATCCCGGAGCAGATGTATCCCCAGGAGACATTTTCAGAAGTGCCGGAACAGGCATATGTGCAGGAAGAAATTTCGGAGATAGCGGAATCGTATCCTGAACTGCCGCAGACGATTCCGGATACGGAACTGTCTCAGGTTTCAGAAGTGCCGGAACTGTCTCAGGTTTCGGAAGTGCCGGGAGCAGTCCTGGAGCCGGCAGTACATCCGGAAGCAGAAGTGCCGGGAGCAGTTTTGGAGCCGGCAGCACATCCGGAAACAGAAGTGCAGGAGTTGCCCCTGAATATGGAGGAACCCTGGATTCCGGAAGAAGAACCCCGAATTCAGGAAGAAAAATCTCCGGTTCCGGAAGAAGAACCCCGAATTCCGGAAGAAAAATCTCCGATTCCGGAAGAAGAACCCCGGATTCCTGCGGCAGAAAACCTGGAAGCTGTGGAGATTCCGGAGGCTGCAGCGGAGAAAAAAGATGCGGAACGATATCTGGCCTCTGTATTTCAGGCGGCAAAGGCGGCCAGGGAGGAGAAAAATCAGGTACCGCTAAAGCCGGTTGCAGAAGCAGGGATGGAGGCAAAAGAGATAGCTGTACCGGTTCCGGAAGTGAGAACCGGGCCGGAGGAAATGGCCATTCCGGAAGTGAGAACCGAGCCGGAGGAACCGATGATTCCGGAAATGAGAACCAGGCCGGAGGAACCGATGATTCCGGAAGTGAGAATCGGGCCGGAAGAAATGGCTATTCCGGAAGTAAGGACAGAACTGGAAGAAGAAACTTCTTATATTCCCGTTGTGAAAACAACGTCTCCCGGAGAGCATGAAGGGATTCCGGAGATTCGTCTGGAACCTGCCGAAGAACCGGTTCGGAAGCTGAGTGAGGAACAGAAAGAAATCTTTTCCTATTTTGTTCCGGTAACCGGAATGGAGCAGCAGCTTTGCCAGGTGTTAGAGGGCGCTCTGCACCGGAAAGGGAAAGACAGCAGTTCCGCCAGCGGAAATATTCTGATTATGGGCGGCCGGGGCAGCGGGAAGACGGTGCTGGCAACGGATATTATTAAGGCAGTGCAGAAAAGCGGAGGCCATCCTGCAGGAAAAGTTGGAAAAATTACAGGAGAATCCCTGAATCAGAAGGATTTGAGCCAACTGCTGAAAAAAATAGCAGGGGGCTATCTGATTATAGAAAAAGCAGGAGAAATATCTCCGGAAACAGCCACAAGACTTTCTCTTTTGATGGAGCAGAATACGGACGGGCTTCTGTTTATTCTGGAGGATACCAGAAAAGGAATTGAGAAGGTGTTAAGCCAGGATGTGAATTTTGCAAAAAAATTTACAGAGCGGATAAAAATACCTGTGTTTACCAGCGATGAACTGGTGGAATTTGCAAAGGCATATGCAGAGGAGCAGGAATGTGAAATTGATGATATGGGGATATTAGCACTTTACAACCGTATCAGCAACATACAGAAACTGGATGAGGCCACAACATTGACGGAAGTGAAAGAAATTGTGGATATGGCCATCAGCAGTGCGGAAAGAGGTGGATTGAAAAAATTATTTGGCGGAAAGAAGTTCAGCCCCGAAGGATATCTCTATCTGAGAGAAAAAGACTTTGAGGAATAAAATATTGGAAACAGGAGTGATAGTGATGGAACGTTTTTCAGATTTGGATATGTACTATTTTGGACAGGCAACACATTATGATATTTATAAGAAACTGGGCGCACATCCCGTTACGGAAAAAGGGAAAAAAGGTGTGTATTTTGCAGTGTGGGCGCCCAACGCGGCAAAAGTTTCCGTAATAGGAGATTTTAATGAGTGGAAAGAGGACGCAAATGAAATGACCCGTCTGGAGCCTATGGGAATCTATGAGTTGTTTATTCCTGGGGTGCAGCTGGGGGCTTTGTATAAATTCTATATTGAAACTCCGGACGGCAGAAAGCTCTACAAGGCAGACCCTTTTGCAAATTATGCGGAACTGCGGCCGGGAAATGCTTCCGCAGTGGCAGATATCAATGCCTTTAAGTGGACAGACAGCAAATGGATGGAAAAGCGCGCGGCGTGCAAAGATGTGCATACACAGCCCATGGCCATTTATGAAGTACATCCCGGCTCCTGGATGCGTCATCCGGGCAGGGAAGATGAAGGATTTTACACTTACCGGGAACTGGCGGTAAGGCTCACAGAGTATGTAAAGGAAATGGGATATACCCATGTGGAGCTGATGGGAATTTCAGAATATCCCTTTGACGGTTCCTGGGGCTATCAGGTAACCGGTTATTACGCTCCCACTTCCCGGTATGGAACGCCGGAGGATTTCGCTTACCTGGTAGATTATCTGCACAAACATGGAATCGGCGTGATTCTGGACTGGGTTCCGGCTCATTTCCCCAGAGATGCCCACGGTATGGCAGAATTTGACGGCACCTGCCTTTATGAATATGCAGACCCGAAAAAGGGAGAACATCCCGACTGGGGTACCAAGATTTTTGATTACGGTAAAAATGAAGTGAAGAATTTCCTCATTGGCAGTGCGCTGATGTGGATTGAGCATTATCATGTGGATGGCCTGCGGGTGGATGCAGTGGCTTCCATGCTGTATCTGGATTATGGCAAACAGGACGGCCAGTGGGTAGCCAATAAATACGGCGGCAACCACAATCTGGAAGCAATCGAATTTTTCAAACATATCAATACGCTGATTCTGGGAAGAAATCCAGGAACCGTTATGATTGCGGAGGAATCTACCGCATGGCCCAGAGTGACCGGAAAAGTGGAAGATGACGGCCTGAATTTCAGTTATAAATGGAATATGGGCTGGATGCATGATTTCCTGGATTACATGAAACTTGACCCATATTTCCGGAAAGACAATCATAACCGGATGACCTTTGCCATGAGCTACAACCACAGTGAAAATTATATTCTGGTGCTGTCTCATGACGAGGTGGTACATTTGAAGTGCTCCATGATTAACAAAATGCCAGGGGAAGGAAAAGAGAAATTTGCCAATCTGAAAGCAGGATATGGATTTATGATGGGCCATCCCGGCAAAAAACTGCTGTTTATGGGACAGGAATTCGGCCAGCTCCGGGAATGGAGCGAGGAACGGGAACTTGACTGGTTCCTGCTGGAAGAACCGGAACATCTTCAGCTTCAGACTTATGTAAAAGATTTGCTCCACATTTACACCAAATATCCGGCCATGTACGAAGCAGATACCCGGTTTGATAACTTTGAGTGGATTAATGCGGACGATAATTTCAGAAGCATTTTCAGTTTTGTGAGAAAGAGCCGCAGCGGTAAAAATAACCTGCTGTTTGTATGCAACTTTACACCGGTAGCGCGGGAAGATTACCGTGTAGGAGTGCCGCTGAAAAAGCAGTATAAGCTGATTTTTAACAGCGATGATAAGAAATACGGCGGAGAGGGCGAAAAGCGTCCGCTGGTGTACAAAGCGGAAAAGGAGGAATGCGATAACCGTCCGTTCTCCTTTGCATATCCCCTGCCGGCATTCGGCGTAGCAGTTTTTGTATATTAAATCTGTATTTAATAATAAAGCAAAAGTCCCCGGAGGGTTTGGGCCTTCCGGGGGCTTTTGTTTTATCTTACAGGAAAGACTTTGTCATGGTAAAGCGTGAAAGTGTCTTCCTGTAAGATAAAGCCCTTCGGGTGGGATGCGCAGCTCGTGGAGAGGAAGTCTATTGCTGCGCAATCCGCTCGCACGCGGAGAATCCTGCAAAGCAGGATTCTTTCTTGGAAGACAAGTAATTAGATAAATATCAAAATGGATATTGACATCTTCCTGAGTAGGTGGTATAGTGTCCATATCTGATTAGATAAATATAAAATTAAAACAGGGAGGCAGGAAAACAATGAACGAATATCTGAAATATCTGGATGATTCTGTGGAAAAACTCCGTCGGGAAGAAGGGGAGCTGGCAGCTACTCACCGGAAGGACGAGGCCAATCTGATGAAAATCAGAATTAATATCTATGGTATCTGCAAAACAGTTTTTGAAGTCATAAGCAGGCAGGAATCGGGAGAGCAGTTAAGGGAAAAATATCTGGCAAAGCTGGAAGAGACCCTGACGAACTGGAAGATTTCAAAAGAGAAAGCAAAACAGCATGAGGATGTGGAGAAGATTGTGACAGAAACGATTAAACTGGAAACTATAGAAGAAATTAAAGAAAAATTTAATAAATTATGGAGGGCGGGACAATGATGGAAACCGATGCGGTAAAACTGTTTAAATGCCTGGCGGACAAGTCCCGGCTGCAGATTCTGAAATCCCTGATACAGGAAGACATGTACGTGGAGCGTCTGGCAGAGCGTCTCGGCCTTACCCCTGCGACGATTTCCTTTCATCTGAAAAAGCTGGAGGATGTGAAAGCAGTAACTTCTTACAAAGAGCAGTATTATACCATGTATTCCATCCGTCAGGAAGTGTTCATGGCCAATATTCTGGATATCATCAAAGAAGAATCGGACGAGATACAGGAACAGAAACAACGGGAGGAGGCTTACCGCAGGAAAGTAATTTCCGCATTTTTTGAATATGGCAGGCTGAAATCCATTCCTGCTCAGCGGAAAAAAGAACGGATTTGTCTGGAAGAAATTGCCGGGCAGTTTGAGCCCGGCAGAATATATGAAGAAAAGGAAATCAATGAGCTGATTGCCCGGTTCCACGAGGATTTCTGTACCATCCGCAGAGATATGATTTCCGAGGGAATTATGGCGCGGAAGGGAAATACCTACTGGAAAAAATGAGGCTGCTGTCCCTCAATTGCTGCCTGGAGGTGTTTCAGGTAAATATCCTGAATAGCCTTATATTCTCCCAGTCCCCGCAGATGGCATTCCACCTCGTATCCTGCGGCTTCAAACAGGGACTTCCAGGAATCCGGCTCTGAACCGGCCATATCCCGGTTGGCATGGTCTCCTGCCACCAGCATAAAAGGCGCAAGATGGACTTTTTTTGCATTGGTGCGGGCTACCTGCCGGATTAAAGTATCAAGATCGGGATAAGACTCCACTGTTCCCATAAAAAAGTTGCGGTGCCCCATATCTTTCATCATGTAATCCAGGGCGGCGTACACGGAGTTGGCGTAATGGGTGGTGCCGTGTCCCATAAATACCAGCGCTTCTTCCTCCGGTAGCCAGGAAAATTCCCGGAACAGTGCCTGAAGGACGTGCTGCTGGTCCTGGGTGCTGCTGAGCAGAGGAGCGCCGAACCGGACGTCCAGCTCGGAAGAAGTATGCTGCCGGACCAGTTCCGTCATAAGCTCATTTTCCAGTCCGTTGATGAAATGGGTGGGCTGTACAATCAGTGTCCGAATGTTGTCTTCCTGCAGTCCGGCCATGGCTTCCTCAATGGTGGGAATGATGAGATTATCCCGCTCTCTCAGGATTTTAAGAATCATTTTGCTGGTCCATGCCTGATAAATCTTATAGTCCGGAAAGGTTTCTGCAGTTCTTTCCAGTATTTTATCAATTGTTTTCCTTCTGCTGTCCGCATAGCTGGTGCCGAAACTGACCAGAAGAATAGCACTGGTGTCTTTCATAATTTCCTCCGTTCTGTGAATTGTCATTAAATTAACAGCCTGATAGCAGCCGCCTTGCCCATAACCACGGTATGGGTCGTGTACTCATGTATGCCGGCACGGTTTACACCGGACAGGCCGGGGCCGAACTGTTATCATAAGTATAGCAAAGTAGAAAAATATCGTCAAATGTGTTATTGTGGAAGAAACAGACAATCCGGTGTAGCACAACCGGAAGCGGGGCATATAGTATAGAGACAGAAAAAATGGGAGTAAAGCAGTGGATTATAGACAGGAAATGTTTTACCGGATGCCGGACAGGAATATGCCCAAAATGCCTTTTTACATGGCATATCCCATGCAGAATGTATATCTGGAAGAACTGGAATATGAAAAAGATATGCAGAAATTAAAAGACATGTATCCCAAAGAAGTAAAATCCATCCAGGCGCTGGTAGAAGAAGAATGCGACAAGATGGAATATGAAGGCAGCCTGATGTTCGACGAATATCCGGATAAACTCATGCTCCGGCAGATTGTGAACCGGATTTATGACGGGGCCACAGGCGGCCAGATGAATATCCAGAGCTTTGAGGCAGGTCCTTACGAGGCAGAACAGTACGAAACAGACGATATGCAGGCCGAGGAACTTCCGTTAGAAGGCCGCATGGTGGAACAGAGAAGGCCTCCGGGGCCGCCGCCAGGACCGGGCTGGGGACCGCCGCCACCGCCTCCGGGGCCGGGCTGGGGACCGCCGCCACCGCCTCCGGGCAGGCCGCCTCAGGGGAATAATGGTCTGCAGAATCTGATAGAGGTATTGCTGTTTAACGAGATGTATCAGAGAAGATGCCGCCATAAACGCTGCCGCCGCTGGTGGTAGACGTGCACAGAGCTGCATGTATCTGAAAGGAGACTCCCTGCGGGACTGTGTAAGTTTTGCGGGGAGTTCTTTTTAAAAAGGATTGACCTTTCAGGAGTAATGTGTATAATGTTTGATAAATACAGAGCCGGAAGAGATGGTTACTGAAATTGAGAAAGGCCCATTATGATTGAATTGCACCAGTTACTGGAAAAATATTTTAACGAACAGCTTGTTCACGCGGTTATCAGCGGCCCCCGCCGCCGGGAAAGCGCCGCCAGAATCGTTTTCCGTCCGGTTCTGATAAAAAACAGCCTGGTATTCCAGGCCAGCGAATATCGGGAGCAGAAAGTCTTCCACAGGAATTATTCCATGGAGGAAGCAGCCGCAGAGATTGAGAAACAAATCACAGAATACCGCCAGTTTGCTCTGACTTCTCAGCAGGGACAGGCTACTGTGCTGGTGAGTAAAAAGGGAAAAATTACCATAAAGGAAAAAGCCTGTCCTGCCGGCAGAATGCCCGGAGAACAGCAGGGCGGCTGTCCGGACTGTATACCGGGACATAAACAGACGGATTTGGCCCATAACAGGAAGAAGAACTATATTCTGGATTCGGAGCGGAAAGTGGATTTTCTGGTGGATTTGGGCGTGCAGACAAAAGAAGGAAAGATTATTAAATCCAGATATGATAAATTTCGCCAGATTAACCGTTTTCTGGAGTTTATTGAAGATATACTGCCGCAGCTTCCCCAGGACCGGGAAGTGACCATCCTGGATTTTGGCTGCGGCAAATCCTATCTGACCTTTGCCATGTACCATTATCTGAAAGAATTAAAAGGATATCAGGTGCATATTATCGGACTGGATTTGAAACGAGATGTCATTGAGACATGCAGCAGCCTGGCGGAAAAATACGGATACGACGGACTGGAATTTCAGGTGGGGGATATTGCCGGTTATGAAGGAGTAACCCAGGTGGACATGGTAGTTACCCTCCATGCCTGCGACACAGCCACCGATTATGCGCTGGACCGGGCCATTCGCTGGGGCGCCAGGGTAATTCTGTCCGTACCCTGCTGCCAGCACGAGCTGAACCGCCAGATACGGAATGATTTACTGGCCCCGGTGCTGGGCTACGGCCTGATCAGAGAGCGGATGGCAGCATTGATTACCGACGCCCTCAGAGGGCAGATTCTGGAGAGCAGGGGCTATCAGGTGCAGATTCTGGAATTTATTGATATGGAGCATACGCCCAAAAATATCCTGATTCGCGCGGTGAAAAAAGGAAAGGCAAAAGACAGCAGGGGATACCGGGAAGTAATGGAATTTCTGCACGCAGAGCCCACACTGGCTGTACTGCAGGATGGAAAGGGAGACAAACAGAATGCGTAAAGGCTTGATAAAGACAGTTGTATTAATATTGGTTTTTTGTGTAACCGTCGGAATTACAGGGCTGTTCAGCCATCAGGACAGTATGGATATGACATCGGAAATGGCCCCGGCCACCCTGCCTGTGGTGTATTTACAGCGGGAAGATACCAGAATCAATGAGCTGTACGGATACACATCCGAAAGGGACGGAACAGGAATGCGCGATACCATCACTCCTCTGGGTAAGGAACTGTCCCTGCCTGTGGTGATAAAAACATGCCAGAATCAGATTGACGAAGTGGCCTATGAAGTGCGTACCATGAATATGGAGCGGCTGATTGAAAATGGAAATCTGGCTGATTTTTCGGAAAAAAACGGTGAAATACATCTGTCTCTGCAGTTCCAGAATATTCTGGAAGAAGATACGGAGTATATGCTGGTGCTCTCTGTAAAATACCAGGAAAAGCAGGTGTATTACTACACCAGAATTGCCAGAGAAAGCGACTGTTATATCGGGGAATCCCTGGAGTTTGTAAAAGATTTCCATGACCAGACCTTTGATAAGGAGTATGCGGACAACCTTGCCACTTACCTGGAGCCGGACAGTATGGGGGACAATACCACTTTGCAGAAAGTGACCATCCACTCCAGCCTGCGGCAGGTAAGTTGGGCGGATTTTGAGGGAGAGCGCCTGGAACAGCCGGTACCTTCCGTTAAAGAAATGGGCAGCTCCTACAATACCATTATCCTTCCCTATGTGCTGACAGCCGCAGGAGAGAACGGGGAAGTGGAATATTATAACGTGGAAGAATATTACAGGGTCCGCTATGACCAGCAGGCAGGCCGCATGTATCTGCTCAATTTTGAGCGTACCATGAATCAGATTTTCCGGGGAGAAAACGGAAGGGTGGAGCGGAATAAAATGCTTCTGGGGATTCGGTCTTCCGATGTGGAGCATATGACAAATGAAAAAGGGAATATCATTGCCTTTGTTCAGGAGGGAGAACTGTGGAGTTACAACAGCGACAGAAACAGCCTTTCCCAGGTGTACAGCTTCCGCAGCCCGGAAGGAATTTCCGACCGGGAGAACCATTCCGCACATCAGATTCAGATTATGAAAATTGATGAGACGGGAAGCATGGATTTTGTAGTGTACGGATATATGAACCGGGGGCTCCATGAGGGGCAGACGGGAATCTGCGTATTTCACTATGACAGCGTGGGAAATACCATCGAAGAAGAACTGTTTATTCCCTATTACAAATCTCCGGAGATGCTGAAAGCGGAATGGGGAAATCTTTTCTATGTAAGCGACGGCAATATTTTCTATCTGCTGGCCGATGACGTGCTGTACCGCATTGACCTTGCGGCCAGAGACGCCAGACAGGTGATGGAAGGGCTGAAAACGGGAAGTTATGCGGTGTCCGAGGACGGACGCTATATTGCCTGGCAGGAAAAAGGGGAACAGAACCAGGCCCATACATTGAAAATTATGGATTTGGAAGGGGAGGAAAGCCGTACCATTGAGGGGGATGAAGGAGAATATCTGAAACCTGTGGGATTCGTGGAAAGCGATTTTGTGTACGGAGCCGCCAGAAAAGAAGATATTGTCACAGATGCCGCCGGGAATACCAGAATTCCCATGTACCGGATTGTGATTGTGGATAAAAAATCTCAGGTGATTAAAGATTACCAGAAAAGCGGATATTATGTGTCAAAAGCATATGTGGAACAGGAAACCATTTTCCTGGACAGGGAAATCCGCACGGAAACAGGCTATGAGAGTGTGGAGCAGGATACGATAAAGAATCAGCAGCTGGAGTCTTCCAGGAAAATTATTCTGGAAACCACCCAGACTGAGAAAAAGCAGTGCCAGGTACGGATTGTTCTTGGAGCGTCTTCGGAGGAAACGGCAAGACAGCCTCAGGTGGTGGTGCCGAAGGAAGTGGTGCTGAAAGAAAAAAGAGTTGTAAAGCTGGATTCAGGCAGTGAGCAGGAAACCTATTACGTATACAGCGGCGGGAAAATCCTTCTCTCCACGCCTTCCCTGAAGGAAGCCATTATTTCTGCCGACCAGTCCATGGGCGTGGTAATCGGCCAGGAACAGAAGTATATCTGGCAGAGGGGCCGGAAAAGCGTCCAGCCTGCCATCGGACCGGGTACGGTGGATCTGGCAGGAGTAAGCGACAATCCGGCTTCCCGCTGCCTGACGTATCTGCTGAGAACGGAAGAAATTAATATCGACGTGGATGACCTGGTTGCTCAGGGAGAGACGCCCAGACAGATACTGGAGGAAGCATTAAACGGCAGAAAGGTGATTGATCTGACCGGCTGCGGGGTAGAACAGGTATTATATTATGTAAACCTGAATACTCCCGTATTCGCCATGGTAGAACAGGGAGCGGTGCTGATTGTGGGCTATGACGAACATAACACTCTTCTGTATTATCCGGATTTGAATGTGGTGCGTAAAATGGGAAGACAGGACAGCAACACCATGTTTGAAGAAGCCGGGAACGTGTTTTTGGGTTATATAGAATAAGAAACGCGGTTTTTTTGTAGCAATATTATGCTAATTTTGAACAGATTATTTAAATTTTCCTTAAAATATGCTATAATCATACAGAAATATGCAAAAATTTTTTAAGGAAGGTGAGATTGTGGAAGAACGTGTAAGAAAAAAGTATCCATATGCGAAGAAGGAAGATCAGATTAAACGGGCAAATCATTTCCTGACCTTTGGTAATATGATTTTTTATTTCTTTATTCTGTGCCTTGTCTGGATTTCCTGTGCGCAGGGAGAACGGACCACGGGGTTTGCCGGAACCATTACCGTGATTGTGATGGCGGTTACAGGGGTTTCTCTGTTCTGGAATAAACGGGATCCTGACGGCGTCAATGTCCGTTATCTTACGTTTGTGGGACTCTTTATTGTGGCGTTTTTTATGTCCCTGGCATTTGATGATTCTTTTGTCCGGTTTATGGCTGCGATTCCATATATCGCCTGTATCCTGTTTTTTAACCGGAAATTTTCGGCTATATCCTGTATTGCATGTTTTATGCTGAATGTGGGAATTACGGTCTATAAAATTCTGATTGCGCATACTTATGAGGGAAAGGCAGCCCAGGAGCAGGTCTGGGCTACGGTTGCCATAGCGGTTATGCTGTTCCTGATTTATTATACGGCCCAGCTTGCGGAGAAATTTAACCATGACACCAGGCACAGCCTGACGCGGGAGCAGGAAAGCCAGAAAAAGGTAATGGAAAATGTACTGGAAGTGGCGGAAGAAGTGCGGAAAGGCACTGAAGAAGTGGTGCAGATTGTAAATGAACTGAACGCTTCCACAGAAATTGTAAACGGCGCCATGAAGGATATTTCCGACAGTAACCAGAGCACAGCGGAGAATATTCAGACCCAGACCATCCAGACCCGGAATATTCAGGATTCCATCGGAACCACGCTGGAGCATTCGGAAAATATGGTGCAGGTGGCAAAACAGTCGGAAGCATTAAACAGCCAGAGTCTGGAGATTATGCATCATCTGAAGCAGCAGTCTGATGTGATTGCAGGCACCAACGGCGAAGTGGCGGCGTCCATGCAGAAACTGCAGGAGCGCACCGAAGCGGTAAAAACCATTACGGATACTATTTTTGAAATTTCCAGCCAGACCAATCTGCTGGCTCTGAATGCGTCTATCGAAAGTGCCAGGGCGGGGGAAGCCGGCAGAGGATTTGCAGTGGTGGCAGATGAAATCCGCCAGCTTGCGGAGCGGACCAAAGAAGAAACGGAAAGCATAGCGTCTATCCTCAATGAGCTGTCAGAAGACGCCCAGGCCGCGGCAGGGGCGGTGTCCAGGTCTGTGGATGCAGCGCAGTACCAGGAGAAGATGATTGAACAGGCTTCCGAAAGTTTTGACAAAATGAATGGAAATGTAAATATTCTGACTGAGGACATTGCTCAGATAGACCAGATGCTGGGCAGTCTGTCAGAGGCAAATAACCAGATAGTGGAGAATATCATGCACCTTTCCGCCACCACGCAGGAAGTGACAGCTTCCTCCGTACAGGCGGCAGATTTGAGCGTGCAGAACCTGGACAATGCGGAACATGCCAAATCTCTGTTAGGCAGTGTATTGGAGGTATCCCACCAGCTGGATCAGTATATCAGTTAAAAGGAGGAAAATTATGGATAAGGATGATATCAGAGCACAGTTAATTCGACAGTTTCCGGCGGAAGTGGTGGAGCAGAGAGGCTCCATGGACCAAATGTATTATTCCTGCCCTACCTGCGGCAGAATGGTATCTCTGGGTATGGACAAATGCGGAGGCTGCAGCCAGATTTTAAGCTGGAAAAACATCAATCAGAAGGAATCTCCCCACGGGAAGAAAAAGGCAGTGCTGGAATTCGAGGTTTCGGAAGAATTTACCGTAGGAGACTGCAGGAAATGTCCTATTTCCTACATAGACACCAACGGTTCCCAGAGTGCTTATGAATGTCCTCTGAAAATGCGGGGTTCCTGCGGAATTGTAATATCTTAGACAGGAGGGGGAATCATTCGTATGCAGAACAAAACATCTACGCTGCTGACAGAAGGGAGTATCTGGAAAAAGATTATCGCTTTTGCCATACCGATTTTTCTGGGCAACCTGTTTCAGCAGCTTTATAATACGGCAGATTCCCTGATTGTAGGAAATTTTATAGGCAGCGATGCCCTT
Organism: uncultured Eubacterium sp.; assembly: GCA_949959185.1. GTDB lineage: Bacteria > Bacillota > Clostridia > Lachnospirales > Lachnospiraceae > Petralouisia. The sequence goes on along the minus strand of CATLIX010000004.1, from coordinate 31,448 downwards.
GCGGCAGTCAGCTCCTCCGGGAACCTGATTTTTCTGATGGTAGGTTTTTTCAGCGGGATTGCCATGGGAGCAGGTGTGGTCATTGCCCGTTATTACGGGGCCAGGAGGGCAGAGGAAGTATCTGCGGCAGTCCATACGCTGGTGGCCTTTGGCCTGGCGGCGGGTGTGTTTCTGACGGTTGCAGGAGTCTTGATTACGCCTCAGATTCTGACATGGATGGGGACGCCGGAAACGGTGTTCCCCAATTCTGTTTTGTATTTCAGAATTTATTTTGCCGGGTCTTTAGGGTTTGTCATGTACAATGTTTTTGTGGGAATTCTGCAGTCTGTGGGAGACAGCAGACATCCGCTGATTTATCTGATTATTTCTTCTGTTACCAATATTGTGCTGGATCTTCTGTTTATTGCGGTGCTGGACATGGGAGTGGGAGCTGCGGGAGCTGCTACCATTATTTCACAGTTTTTCAGTGCTTTTCTGTGTCTGGTACGGCTGATGAGGACAAAGGAAGAATACCGGATTGAACTGAGTAAAATCAGGTTTGACGGAAGGATGATGCGCCAGATTATTTCCAACGGACTTCCGGCAGGAGTACAGAATTCCATTATCGCGCTGGCCAATGTGGTGGTTCAGTCCAATATCAATGTTTTTGGCATGACTGCTGTGGCAGGCTGCGGCGCATATTCCAAGATTGAGGGCTTTGGCTTTCTGCCCATCACCTGTTTTGCCCTTTCGCTGACTACCTTTATCAGCCAGAATCTGGGAGCCAGAGAGTATGAGCGTGCCAGAAAGGGAGCCAGATTCGGGATTTTCTGCTCCATCATTACCGCGGAAATCGTGGGAATCTGTATTTATATTTTTATTCCCACACTGATTCAGGCTTTTGACAGCAATCCGGCAGTCATCCGGTTTGGCACCACTCAGGCCAGAACCGTAACGCTTTTTTATTTTCTGCTGGCATTTTCCCATTGCCTGGCGGGGATTTTCCGGGGCGCAGGGAAATCCATAGTGCCCATGGTGGTTATGCTGCTGTGCTGGTGTGTGGTTCGGATTACCTATATTACCGTTGCGGTGAAGCTGGTTCCGGTGATTCGCACGGTGTTCTGGGCCTATCCTCTGACCTGGAGCCTGAGCTCCATTATATTTTTGATTTACTTTCTGAAAGCCGACTGGATTCATGGATTTGAGCGTCAGGAGCAGGCAAATGCCTGACAGTATTTCAGAGCGGAATCTGAACCGGTATTTCAGGGCGGCCAGGCAAATTTAATGGACAGTTCCTGCATAAAATTTCCATGTCTGCACATACTACCTGCGTAAATGTCCACCGGAAAATGGATGGAAAGAAAGGCAGGAGACAGTTATGGCAACAGATTTTAAGCAGAGTGAAACCATGAAAAATTTAATGCGCGCATTTGCCGGAGAAAGCCAGGCCAGAAACCGCTATACTTTTGCGGCCGGACAGGCACATCAGCAGGGGCTGTATGTGATTGAAAAAATATTCCGGTTTACTGCAGACCAGGAAAAGGAACATGCGGAAGTTTTCTACAATCAGCTGAAGGAACTGGCGGGAGAGACCATTGAAATTGACGGTACCTATCCCGTGGATTTAAGCCCTAATATGACGGAACTGCTGAAAATGGCCCAGCATAACGAGTATGAAGAACATGACGACGTGTATCAGCATTTTGGGGACAAAGCGCAGGAAGAAGGCTTTGGCAAAGCTGCTGTAAAATTCCACAAAATTGCGGAGATTGAGAAAATTCACGGAGACCGTTTCGGAGAATTTGCCAGATTGCTGGAGGCAAACCAGTTATTTGTGTCCAAAGTGGAGACAAAATGGATGTGCCTGAACTGCGGCTATGTGTATGAAGGAACAGAAGCACCCATGACCTGTCCGGTATGCGACCATGAACAGGGCTGGTTTGTGCGGCTGGAGTTGGCTCCTTACTGCGGACCGCAGGGAAATTAAAATTTTTGAATCGAGGACTGCCGGGAGAAGGAATTTTTCAGGAATTCTTCTTCCGGCAGTTTTTATTGGATATCCGTTTCATTTTGTCCACATTCTGTTCACAGATCAATCCTTTGCATGTCTGGTTACCGGCTGACCAGGAAGTACGCTTAACACCTCCAGGAACGATTTGCTGTTTTCAATTCTTCAAAAAAATTACAATTTTCATGATTTTTTCAAAATCTTGTGTTAAAATAGCGTTGTTGTAATAGGAAACCTTTGCGGAACAGGCAGAAAAATGGAGGAAAGTATGAAAAAAAGAAGTTATCTGGCAGCGTTGCTGCTGTTATTGGGAATGGCAGTGTTTACCGGCTGCGGAAACAGCAAAAAGAATCAGGAAGACAGCGCTTCCAGGAAGACAGAAGATGAAAAAACAGAAGAATCAGACGACGCCGGAGAGACAGCCGGGGAAGATGTGCTGGATTTTAAAGCGGAAGATTATGTGAAACTGGGAGAGTATAAAGGGCTGAACGTGAAGTATCCCATACCGGAGGTGTCCGGGGATGATGTGGAATTTTCCATTCAGCAGCTGGTGGAAGAAAATACGGAGTATAAGGAAATCAAAGATCGGGCGGCTCAGGAAGGGGACAGCGTCAATATTGATTTTACCGGAGTGATAGACGGAGAAGCATTTGACGGCGGAACCGGAGAGGATTTTGATCTGGTCATAGGCTCCGGAGAATTCCTGGAAGAGTTTGAAAAAAATCTGGTTGATAAAAATGCCGGAGAAGCATTTACATTTCCGGTAACCTTTCCGGAGGATTACAATGAAATGGATACGGAGCTGAACGGGAAGACTGCGGAATTTACGGTGACCATCAATACAATCAGCGAAGTCATTGTTCCGGAATACAATGATGAGTTTGTGAAAAAAGTCTCAGATTATAATACCACAGCGGAATATGAGGAATACTTAAATGCAGATTTAATGATTTCTGCTCAGGAGGAATCTGATTCGGCGGCAGGTGAGGACGCCCTTGTACTGGCTGTGGAAAATGCAAAAGTGGAAGGCTATCCTCAGGCGCTGTATGATTTCTTTTATAATGAGACCGTGGAGGGCTACCAGTTTTATGCATCTCTGATGGGCATGGAATATGATGAATTTCTGGATGAAATGGGAGAAGGTGCAGTAGAAGAAGCAACCGAAGCTCAGACAAATGAGTATCTTGTGGTTCAGGCCATTGCGGACCAGGAAGGACTTGCAGTGACAGAAGACAGCTATCAGGAAGAAGCAAAAGCCCTGGCGGAAGAATATGAATATGAATCTGTGGAAGAATTTGAAGCGGATTATGGAAAAGCCGGCATTATTACGCAGATTGTGCGGGAAAAAGTGGTAAATTTCCTCTGTGAAAATGCAAACCTGGAAGAAGTTTCCCAGGAAGAATATTATCAGGAAGAGGAAGAAATGATGGACGAGGATACAGAAGACACTGAGGCGGACGGAGAGACACCGGAACCAGAAACAGAAGATGAAACTTCGGAAAATGAAACAAACGGAGAGACGCCGGAAGCGGAGACAGACGGAGAGACACCGGAACCAGAGACAGACGGGGAATAGGATTTTTGCAGGATACAGGAGCAGAGGTATGAGGTTATGGAACAACATAAGGTAAAGCTGGCGTTATTTGAATATACAATGATTACAGTCGCAGCAATTTTGCTGGTGGTGGGAGTGCATTTTTTTAAATTCCCCAATAATTTTTCTTTTGGCGGAGTCACCGGTATGGCGGTTATTTTCAGCGCAGTGACGCCCCTCAGTGCAGGCACCATAAATTTTGTCATCAATATGGCGCTGCTGGTGGTGGGCTTCGTCGCGCTGGGACGTGAATTCGGCATCAGGACCGTTTATGTGAGCATTCTGATTTCTCTGGGACTGAGCGGGCTGGAGAAATATTTTCCCATGGCACGCCCCATGACGAATGAGCCGGTACTGGAACTGATATTTGCCATTATCCTTCCGGCGTTAAGTTCCGCTATTTTATTTAATATCGGGGCCAGCGGCGGCGGTACGGACATTATAGCCATGGTGCTGAAAAAGCACAGTACCGTCAACATCGGGACAGCTCTGTTCCTGGTGGATTTGATGATTACCGTGGCAGCCTGCTTTATATTTGACGCCCAGACCGGCCTGTTTTCTTTCTGCGGACTGATGGCAAAATCCCTGGTAATTGATACCACCATTGAGAATATCAATCTGTGCAAGTATTTTACCATTGTCTGCGACGACCCGGAACCTATCTGCGATTTTATTCATGAAGAGCTTGTGCGGAGCGCCACGATTTTTCAGGCAGAGGGGACGTATACCCATAACAGAAAATATGTGATTCTGACAGTTATGAAAAGGGGTCAGGCAGTTCAGCTCAGAAATTACATTAAATGGAATCAGCCGGACGCATTTATGATGATTACCAACAGCAGTGAGATTATCGGGAAAGGCTTCCGGGGGTTGAACTGAGCCGGAGCGGAATCAGGAAAAGCATATATACAGGAGGAAAAGTATGAAATTGTTGGACTATCTGGGAACAGCACTGAGCATTTCTGCCATTATGGCCATTATTTCCTATATCATGAGTTATCGGAATAAAGGAAATGAGGGAAAGCAGAAGAATTACTGGAGAATCTGCTGTTTGTTCGGCGGGATTACCATTGCAGTGGGAATTGCGGCATTGGTTGTAATGCTGCTGGACTAAGCAGCGTATAAGAAAAAATGCCGGGTGAAGGAAGAAAATGGAGCAGTGAATCAAAGCCGGAAAGACGTAAAAACAGCGGAATTTCCGGCTTTTTATATGGGAATAGTACAGGCAGATTTTGCCTAAACTGCTTCCCATATCAACTCTCTTTCCTTAAAAATATTTCTTATGTGTTTTTTGTTACATTATTATTCCTTTGAAATAGTTCTGTCATTTGGTCAATGGAAAGCCAGATTGTCTTCCGGCTAAAAATTACTTTTATTTTTCTAATCCTGCCTTCTGCCGTATATAATGATATCTGGTTGTGGCACGTTCCGTTCTAAAATTTACGGGAGAAGCAGTCTACGATTATTGCAAACCTCCGATTGGCTGGAGAATCAAATTCAAAATGAAGTCTATCAGTATTAAGATGTATGGTAAATTAATTCAGCAGCCTGCGTATTGAGATGACAATTAACGACCCAAAGGAATTTAAAGTCTGCAAAAAGGTCTGTCATCATGACGGAACCACTTCAAAGCGTTGGGTTCCAATGAGAAAATCCATTACTAATCTCTACAGGCATGGGGAGAAGGTGGAGGCTTACTTAAGGCGAGAGGGGACAGGTCGCTTCCAGGGTTTGACGTGTATCCATCCGAATCCGCGGGTGGGCTGGGAGTTCTCTGTCTGAGGGACAGTTTGCCAGGCTAAAAACTGTTTTTATCGCATTTGCTCAATTTACAATTTGGTAAATTGATGATAGGATTAATTTCCTTTACAGAAAAATAAGAATGGAATATAATTATAGCTAAAATACCAGGTAAAGGTGAAAAGTATGAATATTTCAGAAAAAATCGACGACTTATTAAAATACTGTTCTGTATATCAAGGACATGTGAATATGATGGATGAACGCAGAGCAGATGGGGGATTTCAAGTTACGTTGCCAGAAGAAGAGGATATTCTTTTGCATCTTGATAAATTGCAATTTATTTTGCTGACAGGAGAAGCCGGAGATGGAAAATCCCGGCTAATCCGGGCACTGCGAAAAAAATTGGATGAATACGGATTTTGCGAGCCGTATATGGATTTTTCAGCTGAGCCAGAGACGGAAAAAGAGAGAATATTGAAAAGAATTGCTGATATTATTGATGGCAAAACAAAAGAGCGAATTATTATTGCAGCCAATGTGGGTATATTTACAAAATGTGTGATTAAGTATCAACGATCTTTGATGGAAAAACTTACCCAGAAGAATGAGAGAGTGAAAATTATAAACTTTGAGAAAAGAAATCTTGCACGGGATAAAGAGATATTTCAAAAAATTGTGCAGGATTTTTTATCTTATGACGGAAAACCATGCGAAGACAGGGAATGTGTGTGTTGTGGAAAGTGTGCGTTTCAGGAAAATCTAACTTATCTGTTGTCAGAAAGAGGAATGGAAAGTGTGCGAATTATATGTGACGCAATCTGTTTGATAGGAGAGCATGTAACATTCCGGGAATTGTTGTCGTTGTTGGCTTATATGGTGACATTTGGTGATAGCTGCAGAGAACGCGGAGAAAGGGAAAAGCCAGAAGATTTTTTTGTAGATGCTGTTTTTAATCAAGGAGAACATTTGGATAAAGTGCTTTTAAATATAAGCCGTATGGATCCTGCGTTTAAAAACTCAAAAGACGATGGCTTAAAATATAATTCAGTGGAAGAATGCCGAAGGGAAAAGAGAAAACGATTTTTTTATGGCAAAGAGAATCCTTATGAACTGCTTGCAGTAGATTATTTGACGGAATTTCAAAATGTTATTTCTTTTTTTCAGGGAACGCCGTTCATTGATTCGGCAGAGATCCAAAGCAAGGAGCTTTATTACTTAAAGCGCGGCCTTGGAAGATTGACAAGGCGTGGGCAGAGCGACATTGCCATGAAAGTGGCGGATACGCCGGTGATGTTTGGAGATGATATCCAGACAGAATTTGAACTTGGCAATATAGACATGATTTGGCACAGGTATGGCCTGGATTTTGGAAATTTAGATATGGAAACACATAAGCCGGAGAAACAAAATCGTTTTTCCATCAGTTATGTATTTCAGGAAGATGAAAAAATTGACGCGATTACGCTTGTGGTAGATTACAAATTGTTCCGTTATTTAATGATGGCAGACGGTTACTATTATTTGAGCCATAATAGCAAGTCATTGGAAGAATACCGGATTAATTCATTTTACCAGAAAATTTTGAAGAAAAAAAATGGCGCTTATGAAAGGATGCATGTCAGATTTAACGATCAGGGACAGAAGGAATTGTGCAATTTTTCATTGAGTGTCCAACATTTAAATCATTTTTTGAAAGGACAGAGTACAGTGGTTAAAATAAGAAAAGAGGGTTGACTATGGGCACAGGCGATAAAGTAAATGAGAGGGAACTTGCTTCCTATATAGGTATTTCGGGACCAGAGACGCCAAGATATTTGTTAGTTAACAATTTTCTGTCAGAATTTTTTCTGGAGGATAAGCGGGGAAAGGAACAACAGTATAGATATAAAGATTTTTTTGATAAAAAAATCCTTATATGCGAAGAAGATGATGAGCAAAAGAAGAAACAGCTGGAAGAGTCGTTTAATTATTTTTTTCAGCGGTTTTCCGGAGAAGATATGATTTCGTTTAGTGAAAATAGCCATCATTATTTCCCATTGAAGCCGCAAATGCTGCGCAGCGCCTCATATAATCTGCGGCATCTCCTTTATTGTATGATACCGGGGATTGAGAAAGAGGAAGTTTTCTGCGAAGTGCAAAATTTACTATTTGAGTATCTGTACGGTGGCGCAGACGGGGTGAGTTATCTTATGAGCACTATTTGTGAGAAATATTTTGGCGGAGATGACTGGAAAAGGGAAGAAAAAAGAAATTACGAACTTGATATGCTGAAATCAGGTAATTTCAGGAATGTCCGAAAGAATTTCAGGGAAGATTTATACAAGCTGTTGAAACATAGATTTTTCCGAAATCTGGATTTTTATAAACGATATGATTATCTGGCTACATTGTTGGATTTTTATGTAATCCAATTTGTTATAAATAAGAAAGCGATTACTTCAAATCGGGGATATGTGCTGTGTCAGGGTTCCAGCCATTTATCCAACGGCGAGGCCTACCACCTTGCTTGTGTACAGAATTATTCGGAAATCCGTTTTGTGTTCCAAACAGAGTTGAAAGAATTTTATATTAAATGTTTGAAAGAGGAACAGGTGGACGATCAGGATATTGTGGTTGAGAATTCAGATGATGAAATTTTTGTAATAGGAAAAAATGGAAAAAAAGAAATGATACAATTTGTGAGGCAGGTATTTAATTCCAACTTTAAGCTGGATGCGAAACCATCCCTGTATCCGTCTATTCGGAAAGTGTTTGCGTTAGATGGGGTAAAAGAAAAACCGTATTCGGCAGAAGAATTTGTGATGTGCTATATTGATATGAGCAAGGCCAGAAAAGGTTCTGCTTTGAGTAAAATTTCCTCGGCGCTTAATACATGCGGAAAGGATATTGAATTTGTATTTCCCAAGACCCGTTCCAGACATAAATATTTTGCGTTGTCTCCGTCCCTGTTGGAATTTCTGGTAAGGCTGTATCTTGCAAAGGAAGAGAGTACGTACGCGTATTTGGATAATTTTTTGGATTCTTTGCAGGAAAAATATGGGATTTGTATTCAGAAGAATGATCAGATGGATAAGATGTTAAAAAAAATGCATATGAAAGTTCCGTTTCAGGAATTCAGGCAGAATGAGCAGGCTTTGATTGATAATCTGGATGAAATTAATTGCCTGATTCGGCTTTCAGACAGCGGATATGTGGTTACACTTCCAGAGGAGAAAGGGGAATTTACGCTTTTATGATAGAAGGGAAATTTGTCAGGTATATGCGGGCCTATATTGAATTACTGACAAAAGGTCGGAAGGAATATTTTATTGCTATTGTAGACATTGAAAAAAACCTGGTAGATGGATTTTTAAAACAGGAAGCTGATTACGCGATGGCATGGTTTGAAAGGAAAGAGTATTCACAGGCGGTGGTTTTGCGTAATGACATAAATGTGTCAAGAATTGTGTTGTTTTCCAATGACAGTGTCAGGATGATTGATTCGCTGAAAGATTTTGTGGAATATCCTGCGATACCAGAAGACAGGGACATATTCTGGCATTGTCTGACAGCCGCATTTGGACAGGAACCGGATAATGACTGTAAAAAAGTGCTGGAAACCATTATGGAATCAAGACAGATAGTTTTGGAAGACTTATTTGTATATCTGGATTCCTGTATTGATAAATCTGGAAATTTCAAATTTTCAAAAATAGTTCAAAAGCTGTATAAGTTAGATCTGTGGAGTATAAAGTCTGACAATGCAAAGGATTTAGATAAGTATTTAGCTAAAGCAAAGAAAAAGCAATACTTAAAAAAATTAATACGGAATTCAGATCCCTTACTGGCAGAGACAAAATTGATGGGAGGCATTACAGAAAAAAAAGTAGAATTTCCAGTAGAAATCCGGCAGAATATTATGAAGTGGCTGTCAAAGAATGACTTGAAAAGTGTATTTAAAAATGTTCCATATGATGAAAAGATAGAACAATTGTTCAAAGGAGGCGGGAGAAAACGCAAAGATTTGCCGCAGGAAAAGCAGGAGGATCAATATTATGAAAATTCTTACGAATATGCAATGCAGGAACTTTTGCAGGAACCTATGCAGCAGGTGGAAAAAAACCTTTCAGGGGTAAAGCAAGAGGAAGAAATACTGTCAGCCAGCAGGCAAAAATATTCTTATCCAGAGAAACAGGAAATAGAAACAGAGTTTCAGACAATCAGAGAATTAATGGAATTGCTGAGTCTTACGGAAGAAAAAAGAGTGTTTTTGCGGGAAAAACTTGGAGAATTGCAGCAATTGTTTTTGAAAGCAAAGGAAGAGGGCAGTAAGTATACGCCAGTTTATTTATGGCATTACGCAAAGAGTCAGGAAGAATTGGTCAGATGCTATTTTGCTTTAATGGGAAGATGTGTATCGGATAAAGGAATAGCCCGGATGTGCCTTGGCATGGATTTTCTAAGCCGTTTGCAAAGGATCTTTTGTAAAGAAGAAAATGGTAAAATTTCGATGCCCTTTTATCATCCATTGGCGGGATATTATTTCATTTCATTGCAAAGAAAGTATGAGGAATTCAGAGAATTACTGGCTGTTCAGGCAGGAGAATTCTGGGAACAGACAGTCAGGGCGATGATCCGCAGGGAAGTGATGGAGTTTCCCGTCTGTTATTTGTTGTTACAGGAAGAATTGTATCAGCTTGACTATAGCAGTATTCAAAATATGAATCAGGAGATTATATTCGAGAAAACAAGGGAACATACAGCAGGTTCGTGGATAAATATCCGCCTTTTGAATGAGGATTTGCTGGATTATATGGAGCGTCAAAAATATTTATCTGAAGTATATGTAACAATTGTAGGCATCAATGATATTAGTGAAATTATGTCTATGACAAGAAAGCTGAAGGGATTTGCGGAATCTGAAAAAAGCATGATACATAAAGTGATTCTGAATATCGTCAGTGACAAAGAGGAAGAATTAAAAAAACAATTGCAGGAAAATATGGAAATGGATGTGGAATATCCTCAGGTGCTATTCCGTTTTACGAAAGAAATGTATAGCAATGGGCAGGAATATGATATCGAACATATGATTTGCGATGCGGATCTCCTTTTTTTAGCAGATAGCAGTATTCTGTACCAGAAACCAAAACTGAAGGAATGGCGCAATCAGCCCAACCGTCTGATGCTTGATTTTGAGCAGTTTGAAGTAGGGAAAATGTTTGATGAAAAACAAGTTCAGGTGCTGGAAATTTTATGGGACAGTATGCACTATATGGAATTAAACCAGGATGTAAAACTGGCATTTTGGGATACAAAAGAATTAAACCAGTCTGTATTAAATCAGATACGTCAGAAGATAAGCGCGGATTCACATCGTACAGTCGTGCTTCTTTCTTCGAATCCGCAGTTGATGCAGCATATGTATCATTTGTCAGAATTCCAGATGCACCACAGCATTTTGTCAGGCCAGGAAATGCTATTAGTGAATTTTCATGCGGGTTGTCAGCGTAAGCTGTTAAAAGAAGACGGGGAAGCTTCTGTGGAAGTGTTTTTAAAGCCGTTTTTAGAGAAGGTGTCAGGATTAGATGATATAACATGTATTTTATCTGACAAAGGCGAGACATCAGAAATACCTTATCTGACGATTTCCTGTCATAACAAGAGTATTTGTTTGAAATGCAGGCTTTTTATAAATAACCAGGAAGAGGATGCAGAGCGGGAGAATCATTATAGGAAGCTGATAGAAGATATACTTTTGCTTTTAAATAAAAGCAAGACGTTCAAGAGAAAGTTTCTGATGATGCTATATGAGGAAACGGATAATATTCCAACAGCGCTAATGCTGGATTATATGCAAAGGACAGAAATCGCAAAATATCAGTTGGACTATGAAGAAGCAGAGGGAAAACCACAAAAGCCAAGCCCGGCAGATATTGCGGCAATTATGCAGTTTCAAAAGATGCTGGAATTTATCAGAGAGCGAAACGACATTGATGAATATGCTGTCCGTACATTTTCAGAATCTGATTTGTACAATATAGAGATACTTCGCCAATGCATTTGCGCAGATCAGAGGATACATTTGCTGGATGAGAATACAATAAGAAAAATGCAGAAGTTATATACAAAATTGGAGGAAAATAATGGGTAAAAATACAGATAATAAGATTATTATGGTAAATTCATTTAAAGGGGGAACAGGAAAAACTTCTGTGGCGCTGGCAAATTGTGTGCATAACTGCACACAGAACAAATTCTATAAAAATATTTTTTTTATTGATATTGACAGATTGGGTACAAGCATGTCTTATGCATTATTTCCAGATGAAATAAAACCGAAGTATTTTGACGAATATGAGGAGCGTTATTATGAGAGAGTATGCAATAAGATATTAGAAGACAAAGATAAGGGCACCGTTTTGTATGCGGTTCTTCTTAATCCGGTTGCGAACCGAAGGCAGGATTATGATGTTCGCGGACGTTTCTGGCAGCATTCAGATATCAGTGGTTCTATTTTTTTACAGGATTTGCTTTCTTTTCTGAAAAAGTGTATATCTTGCGAAATTAATAATCTGTTTGTGATAGATTGTTCTCCAGGGTTAACAGATATGGAACGGTTTTTGTTAAATGAATTCTACAATATGCGCCAAAATGGAGAAATATCAGAAATTGAGGAACTTTATGTTACTACATTCGATGCTTCCCAAATACGCAAAACAGTGGAATGCCTGAATGATGCTAAAGATTTTTTAAAAAGAGGGGATAGGAATGTCAGCATTGTATTAAACGACTTACATAATTGGGAATTTATTTCAAAAGATTATGACGACCATAAATTTAATTGGAAAAAAGACGCAGAGAATATTTTAAAAGATTTAAAAGACAAAAAATTTATGAAAATACGCTATAAAGAATTTGTGTCAGATCAGGTAAATGCCAGCATGATTGGATATCAGAAGAAGCTGATTGATAATATTGACGCATTTATATTGCCGCAGGAATATAGGGAAGAATATTATTCCTATAAGTAAAAAGCAGATGGATTGTAGAGAGGATGCGGAATGGAAAGAAAATTAAATGATGAAAAGATGTATGAATTTTTCCAGAGAGAAGCGAAAGATATCTTTGCAGAGTTTTCAGAACAGCCGGATAAAGTGGAAGAGTTTCCGATGTGTCAGATGACGAGAGAGGGAATCTCCAAAATTTATAAAAGCCTTCAAGTAATTTATAATAAAGAAGAGGCAGCCAAAGAGGTATACCTGATTGAAAATGTATATGAAATTCTTACCAGATTTGTAGGGATTAAAGGTATGGAGCATTTACTGGTTAATAATTATGCAGCAATTGAAAATGGTATTTTTCTGGAACATTCTTCGGAAGGAGCGCCCAAAAGAATACGGGAACATTACAAGCATCAGTTCCGCAATGCTTATCTGGGACTTTTGCTTTTGAAAGATTTTCATTTTGACGACTGCATTGCAGACTGCGTTATGGACAAAAACAATGAGTATGCTTATTTTATTCTGCCAGCGATAACAGCAGAGTCCGAGGAAAACAAACGGAAGATGCTGAAAGAAATTATTTACAAAAGTTTTCTGGTTAGTGCGCTATTTCATGATATTGGTTATCCGCTTGCTTATTATTTTCGGATGGCAGATGAAATACATCAGTTCGCGCCATTTTTTAAAATTGCAAACCCTGCTGTCAAGACAGTTTTTGCAGAAATCAAGGCATTACTGAATAATAGTTGGTTGTTTCAGACGGTGGCACATGATGAAATAAGAAAGAAATATGAAAAGAATGATCATGGCTGTCTGTCTGCAATTAGCTTTTTAATGAATTTTTATTTTTCTGGCAGCATATACAGTCTGGATGACAGGAAACAGTGTATTATAGAAATGGCAGCAGTTTCGATATATAAACATACAAATTATTATCATAAAAATGATAGGATGCTTTTCAGCCAAGATCCATTTTCTTATTTTTTGCGGCTGTGTGACGACTTACAGGAATGGCAGAGGTTTTTGGTATGCATAGAAGAAAAGCATAATTTTCTTAGATGTGCTGCATGTGGGAAGATTATTCGGCCGGCAGAGGATGATAACAGTCTTTATCAATGTAGTTGTGGGAAACAGTTTCAAAAAATTACGCAGATGGGAAATAAGAAAATGAGCTATATTGATATATGCAATAGTATGCGATTAAAGGAGGATGGACATAAAATTCATATATATCTTCAATATGATTGTTATAGGCTTTTAGAGCTGTTATTGAGTGATTATGAAGCGGTGATATACCGTGAGAAGGGATTAAAAGATATCGAAAATATGATTCAATTTCAAAGTTATTTGCCAGATATGGAACTGCATTATTTTCTTTCCAATAACCCGGTTGAAATTATAAAAGAGATGCAGGATCAATCTAAAATGAATGCCGCTGATATTGACAAATGGATGGATAGCCAGAAAAATGGAACTAATTTGAAAGAATTCATAAACATATGTGATGATAAGAGAAGAACGAAAGAGTATGGAGAAAAAATAGAGCGGAATACAGTAAAATATGCTTGTGCAGCAAGAGAATTCACAGAACAATATTTAGGAGAGATTTATTCTTTATGGAAGTTTCTGGAGATGTAAGAATAGTAATAGATGACACAATTAATGGGAGAGGAGAGAGCATAAATGGCAGTTTTCACATACAATGACCAGCTAAGAAATTTATTAGCAGATGTGGAATGTGTACTTGCCTTTGACACGGCGGCGGATTTTTTGGGTCTGACAAATGGCGGATGTAGATCGGCAGCACAGATATTTGTCGATAAAAAGCAAGATATAGATGGGGCGGAACAGATTTTGGTGCCATCTCTTGAGACCCTTGTGTGTGAAAAACGAAACGGACTATTATGCACTACTGTAAATCAGACTATCATTGACCTTTTAGAGCAAAATGGAGATGAGCAGATTATCACGGAGAGTTTGGCAAATTATTATGATGCACACAATGAGAGTTTTGATGGACTTGAAATGCCAGCGCATTTGAAAAAGAGATTTGAAAAATATAAGGTATGGGCGCTTGAATATTATGAAGAGTAGGTGATGTGTTTGGATTTAATGGAATTTTTATACAGGGTGATGGAAGAACTGTCAAATGCAGGTGTGCCGATTGTGTTCAAAGGGGCGATGGTTCTTAATCTTGCAATCAGGGATAATAATCCATCAAAGGTTGAAAGAGCGACCAGAGATATAGATGGAGACTGGATTGGTGAATTTCCAACTATGGAGGGAATGGAAATAGCATTGAGAAATGCGGTTAAAGAAGTGGATTCTTCCTTAGATGTCCAGGCCAACAGAACATTCGCTGAAAGAAAATCTGCCGGTTTTAAAATTATCAATGAAATTGGAGAAAAGATCGCAAGTATTGATTTAAGCGTCAGGCAGAACCGATTTAGCAGACCTTACATTTCCTATGTGAATGGAATATCCATTACAGGAGCAAGTTTATCCAAAATGCTGTCTGACAAATTATATGCAATTTCAGGAGAGAGTGTATGTAGAAGAATGAAGGATGTATTGGATATTTATGTGATGTCTTTTATTACAAAAATTGATATAGATGAACTGCATCAAATATGGACCGAGACAGGTAGGAAATTGGGGGATTTTGAAGCATTTAAAACTCAGATTGCCAGGTTGGGTGAAGCTTATAATAAAATGAAGGGTATAAAAAATAAACCTGATTTTCTTGATGTATACAGTCGGGTAACTGATGTAATATGTAAATTGGAACGTCAAAAGAGAATAGAAACTCTGACTAAGAAAAATCAAGATAAATTTTAAGATATGAATAGAAAAT
Organism: uncultured Eubacterium sp.; assembly: GCA_949959185.1. Taxonomy (GTDB): domain Bacteria; phylum Bacillota; class Clostridia; order Lachnospirales; family Lachnospiraceae; genus Petralouisia. The sequence goes on along the minus strand of CATLIX010000004.1, from coordinate 16,287 downwards.
GGAAATATAAAGATGCCAGACAGATATAGTGTAAGCGTCAAATAAGAACGTGTAGTGAAACATATGGCGTTCTCCTGTAAACTTAGGGTTAGAGTTTTTAGAGTCCACTCCCAAAACTCTAAATCTGGATAAAGGAGAATATTCATGGACATTTCCACTTTAACTCCGGATAAGCAGGTAAAATTTCAGTACTGGCTCGATGTGATCCGGCAATGCAGGGCCTCCGGCCTGACAAACCAGGCATGGTGCGAACAGAATAACGTCTCTTTAAAAAGTTATTATTACCGGATCGCAAAAATACGCAGGCTGGCTCTTGAGAGGCTGTAAAAAATCTTGTGTCTATGAACTTTAGACTTTCCTGATAAGAATTAGATATGTAAGAGTATTTTGTCGGTTTTGTGTTTTTAGGGCTGTCGAATTATTTCTTCTATTTATAGTATAACCAGTCTGGCGGATTCTATACATTTTTTCTGATTTTTTGTATGGCAAACAGGCATTGTATTTGACTGCCACTTTCGTGGGCTCTGCCCACACCCGGCCTCCGGAATAAGACTGGGATTTTCTGGCAATACTATCAATGCCGATGGAATAAGGCTGGGATGGCAGGTGTTTCCAAATATTGCCATCCCGGTTTTTTTTACAGGTATTGCGTGAGGCGCTCTCCGTACAGGACTGTCAGCTGGTTCAGGACCTGGTCCCAGTTCCGATATCTCTGCGTCCATTTCTTCGTGACATTCCGGCTTGCCAGATATAGCATCTTCTCCAGGGACGCGTCGCTGGGGAACACGCTCTTTGTCCTGGTCACTTTCCGGTACTGGCGGTTCAGCCCCTCTATGATGTTGGTGGTATACATAATCCGGCGGATTTCATCCGGGAACTGAAAGAAGGGGCTGACGTCTTCCCAGTTGTTCTCCCAGCTGCTGACGGCGTAGGGGTATTTCTTCCCCCATGTTTCTTTCACGTTTTCCAGTTCTGCACAGGCCGCCGCCTCGTTTGGGGCATTGTAGGTCGCCTTGAAGTCGGAGGCGAATCTTTTCAGGTCTTTGTAACTGACGTATTTGAACGAGTTGCGCAGCATGTGGATGACGCATCGCTGTATCTCTGCCTTTGGAAATACCGCCTGTATGGCCTCTTTGAACCCCGGCAGTCCGTCCACGCAGAAAAACAGCACGTCCTTCACGCCCCGGTTGTGCAGGTCGTTCAGCATCCCCAGCCAGAACCTGCCGGTCTCGTTTGCCCCGACGGTAATGCTCAGGATCTCCTTGTAGCCTTCAGTCGTCACGCCCGGCACAACATAGGCTGCACGGCTTAGTATCCGCCCATCCTCCCGGACTTTGTAGTGGATGCAGTCCATGAATACAAATGGGTATACCGGGTTCAGGGGGCGGGACTGTCACTCCCTGACCTGTGGAAGAATCTTATCTGTAATCCTGCTGACCATCTCCGCTGATAATTCGATCCCATACAGGTCATTCAGCTGGTCATGGATATCCCGGGTGCTCATCCCGCGAGCATACAGGGAAATCACCTTTTCTTCAATCCCCGAGATGTCCCGCTGGTATTTCGGTATCAGCTTCGGCTCAAACTCCCCATTCCGGTCCCTGGGCACGTCAATCTGGAATTCTCCATACTGGCTCTTGAGGTTTTTGGGGGAATGCCCATTGCGTTTGTTGTCCGTCTGCAAGTCTCCCCTGTTGTTTTTCTCATAGCCGAGGGCCGCATCCAACTCAGCCTCCATCAGTTCCTGTAGAATGTCCTTAAAACTGTCCCTGAGGAGGGCATAGACATCGGTGACGCTGTTTAAGTTGTTTTCTGAGATAATCTGTCGAATCTGTTCCTTTGCTACTGGCATAAAAACACTCCTTTTCGATAAGAATTTGCATATCCTGATTCTTACCAAAAGGGAGCCATTTATTTCCAAAAACACAAACTTATTTACACTACCAATTTTTATCGGAAGGATTTTTCCTCCATAGACACAGAAATATTTACACCCTCCCCTGGAAAAGAAAACCATGCCTTAAGAAAAGAACCTGCGGATACATTCCATTGTATACATCAGGGTAAAATGTCCGGTTCCCTCAACCTCAGGGAAACCGGACGTTTTACTCTGTACGTTACTGAGACTCCATCTCACCCAGAATCTTCCACAAGTCTTCCGCATTATCAGCAATGTATTCTGCTCCGTGTTCCATGAGAAACTCCCGGCTGCGGAAGCCCCAGCTTACGCAGATACAGGGAATGCCGGAATTTCCGGCGGTGATAATATCCACGTCGGAATCACCCACGTACACACAGCGTTCCGCCGGGGACTGAAGTTCTTTCATGGCGGCAAACACCGTGTCCGGAGCAGGTTTGCGGGCTACCTGCGGAGATTCCCCGATGGCTGAAGTAATGTAGGGCGTAAAGAAATCCTCACACAGGCCTTTGACAGCCAAATCAAATTTGTTGGACACAACGGCCAGTTTGTAACCGGATTCAGAAGCCTTTTTTAAGAAATCTATAATACCGGGGAAAGGCCTGGTAAAATCTTTTTTGTGAGCAGCATAATGTTCCTGAAACTCTTTCAGGCAGCGGTCAAATTCCGGGAACTCATGTCCGCCGGGGATGGCTTTTTCCATAAGGACCGTAACGCCGTTTCCCACCATCTGGCGGACTGCATCCTCAGAATGGAGCGGGAAGCCGAAGCGCTCCATGGCATAATTTACGCTGTTGGTCAAATCTGTTAAAGTATCCAGTAAAGTTCCGTCTAAATCAAAAATAATGGTATCAATATTCTGCGGCATAGTATCACTCCTTTGTGACAGTTTGAAGTGGAACAGTAATATTTTATACCTCAGGAAGGAAATCTGCAAGAAAAATCTTTGTGTGTTTGCATGAATATGGTATAATATGCACTGAGGAGGGCCCCATCGTTTGCCTTGAGGAGGGCCCCATCGTTTGCCTTGAAGAGGGCCCCATCGTTTGCCTTGAGGAGGGCCTCATCGTTTGCCTTGAGGAGGGCCCCATCGAAGATGGGAGGAGACCTGAAGGCGAGATGGGAGGAGACCTGAGTGCGAACAGTAACAGTAACTGCATATGCCCATTTCAGATCGCCTGGGGCGATGGGGCATATGCTCTGGCACCATACATGTACCGGTCCATGACAAATCAGCGTAGTGATTTGTCATGGATTACCAGACAGAAAGAAAAGCTCTGCAAAAATATATAAATTCAGATAGACAAAGGAGAACAACAGATGTGGGATAAAGTGTGGAACCAGGATAAAATCGCTTATGGCGGGGATTACAATCCGGAACAGTGGCCGGAGGAAACCTGGGAAGAAGATATGCGTCTGCTGAAGCTGGCGCACATTGATACTCTGACATTAAATGTATTTTCCTGGGCGGCTTTGCAGCCTTCGGAGGAGACATACTGTTTTGATAAACTGGATAAAATTATGGAACTGGCCAGGGCAAATGATATGAAAGTCTGTCTGGCCACCAGTACCGGGGCCCATCCGGCCTGGATGGCCAGGAAATACCCCGAAATTCTGCGAACCGATGAACGGGGCGTCCGGCGGAAATTCGGAGGAAGGCACAATTCCTGCCCCAACAGTCCGGTATACCGGAAGTATTCGGTGAAACTGGCGGAACGGCTGGCAGAGCGGTATCAGAATTACGATAATATCGTTGCATGGCATATTTCCAATGAATACGGCGGGGAATGTTACTGCGAAAACTGCGAAAAGGCCTTTCGGGAATGGCTGAAAAAAAGATACGGTACTCTGGAAAAACTAAACCATGCCTGGACTACTGCTTTCTGGGGACATACCTTTTATGACTGGGAAGAAATTGTGCTGCCGGATTTGCGCAGCGAGCATATGGAATCAGAGCGGACCACGGCCCAGACCATCAGCCTGGACTATCGCAGATTTAACTCGGACAGTATTCTGGAATGCTTCCGGCTGGAATACGAAGCAGTAAAAAAACATACCCCGGACATTCCGGTGACCACAAACCTGATGGGGGCTTACAAACCTCTGGATTACCGGAAATGGGGAAAATATCTGGATTTTATTTCCTGGGATAACTATCCCTCCAATGAAGATTCTTTCAGCCAGACGGCCTTTTATCATGACCTGATGCGGGGCGCAGGGGGCGGAAAACCTTTCATATTGATGGAGCAGACTCCAAGTCAGCAGAACTGGCAGCCTTTTAATGCACTGAAACGGCCGGGCGTCATGCGTCTTTGGAGTTATCAGGCAGTGGCTCACGGTTCCGACGCAGTGCTGTTTTTCCAGATGAAGCGCAGCATTGGCTCCTGTGAAAAATACCATGGCGCGGTTATCAGCCATGCAGGCCATGAACATACCAGAGTGTTCCGGGAAGTGGCAGAGCTGGGCCGGGAGCTGGAGCAGATGGGAAATGAGATTATCGGCTCCGGTATCCGTGCAGAGACAGCCCTGATATTTGACTGGGAAAACTGGTGGGCGGCAGAGTATTCCGCAGGCCCCAGTGTAAATCTGAACTATAAGGAGCAGGTGCTCCATTATTACACGGCCCTGCACCGGCAGAATATACCCGTGGATATTATCGGGGAAGAAGATGATTTGTCCGGCTATAAGCTGGTAATTGCTCCCCTTTTATATATGACAAAACCCGGCGTGGATGAACGGATACGGGAATTTGTAAAGAAAGGCGGCGCCTTTGTCACTACCTGTTTCAGCGGATATGTGGACGAAAATGACCGGGTTATCACCGGCGGTTATCCCGGCAGACTTCGGGATATTCTGGGCGTATGGGTAGAAGAAAGCGATGCTCTGCCGGGGCACAGAAATAATCGGTTTATATACAGGAATCAGGAATATTCCGCTGAAATTCTCTGTGATATCATGCACCTGGAAGGGGCGGAGACGCTGGCGGAGTATCAGGAAGATTTTTACGAAGGAACCCCGGTGGTCACATGCAATTCCTTTGGAATGGGAAAAGCATATTATGTGGGAACCTGTTCCGGAGATGAATTTTACCGGGATTTTATCCGGAAACTCTGCCGGGAACAGCAGATTGAGCCAGCGGCGGAGCTGCCGGAAGAAGTGGAGGCAGTCAGACGAACGGGAGAACAGGCGGAATATCTGTTTTTACTGAACCACGGAGAGAAGGAACAGGAAATTTCCATACCGGAGCAGTGTCTGGAACTGACAGAAGGAAAAATATACGGCCGCGGAAAACAGGCAGTTCTTCCTGCAAAAGGCGTTATGATTTTAAAAAGCAGGCACTGAAACGAAAGAGAAAGGACAGAATGATATGAATTGTTTGGGAAATATTTTGTGGATGATTTTTGGCGGACTGTTCAGCAGTCTGGGCTGGCTGCTGGCCGGATGTCTGTGGTGTATTACCATTGTGGGGATTCCGGTGGGCGTGCAGTGCTTTAAGTTTGCAGGCCTGAGTCTCTGCCCTTTTGGAAAAGAAGTGCGTTATGGCGGCGGGGCAGTTTCCCTGCTGGTCAATATTATCTGGCTGATTGTATCGGGAATTCCCATGGCAGCGGGATTTGCCATTTGGGGCTGTTTGCTGTGCGTAACACTGATTGGGATTCCCTTTGGACTGCAGATGTTTAAGCTGGCGAAGCTGGCTCTGATGCCCTTTGGGGCTGTGGTAGAGCAGAAAGGACAGGTGTAAGCCATGATTCAGTTAAAAGCAAACAGTGAACTGAAGAAAGTATTTGGCCGGATGCTGAACACCATGGGGGTCAACGTGGTATGGACAGGGAATTTTGTGGTGCTGAATAATTTCCTGATTCTCTCCGGAAATGTCCGGTCTCTGATTTTTAATTTTGACAATGGAAAAGTTATTACAAATGTGATTGAGCTGCCAAATAAGGAAGAAGATATGGAGCCGGTGGCGGAAAATGAAGTGGTCACCAATGTATTAAATATGACGTTGTACGCCTTTGGGAAATGGGGCGTGATTAAAGGGCTGAAAGTGGATAAGGATTACAGCCAGTTAAACGGCTTGTTTTACGCCATATTAAAGGATATGAAAATAACACCGGGATTTCAGGACAACTATTTCCGGTTTTACCGAAATAATATACAGATGACTTACGAGGAAGTAGTGGAGGCCGCGCTGGAGGAAGGAAAGCGGAAGGCAGAGGAAGTAAAAGAGGAAAAAGAGCAGGAAGCCCCGGAAGAAAAGGGACTTGGCCTGTGGCATAACATCCGCTGGAGCGCGGAGAAGGCCACATTTACCAAAAGTGAAATCAAAGCTGCGGAGCGCAATACCGCCCGTTTGGGCAATAATTTCTACATAAGCGGTTATCAGTGTCCGGGCTGCGGAAGAAAACTGTACATGGCTGTATATCCTCAGGGCCGGGAGTTTCCGGTAGAGACGGAGGAAGGAAAAGTATATCTGGCCAGAAGTTATACCTGCAGCAACTGCAACCTGTTTTATACTCCGAAGCCGGGCAGGCTGCTGCGGGAAGGGCTTAGTTATGCCATGAAATTCGGCGGCGACAAAGAGGCCTATGAAGATTATCAGGAGCTGCTGGGCAGCAGAGCGGAACATACCTCCAACTGTAATTTTAACGAATTCGAAGCCCGGCGGGGAAAACATGCACTGCCCCCCATTGAGGAAGCCTGCGCGGAACTGGAAGAAAAAAGCGAGGAAGAACTGCAGGCCATAACGGAACAGATAGAGGATGGATTTTATCCGCCTCTGAAAGCGGAGCCTTACCGGGAAAAAATAGAAGAACTGCTGGAAAGAAGACAGCGGGAAAAAGAAGAAAGCAGGAAATCCGGAAAAAAGAAAAAAGACACGTCACGGGTATCTGACGAGACTTCTGCGGGCCGGCAGGAGACAGCTTTGCCGGAACAGGAGAACATATCCTCCGGCCGCGGGGACCAGGAAAAAATATCTCCTCGACAGCCGGAACAGGAGAATATCCGCTCCGAATCCGCCAGGGAGGAGTCGGAACATCTCTCTGCCGAAACCGGAAAAGAGGCGCAGGCTGCTGAAAGGAAGAAGAGGGAATCAAAGGTACAGGACGCCCAAAAACCGGCGGAACATACAGGAGAAAAGGAGACACCTCTCAGAGATTCGTCCGGTCAGGAAACTGCTCTGCCCAAAGAAACTTCCGGAAAGAAGTTCCTGTTCCGGGAAAAAGAATCTGTTCTGAAATTCCGGAAACAGCAGGAAGAAAAAAAAGCGCCCAAAGAGGAAGAAGGAAATTTCCGGGAACGGTACAAGGCGCGTATGCGGACGCTGGAGAAAATGTCCCTGTTCCAGTTAAAAACTCTGCGCAGCCAGATTCAGTCGGACGAACGTCTGGACTGGATTGAAAAAGAGAAATTTACCAAGCAGATAAAACAGGAAATTTTCCGGAAAGAGGAAGAAGAACTGCGCCAGAAAGCCGCAGAAAGTATGGATAAGCCATACGGAGTAATCAAACGTGTGATGGAAGAGATTTCTCAGGGGGAAATTCCGGAACCGGTGAAGAAGGAACTTCTGGATTCACTGGATGAGGTGAAGAAGCAGAAGGGACAGGAGGAGGTAAAAAAACTGATTGCCCTTGTGCCGGAACATATGAACCGCAGCCAGTACCAGACCTTTAAAGAGAAGCTGGACAGGTTTGCGGACGCGGATATTTCCACCTACCAGGAAGTGCTGGAGGGAAAACGGAGACTTACAGAGAAGCGGGAAATCAGCGCCATGCTGAGCCGGGCGGAAAAAAGTGACCGGAACGGTCTGATGCGTATGCTGAAAAAGCTGAAAGAAGATGGATTTTCCAGAGAGCAGGCAGAGCCGGCCATTGAGATGATTGAGAAGAAAGTCCGTGCCATAGATGAAAAAGTCATTGACAGAATATGCCCCAATATTATGAGAATGTCCTTTGATGAGGCGGCGGAGGCCTATGAGAAAATCGAAGGAGGAGCGTTCCTGCCGGAACTGAAAACAAATACGCTGGAGATGATTGACAGGCGTCTGACTAAAATAAAAATGGATGAGTGCGAATTGCTGGTGGAAAAACTGAGAGAAGAATTAAAGGGGAAAATCAGGGATTCCGAACGACTTCATTTCTATGAAGTGCGGAAAGTAATGAACGGAGACTGGGGCCCCAGAGAGGCAGAACTTGTGGCAAGGGCTCTGAACACCTACGGCGCCGGCCGGGACCGCTATGAATTTCCCATTCTGATTTGTGATTCCTCCGCAAGGAAAAACGGAAAGGAAGGTTTTATTCTGACGCCGGACCATATTTTTTATAACAGTGTGTTTAACAGTGAAGTGATACCAGTCCGTTCCATCCGGGGGATTGAAGGGATGACAGGCCTTCTGAACCGGGGACTGTATCTGGACAGGAGCAACGGAGTCCGAACTAAAATTCCGGGAGGAATTGCTCCGAAGGATCTGAAAGCTCTGGGAGATATTATGGGTAAATTTGTGTCCTATCTGAAAGAAAAACCGGAGTCCAGAAGTATTGCCTACCTGGCGAAGGAAAAGCATGAGGTGAAATGCTGTTACCGCTGCGGTTACAATTACCGGAAAGGGAATGTGTGCCCGAAGTGCGGATATCAGTCGAACCAGTAGGAGAAGGAGAAAAATCAATGGCCACTGGCAAAGAATATCTGAATTTTATACTGGAACAGTTATCTGGTCTGGAAGAAATTACCCATCGTATGATGATGGGGGAATATATTATTTGTTATCGGGGAAAAACTGCGGCGTATATCTGTGACGACCGGTTTCTGGTGAAACCGGTGAAAGCCGCCAGAAGACTGCTTCCCGACGCTCCTCTGGAGCCGCCGTATAAAGGAGCAAAAGAAATGATACTGGTGGAAGATGTGGATGACAGAGAATTTCTGACAGAATTATTTCAGGCCATGTATGAAGAACTGCCGGCGCCGAAGCCAAAAAAGAAGTTCTGATACTGATTCCGATAACGAATATCACAGGTGCTGTGCGGGCTGCACAGGGGCTTCTTTACGTTATTCTTTTTTTATCCAGCTTCTGAGAGGGTTCACTTCCCTGGCTTTCGTGAGAATATCATCTGTGTTGCAAATCAGATATTCACTGAGCTGCTTCAGTTCTTCCGGTGTGAAACCGGAGGATTTTTCCATTACACCGGAAGGCACAATTCCTTCTGCATAATCTTTTCCCCGTTCAAAAATGATCCGGACGATTTTTTTACCGTCTTTCTGTGAAAGCAGACCGGAATAGGTCATACGAATTTCCTGTAACTGACTCATGAAAATCACTCTCCTCAATGTATGGTTATAGTCCCTTTTGATGTATTATACATGATAAACGGTCTGGTGACAAGAAATTCCGGAAAAGATGAAAAATGTAAACGTAACAGTTCAGACCAGGAATCTGTATCTGCTGCGAAATCCGTAAGAAGGTGTGAATTCAGACGGATTCTGTAACAGGGAAGTCGCAGGCCGAATTGTTACTTGTAAATACGGGGAAAATCCGATAGAATATACGGGACGGAACTGGAGGTGCATATATGTCAGAACAGAAACCAATCAGTGTTGGTATAGAGCGATACAAACGTATGATAGATAATCGTATTACTATATAAATAAAACATATTTTATAAAAGATTTGCTGGATAAAGGCGGGGCTGTCAATCTGTTTACGCGGTCCAGGCGTTTTGGGAAAACCCTTGTACTCAGTATATGGAAAAACACCATGTATGATGGTTATCTGTTTGGAAATACGGAAGTCTGTAATCCCTGGAGCGTTATGAATTATGTAAAGAGAGCGGCAATCGTATCATACCGGATTGCTGGAAGAAGGATATCTGAATATCCGGGATTATGGTATATGCTTTTGTAAAAAAAGCTGTATGGTTCAGACAAAATGTTATACACAGAAATGAGGTTATTATGAAATTAGGAATTACCATGGAAGGCGGCGCAAGCAGAACTGTGTTCAGCTGCGGCGTCACCGATGCTTTTTTAGAGGAACAGATTATGCCCGATTATTTTATCGGGGTGTCGGCAGGAATTGCCTACGGGGTATCCTACCTGTCCGGGCAGAAAGGGAGGAACCTGACCATCGCTCAGAAATATATGAATGACAAACGCTATATGGGGATTCGTCATCTGCTGAAACACAGGAATTATTACAACATTCCTTTTGTGTTTGACGAAGTGCCCAACAAACTGGAAGCCTTTGACTATGAAGCCTTTGAGGCATTTCCGGGAAAAGTGGAAGCCTGCGTGACGAATATTCACACAGGAAAAGCAGAATATCTGGAGGTTCCCAGAAGAGACGAGAAATTTGACGTGCTGGTGGCAAGCTGCGCACTGCCTATTCTGTTTCAGCCGGTGAAAGTAGGCAGACGGTATTATCTGGACGGCGGCCTTTCGGACTCCATTCCCTACGAACATGCCATGGAAGAAGGCTGTGATAAAAATATTGTAATTCTCACCAGAGAACGGGGTTACGTGAAAAAGCCGGAGAAAGCAGGGGATATTTCCAGAAAATTATACAAAAAGTATCCCAATATCGTGGAAGACATCAGAACCAGACCGGAACGGTACAATGCCTGTATGGAAAAGCTGATGGAGCGGGAACAGGCGGGAGAGGTGTTCGTAATCGCACCGGAAACCACCCACGGAGTGGGAAGAACGGAATCAGACCCGGAAAAACTGACAAAACTGTACGAGGAGGGCTACCAGCAGGCCAGAAAACAGATGGAAGATTTAAAACGTTATCTGGAGTGCAGCAAAACACAGACCATTTAATACAGTATCCGGGGTGCGGTGAAGAGAGGTGACAGCTTTTGGGACAGCAGTATTTCAATAAGGCATTGTCAGATTTTGTAAAGGATATGGCAAACGGCGGCGCCATCCGCCATCTGGCGGATTTGGGCTATACCGTAAAACAGATTGCAGAAACCATTGATTACCCGGCGTCCCAAAAACAGGTGGCAGAAAGGGTATGGCGTTATTATCTGGAGCAGGGGATGATTCTGCTGGAAGAACCGTCTGCAGGCACTGCCCTGGAAAAAGTCACCTATGTAAAAGAATACGGGAAGTACGGAAAAGTGCATTTCCGGAAAGTGGCAGAACCGGTGGAGAATGGTTCTGCTGAATATATTCCCTGTGATTTTGGCCGGAAGCGGTATCAGGATGAAGCATTATTTCTGAAAGAGCTTGAATGCCTGGAGGAACAGGACCGGGACTATATTCTGGGACTGCCCTGGCCCCTGCAGCGGGTCTGGCATGTGGCAGATAAGAGAATGACAGGAATCATGGACAGGCTGTCAGAAACTGCTGAAAGAACATTCCCGGCATTGCCGGAGAGGAGATAGCATATGAAGATATTTCATCTGTCGGATTTGCATATTGGCAGACAATTATACAATTACAGCCTCAGAGATAATCAGCAGGCGGTTCTTTCTCAGATTGTGAAACAGGCCGGCCTGCACAGGCCGGATGTGATTTTAATCTGCGGCGATATTTTTGACCGCTCAGTGCCTTCCGGAGAGGCTTATACTATTTTTGACAGATTTCTGCAGGAACTTTCAGAATTGAGCCCTCAGATTCCGGTTCTGGTGATTGCCGGAAATCATGATAATGCCCAGCGGCTGAATTACGCCAGTTCTTTTCTGGAAAAGCATCGGATATATGTGTCGGTAATGGCTCCCACCCGGCCGGAGGAACATCTGAAAAAGATTGTGCTGGAGGACGACTGGGGAGAGGTGAATTTCTATCTGCTGCCCTTTTTAAAGCCCGGCTATGTGAGGCATCTGTTTGAGGAAGGGACGGTGACAGATTATGAAAGCGCGGTGCGGGAAATCCTGCTGCGGGAGGAAATTGATTACAGCAAACGGAATGTATTGCTGTCCCATCAGTTTTATACCGGGACAGGGCAGGAAACTCAGACCTGCGATTCGGAACAGTCTGTGCTGATGGTGGGAGGACTGGACAATATTGACGTCTCCGTGGTGGAAAAATTTGACTACGCTGCCCTGGGACATATTCACGGCCCTCAGAAAGTAAAATTTCCTCATATCCGCTACTGCGGGACGCCCCTGAAATATTCTGTCAGCGAGGAACATCATAAGAAATCCATTACCATGGCCGCGCTGGGACAAAAGGGGGAAGAAATCCGTATAGAAACCATACCCCTGGAGCCTGTATATGACGTGCGGCGGGAACGGGGACTTCTGCAGGAAATTATCGGAAGAGCCACCCAGGAAAACCGCCGGGATTTTGTCAGCGTTACCCTGACGGATGAAAAGGAGCCTTACCATCCCAGAGAGCAGTTAGAGGAGGTCTATGAACATCTGCTGGAGATTAACATCGACAATACCAGAACCAGAAATCTTCTGGAAATCCAGGAGGAAAGCTGCAGTTTTCTGAGTCCCATGGAGGCTTTCCGGGGATTTTATCAGGAAATGCAGGGGCAGCCATTGGGAGAGGAAGAGGAACGGTTAATCGGAGAAGTTCTGGAGGAACTGGGAGGAGAACAATGAAAATAAGAAACATTCCGGAAGAACCGGGAGGAGAACGATGAAACCCATAAAACTTGTTATGTCAGCCTTTGGCTCTTATGCCGGAGAGGAAGTTCTGGATTTTCGGGACAGAAACCGGGGGGTGTTTCTGATTACCGGAGACACAGGAGCCGGAAAAACCACCATATTTGACGCCATCACCTATGCATTGTACGACCAGACCAGCGGCGGGCTGCGGGAAGGAGATATGATGCGCAGCCAGTACGCGGAGCCGGAAACGCCCACGTTCGTGGAATTTACGTTTTCCTGCGGGAAAGAAGAATACAGAGTTCGCCGCAACCCCAATTACCGGAGGCAGAGCAAACGGAAGAACAAAGAAGGAACATACGCCATGACGAAAGAATCCGCTTCCGCTGCACTGTGGCTGCCGGACGGACAGGAATTTCCAGGGAAAATCAGGGAAATCAATGAGAAAATTGTGGAAATTCTGGGCCTGGGAGCATCCCAGTTCACCCAGACTGCCATGATTGCCCAGGGGGAATTTCTGCGGCTTCTCCATGCTTCTTCCAGAGAGCGGAAAGAAATATTTGCCAGAATATTTGACACCGGGGTTTATGCTGCCCTCCAGATGAAACTGCGGGAGCGGAGCAAATGCCTGTACGGGCAGCTTGAGGATAACCGGAAGCTCTGTGACCATGAAATACAGGGGGTACGGTATCTGCCGGACAGTACCGCCGGAAATTTATGGGAGGAAAGCCGCGGTCTGCTGGAGACAAACCCGGAGCAGATACTGGAAAGTCTGGACGCATTGATTCGGGAGCTGGAGGCCGGGGAAACAGAAGTACGGTCCAGGGAGGAGACACTTCGGAAAGAGCTGGAAGAAAATGCCTGGAAGCTCCGGCAGGCCAGGGAAATCAATCAGTTATTTCAGCGGATAGAAGAAGCAGAGGGTGAGATTGCCAGAGGCAGAAAAGAGGTGCGGCAGCAAAAGGAGCAGGAGCAGAAAAAGATCGTGGAGCTCCAGGAGAGTACCTGCAGATATGAGAGGCGAATGCCGGAACTGTCGGAGCAGATTGCCGGATGGCGCAGTTATCTGCCGAAGTATGCACTGCTGAAAGAAAAACAGCAGGCGGCAGCGCAGGCTCAAAAACACCAGAAACAGGTAGAAAGTAACTGTCGTCAGGTGCAGCAGCAACTGGAAACGGTAATTGTTTCCCAGGAACAGGCACAGAAACAGCAGCAGATTCTGGAAGAAACAGCGGTAAATCTGCCCTTGCTTGAGGAACAGGTGAAATCCCTGGCAGACCGTCAGTCTTTGCTGGAAGAAATGAGTGAAACGTTAAAACGCCTGAATCATCAGGAAAGAAAGCGGGAAGAACAGCGGCGAAAGACAGAGACATCTCTGCAGATATTTCAGGAAAAAAGCAGGGAATACGAGGAAAAAAATCAGCGCTTTATCAGAGAACAGGTGGGAATGATTGCAGAAACCCTCCGGGAGGGAGAACCCTGTCCCGTATGCGGTTCCCGGATTCATCCCCAAAAAGCGAAACTGTCCGAGGGAGCAGTTACCCGGCGGCAGGTGGAACAGGCCAAAAAGGAGCGGGAACAGGCAGACCAGGACTTGAATCTGTGCCGGGAAGCATTTCAGAAGGTGCAGGAAACCTGTGAGAAGGAGAAATACCGGTTAGAGCAGGATGGTGCACGAATGTTTGGCGGAGCATTTCATCCGGAAATGATTCCTTCGGCCCTGACTGATTGCCGAGAAAAGGCGGAGCAGACAAAGGCCCGGTTAAAAGAAGGAAAAATGCAGGAAAAGAAACTGCAGCAGTTGAAGGAAAGGCAGCAGCAGTTACAGCAGGAGAAAGAAAGACTGGAGCAGGAGAAAGAAGCATTTACGCAGAAACAGTATGAAGCAAAGCTGGCTTTTGAGACTGCCGCCCAGGCCGGACAGTCCCTGCTGGAGGAACTGCCTTTTTCCTCAGAGCGTGAACTGAAACAGCATCTGGAACAGGTGGAACAGGAAAAAGCCGGACTGGAGAGAGAAAAATCTCAGGCTGAAAAATCTTTGCAGAAGCTGCAGCAGGAATTGGCCCGGAATCAGGGAATCCTGACGGAGCAGCAGAAAAATCTGGAACAGTTAAAACAACAGTCAGAAGGAAAGGAACCGGTGGATACTGCTCCTGTGCTGGAACGGGAACAGCAGTTAAAGAAGCAGGCTCAGAAACTGGAGCAGGAAAAATTGCAGCTTGTTTCTTTCATAAGCCGGAACAGCCAGGCCAGGCAGCAGCTTGGCAGACTGGAACACCAGCGAAAATCTTTAAAAGAACAGTATGAGCTTGTCAGCAATCTGGATAAAACGGCCAACGGCAATCTGGCACAGCATATCCGGATGGATTTTCAGACCTATGTGCAGCGCCGCTATTTTCATTCCATTATCAGGGAGGCCAACCGGCGGCTGGTGAAGATAAACGGCAGTCAGTTTATTCTGCGGTGCCGGGAGCTGGAGAACCTTGGCAGACAGGGAGAAGCCGGGCTGGATTTAGATGTGTACGATCTGGTAACGGACCGGGTGCGGGACGTAAAAACCCTTTCCGGGGGAGAGTCATTTCTGGCAGCCCTTTCCATGGCCCTTGGCATGGCGGATGTGATTCGCAATACTGCAGGCCGGGTACACCTGGACACCATGTTTATCGACGAGGGATTCGGTTCCCTGGATGAAGAAGCCAGACGCAGAGCCATCGGAATTCTGAATGAGCTGGCAGGAGATACCCGTCTGGTAGGTATTATTTCCCATGTGACAGAGTTGAAAGAGCAGATGGAGAGGAAACTGGTAATCAGTAAAAGCCAGAAGGGCAGTCATGCCAGATGGGTACCGGATGGACAGACGTATTTCAGATAGTGGCATTGCGTTACTTTTTATAACAGAGAGGAACAGCAGGAGATACTCAGAACGGATATGGCAATTTTGTCAGATGGTGAAGTGCAGGGGATTATTGAATTTTGCAGTATACCCAGAAGCCGGAGTGAAATTGCCAGGTACCTTCGCATAAAAACCATTTATTACGTGATGTCTCATTACGTGAATCCGCTTCTGGAAACGGGACAGCTGAAAATGACCATACCGGATAAGCCCAGAAGTAAAAATCAGAAGTATTACAGCGATGCGCCGGAGGAACTGAACAGATAAAATGTAAAAGGGAAAGAATAAAAGGAGTCTGTCATGAAAATATATTTCATCCGCCACGGAGCCACCAGAGGCAACCGGGAACATCGGTATGTGGGACGCACCGACGAGGGAATTCTGGAATCCGAAAAAGAACGGCTGAGAGAGAGAGGCAGATTGCTGCCTGAGCCGGAAGGAATGTTTGTCAGTCCAAGCCGCCGCTGTCTGGAAACCGCGCGGGCATTGTTTCCGGAGGTATTCAGCCAGAAGGGGCGGGTCATTGCGGAAACGGATTTGCGGGAAATGGACTTTGGAGAATTTGAATATAAAAATTATCAGGAACTAAATGGAAATCCTGCATACCAGAAATTTCTTGACAGCGGCGGGCAGACAGGATTTCCGGGAGGAGAGGAGCCGGATGCATTCCGGCGCCGGTGCCGGGAAGCCTTTTTCCGGTGTATCCGTACCGCACAGGAACATCAATGGGAAACCGTGGGGTTTACAGTCCATGGCGGGACGATTATGTCCATTATGGAAGGATTTGCAGAGCCGCCCGGAGGGTATTTTGAATACCAGGTACGGAATGGCTGCGGATATATCACAGAGCTTGCCATGAAAGCCAGTGATAATCCGGAAAACGCCGCAGAGTTTCCCATGAAAGCCAGTGATAATCCGGAAAA
>CATLIX010000003.1 GCA_949959185.1 uncultured Eubacterium sp. | reverse complement strand
TATTTCTCCGCCTTTGCCGATGGGACAATGCACTCCCACACCTGCCCATTGATTTCAGACGTGATCTCCTGTGGTTTCCCGAAGTGAATAATTGAACCGGATTTCATCATAATAATTTCCTCTGCAATAAACTCTACATCAGAAACAATGTGGGTAGATAAGATTACGATACGATCTTTTGCAAATGCACTGATCAGATTACGAAAACGGACACGCTCTTTAGGGTCAAGCCCTGCTGTCGGCTCGTCTAAGATTAATATACGCGGGTTATTCAACATTGCCTGTGCAATTCCCAATCGCTGTTTCATACCGCCGGAAAAGGTTTTAATTTTATGTCTGCTTTCTGCAGATAATCCTACCTCTTCAAGTAATTCGTTTGATTTTTTCTGCGCCGCTTTTTCACCCACTCCCTTTAGAGCTGCAACATACAGCAGAAAATCAAGTGCGGTAAAATCGGGGTAATACGCAAAATGCTGCGGCAGATATCCCAAAAGATTCCTATACTTTTCTCCAAGCCCTGCAATGTTTTTCCCATTCAGAAATATTCTTCCAGAAGTAGGTTTTTGAAGATTGCACAGCAGTCTCATAAATGTAGTTTTCCCCGCGCCATTTGCCCCCAATAGTCCATAAACACCATTTGATAAAGTAATGTTCAAATCATTTACGGCTGTCTTCCCGCCAAATTGTTTGGTCAGCCCGACTGTTTTTAAAACCATGTCAAACTTCCTTTCCTATGTTTTTATGACGAGTATAACGCGTAAATTTCAACTTTTTATCTACAAAGAAAGATTTTTGAAAAATGCAGATACCATAGCTCCATTCGGCGTATTATCAATGTTCAGATATCCGCCATGATGTTCGCAGAGCAGCCTGCAGATATATAATCCAAGGCCAAAGTGTTCCGCACGGTCTTCTTCTGTGAAATATGGATTCGTTACCTTATGTACAATATTCTTATCAAAGCCTTTTCCGTCATCCAATACCATGATCAGCAATCCTTTATTCTGTAAAGAAAAAGACAATGTAATGGACGTCCGGGCATAGCGGACGGCATTTGCTAACAGATTATTGCATACTTGTAAAATGAACGATCTATCTATAAAAAGTTCACAGGCAGGCGCCTCATTTTGCAGGTGCAATGCTTTTCTATTTTGTGTACATACCATTTGTGCGTTTTCCTGTAGAGAAGACAAAAACGGCTGCAGAGAAACCGCCTCGTACTTCGGCTGTGTGTCCTCCAAACGCCTGAGACTGCTCATACTGCTTACATAAGCCTCCATACGGGATATGTGTCTTCCCATAGTAGCAGCGATTTTTCTTGTCCGTTCATCTGCATTTACCTGCAGCATTTCATTGTAGCCTTTTAATACTGTAAGCGGGGTACGCAAATCATGGGCAAATGCAGCATTGAGTGCTTTCCGTTCTTCGACCTGCCTCCACATTTCAGAAAAATTATTTACAAGAGCCGCGCGCATGATTTCAAAGGAATCCACAAGCTCCCCCAACTCATCTTTACTGTCGTATCCTACCGCAAAGTCCAAGTCATTATTTGATATTTTTTCAGCCGCAATGCGCAAGTTTGCAAGCGGCTTTTTCAGCTTGTCCCTGTAAAACAGAAATGCTGCCGCTATAATACATAATGCGGAATAGACAGGTGCAGCAATCGTAGAAAACAATTCTAATAAAGTGATGATACGTTCATCCTGCCCGGAAGGCATAACGGGTACATTCCCGATATAAGCGCCGTCGCCCAGTCGTTTGCCCTGCTCATTTGTCAGATAATATTTTTCACCGGCCGACGGGTAAGACTTCCGTATCGTATCCACTGTGTTATCGCATATGGAAATCGTCATTATAGAGAGAATAAGAGCAAGTACCGCAAAAACTGCCACGTAGAGCACCAGACTTTTCCTAAGAGATAAATTCAGTCTATAGTGCTTTATTTTCTCCATTTGTATCCGCACCCCCAAACTGTTTCAATATATGCCCTGTCCGTATATGCTGCAATCTTTGACCGTATCCTTCGGATATGCTCCGCCACAACACTGCTGTCCCCCATGCTGTCATAACCCCAAATGCGCTCATAAATCCGTTCTTTCGTAAAAACCTGTCCCGGATTTTGAGATAACAGTTCCACAATATCAAATTCTTTTTTAGCAAGACCAAGACGCTGCCCCTCAAAGAAAAGGCAGCGCTCTGAATAATCAACCGTCAGGTCACCGGAGAACTTGATCTGTGCATCAAAGGTACGCCTTGCTTCCCGGCGCAAATGCGCAGTCACCCTTGCTTCAAGCTCCATAAGGGAAAAGGGCTTGACAATATAATCATCACCGCCGACGGCAAACCCTTTTACTTTGTCTGTATCTTCTATTCGCGCAGTCAAGAAAAGAATAGGGCAGGACACATAATCCCGAATACGTTCGCAAACCTTCAGGCCATCCAGTCCGGGCATATTAATATCAAGCAAGATAATATCCGGTTCCTGTTCCACTTGCTTTAATGCTTCTGTTCCATTTACGGCTGACAGGACAAAATATCCTTTGCTTTCAAAAAAGGCACGAAGCATTGACACAATATCTGCTTCATCATCCGCTATTAATATTTTTTTACGCATGCTGGCATCTCCCCAATTGCCTGGCTTCCTTTTTTCTCTACTGAAACCGCAATTCTCTTAATCCGAGAGGCTAACTCCCCGTTTTTCTCCAGAAAGACTGCCCCATAAGATTCTGCCCTCTTTATTTCCATACTGTCAATATCACCGGACATCAAAATAAACGGTATATTCATGTCGCTCCGTATCATCTCCTGTAGCAGAACAACACCTGTCTCACCGCGCATATGCAAATCAGAACAGACCAAATTGACCTTTTTATTTTTCAGAATCTCCATTGCCGCATTCACTCCCGACGTTGTATATACGATAAACTCTTTCCTAAACACACGCTCCAGAATCTTTAAGCAATCGAAATTATCATCTACAAATAATATTTTAATCATTGATTAACCTCAAATTATCTTTCCAAAATCTATGGCGCACTGATTGTATCCACGTATCTGCCTATTCTGCCGTCTTACCTTTTCACATACATCAAATCCTGTTCCATCCGGTAAAGTAACATCAAGCAGTAATAGATCGTACTCACTGATAATTGACAGGGACTCAAGGGCTTTTTCCACTGTCCGTACAACCGTAACATCAAATCCGTTCTTCCCTAGAGAATACTTGAGTCCATCTACCAGACTCACATCGTCCTCTAATAATAATATTTTACTTATCTTTAGCCATCTCCTGCCACACAGATATTTTCTTTCATATGCTCATGGGCAGCACATCAAAATCTTCTGATTTAAAGTTAGAATAGTATCTCCCTTTTTCAGCAGTAAATTTTAAAACACAATAATCAGGATCTGTCACGCCCTGGGGATAATACATAGTATCACCCTCAAGCCAGATCATCTGCTTAGCTTCAGCATCCTCTAAAACCTCCATGGTGCCAATCAGCATAACTCCACGGAAAAAACGTTTGTCATAAAAATAAATGCTGGCATTTGGATTTTCCCTGTATTGAGCTACCCGCATAGAAGATGTATTAGTTGTAAACCAAAATTCCTTGATTCCCACTCGTTTTCTGGGCGGCAGCATAGCTTTCATATTTGGGAAACCTTCCGCGGAAATCGAGGCAATGAATGAAACTTTCTGCTTATCTATTAAGTTTCCTATTGTTTGTTCTGGATTTCTCATTTTGTCGTCTCCTCCACTCTTTTCAGCAGCGTTCCCGTCTCCAGTATATTTCCTCTTAGAAAGGCATTAACTTTCATCCGCTTTTTCCCAGGAAGCTGCACTTCTTTACTTGCTTAATCCTCCAACTTACAATTTTGCTATCGCTTTTCTGAGATCTGCAATATACCCGACCTGCTGCTTTTTCAGATACCCCTTTACAAACAAATTCATAATCGGGTTCTTCACCTGGACTTGTTCTGTAAAAGTAATCTGTGTACCATCATCGCAGCTCTCAAATATGCCGCTCCAGTGACCTCTCATGTTCTGATTTTCCATATCAAAGCGGTATTCTCGGTATGGCTCCTTTGCAGTGATCCGAAAATGTGTTACAAATTTATCCCTTGTATACTCGTCAAAACGATTTTCATCAATTATTTCGATTTTAGATAAATCACTTCGCCATTCAAAATTCTCATTATCTGTAACAATATCCCAGACCGTTTTACAATCACAGGGAAATTGTGCTGTCACTCTTGAGATCTTCACTGGACGTCCCTCCACTCTTTTATTGTTTTTTCCAGAAGATCCATTTTAGTTCCATCGTTTGAACACAATAATCTCTGCATCAGTTCCAAAGCCGCTGTACTCAGACACCATGAGGTATTTCTCGTCAGCGATGATCCCGTAGCACCTGTCGCTGTCCTTTTTTTGCAGCTGGTTCCCCAGATAGATCCTGTTGTCATCCCAAAACTTTACAATCTGGCTGTTGGGAAGGGCATATTCAATGTTGGCAAAGGAACCTTTCAGCGCATTCAGCTCTGTTACTTCTTCCATATCCGGAATGTGAAGCGCATTGAAGGCCGCAATCAGCTTTTCTTTCAATTCACTTAACGCTGTCTTGCCTTTTTTACAGCATTGTGCAACAAGGCATTCCGCCCCAAAAGGCTGGCCTCCTGTTGCCGCACACCCGTTACAAGTGCTGCTTAATTCACAGTTCGTACAATCAATTCCACAAATAGATTTCATTATGTTTTCCTCCGTATACATTATTACTCCATAGCTTTCCGGTAATAAAAAAATTCTTTCATTGCTACAAAGATAATTTTATTGTATCTACTTTATCCATTACTTTCAACGAGACAGTCCACTTTTGCAAAATAAAGTGCCATATTTGCAAATTTAGGGAAAAATTTAGCGAGAGCTGTAACCACATTGGTTACAGCTCTCGCTATTTTGGACTAATCATTTCTCGAAAGCCTCTTCACTTTTGATAACCCCGTGTATCTTTTCATCATAAAAACCAACAAAATCCCCAAACAGCTCCAAATCTAATGAATTGAACCTTTTTTCCCTGTCAAGGTTTTTATGTATATAGTCAGCTCTATCCTTCGAAAACCGTTCTTTGTTTTCGGAGACATTATAATCGTAATCCAGTGTTTCAAGCCATTTGTCAAATTCCGCATTAAATTCATCCCTATAGGTTTCATCATTGAAATAATTATGTCCCTTATCCTGGAAATGAATGAAACGAAACCGGGAATCATCTTTATATTTTTCATAATAAATGTCGTAGCCGTATTTGGCTGGAACAACTTCATCATCCAAACTATGCAGGATCATAATGGCGGCATCGCTCTCTGAAAATCCGTCCATCGCAGTATTTGAGGCATAGCCGCCGTATTTCATCCTCTCGTGGAGCTTCACAAACGGCAATATAAGATAGATACCGTTCCCTGCCTGTTTTTTCCCCTCTGCTTCAAACATATCCGATGAAGAGTTAAAACCGGAACACGCGATAACTGCTTTTACTTCAGGATGATAGGTAAGTACACTGCAAACACTGTAACCGCCCCAGCTATGCCCGAATAAAACGATTGGCAGATCTGGGAAATTCCCACTTTCTTCCACAAATGTGATTGCATAGTCAAGATCTATGACTCCCTGTGGAAGTCCTCCAACTCCTTCACCTTCGCTTTCATCATTTCCCGTAGCATCATAAGAAAAAACACAGTATCCATGATGCGCGAAATAATTTGCGCAGTCCATATAAGAGTTGTGCCCGCCACCGCCAAATCCGTGAGACATTACAACGATTCCATGCGGTTTTTCCTCCGTGGTGTACAGATATCCCGTCAATTTCTGTCCCTTATTGGAAACAAACTCATATTTCGTGCGCTGCAATCCGTCAAAATCATCAACATGCCGTATAAACGCCTCATCACTTTCAAAACGCTGGTTAAAATTTTCGTTGTATATTATCACGGATAATGCCCAATCTCCGGCAATGAACAGCACAATAACTACAGATAATACAATAATGAGAATTTTTCTCTTGGATTTCATTTTCATATTGGTCACCTATTCTTCCTTATAACTTCAATACAGCAATCAATTCATTGCAATCCTTTTCACCTGTCTCAACAAATCCAAACGAATGGTATAAATGGCGGGCAACATCATTATCAGGTTCATATGACAGCCAGCAGTATTCTGCATTACCGCACGGGAGTGTCTTTATAAATTCCAATGCAAGCCTGACCGCTTCGCGTCCATATCCCTTATTCTGATATTTCTCATCTATCATCAACCGCCAAAGGTTGTAGTTGCCTGCTGCCACAAACGGTGCATCATCCCAATAATCATCTGTCCCAAAGCCAATCATTATAAAGCCTATTGGTGTGTCATTTTCATAAATACCAAAGGGAAAAACATAGCCATTTCCGGCAATTGTTGTATAAGCTTCGATAATGCTCCTGTCATTGCTTGAAACAAAATGCCTTTGATTTTCTGCAACCTTCAATTTAAGAATATCCCATACATTCTGTCCGTGTATTTTTTCCAATCTCAGCATACTGTTATCCTCCTTTTAATCTCTCCACTTATGTCTAATTCTTCCCACGTGATTCATTTCCCAATTTCTTGTAATTCAACAAGATTTTATAGTAAGTAACCTACAGCGATAAAAAAATAGCTATACAAGCATTTCCTGTTTAGTCTCAAATACATTGCACCGCTAAGAACAGAAAATATCATAGTAGAGATTCCATTCCATATTTCAAGTCCTGCTCCTCTCGACACGAAATGAAATACTCCCCATGTCACAGCCAATATAATACCACCGAAAGGAATCGGACTTTCTTTTTTCAACAAGGTTTCAATCGCTTTTTGCCCATACATTATGATTAGAGTAACAAGCATTACCTCAAAAAGATAGTATAAATATTGTGCACAGAATTGGTATGCATTTTTACCTTGAACTTCACTAAATACTTTTAGAGTATGCCAATCTATAAAAGTCAAGATTTTGCAGCAGATTAAGCAGGAAAATGTTATGACCCAATTTTTCAAAGAAGGATGATCCTCTTTATTTTCTCTTGAAGGAAAGTGATAATACCTCTGCGAAAAAAATAGTGCCATTACAATAACAACCGCCCATATTAAAACCATTATCATACAATGAACACTTCTTTGGTTTACTGTATAGTTCCATATATCTACATGCAGAATCATGAATTCAATTACAAATATTGAAAAATATTCCAGCATAAATGCTCCAAACAAGAGCAGGCTCAGCCATAGATATTTTGTCCATTTTACTTCTCTAACCATTTTCCTCACCTTATGAAATCCCGATTTTTCAGCTTTGCAGATAATCAATCAGCTTACCTGCATATTCATCACTATGTTCGTGTAAATACTTCTTATACTTTCGGTAATATGATATCGATACACAAATTCACACGCATTTTTTATTGTATTCGAGGTGCTTTTCTGTTTTGAATCCGCTTTATTGCTTTGCAGAACATAGATTCATACGGCTTTGTCAACATTTATCTCTGCTCTATAAATTGAAAGTTGCAAGTTAGATGACATTTTCACCAAGAATTATTTTAGGCATTGTGGTTAAGCACCGATTCCAGCGTTTATAAAATTTCTCCACACCAAGTTTAGATACTCTTGCATGAGCTTCTTCGTTTTCCAGTACCCAATATAAAACATATGTTACCTTTCCTACATTTCTTGTAAGACGGATAGGTAACTCTCCTTCTTTAACTGCATTAAAATCTTTTTGCCTATGAGTTCGTTTTATGTAATGTACATCAATAACACCATCTTGCTCCAAATAAAATTCAGCTACTTCTTTCATTAACTCTTCAATTTCATCGAGCTTAGTTAATTTTGCTTCATATATACATATTTCATTAAACATAACGCCCTCCCAAAATCCTGATTTGCTTATCACCTTAATATTACTTTCTGAAAGATACCTGCTTGATGCATAAAAACTCCTGTCTGTTGCTTTATTATATAACCATTTTCAAAAAATTTCCAGCCAAAAAACAGCTGATAAAAGAAAGCGGGTGGAAAAGTTAAAGACTTGTTAAGAATTTATATGGTACAATTCAGAATATAGAAACATCAAATTCAAGAAAAGAGGAATACACTATGTTCTGGAGAATACTGAAAAAGGACCTTAAACGTAAAAGGGCAATGAACGTAATACTTCTGGTATTTATTATACTCGCGTCGATGTTCATGTCCTCCGGCGTGAGCAACATCATCACCGTGACGACTGCGCTGGACAGCTATTTTGAAATGGCGGACGTGCCCGATTACTTCACGATGAGCGAAAACAAATCTGAGCACAAGGATATCTGCGGGACGCTTGAAAACGCCTCCGCGATAGACGAGTTCCGTATCGAGGAGTTCGTCTCGATGTCCCAGTCCAATATTACACGTGCCGGCGAACCGCTTAACGCTTCCAACCTCAGTCAGAAATTAGTTTTGCAGAGCGACAGGGAGATGGGGATAAATTATTTTCTGGACGACGAAAGTATTCTTAAAAGCGTACCGAAAGGGGAAATTTACGCTACCCGTTTCATAGAGAAAAACATGGGAATTAAGGCAGGTGACAAAATTACTGTCGAAATAGAGGGCATAAGCCGTGAATTCACCTTTGCGGGCAGTTTCAGGGACGCTGTCTGCGGCACGGAATTGATGGGCATTAAAAGGTTTATCCTGAACGGCGAGGACTTTGACGAATATATGTCCAATGAGACGATAAAAAATATGTACGGCGGAAAATTATTATACATACACACCGCCGACCTTGACAAAACCCTGTCCCAGATCGCGGATATATCCGACAACTTTGCCTTTGCGGGCGATACGGAGATGCTGGAGCAGGCCTATATTTTTGATATGATAATCATGGGGCTTATCCTTGCGGTGAGCATGATTCTTATCATCATATCCTTTACGGTGCTGCGGTTCACCATAGCCTTTACCCTCTCCGAGGAATTCCGCGAGATAGGTGTTATGAAAGCAATAGGCATACGGAACATAAAAATCCGGGGATTGTACCTTACAAAATACTTCGCTATTTCCGCTGTCGGCGCGGGCATTGGCTTGATGCTCAGTTACCCGTTCGGGAAATTGCTTATAAATTATTCCTCGGAGACTATTATAATAGACAGCGGCAATAACGGTTTTATCAATGCTGCCTGTTCGGTTCTGGTAGCGGCTGTAATTCTCCTGTTCTGTCTTTGCTGTACGGGCAGGGTGAGCAAGATGTCCCCTGTCGATGCTGTAAGAAACGGGCAGACAGGAGAACGCTTCCGCAAAAAGAGCGTTATGAGCCTTGGAAAATCGCGGCTTAACACAACGGCTTTCCTTGCCGCAAACGATATTGTAAGCAGTCCCAGACGCTACGCTGTCATTATCTTTACCTTTTTTCTGTGTATGTCGCTGCTGATCATGCTTTCCAATGTCACAGCGTCTCTTAAAAGCAGAAAGCTGGCGAAATATTTCGGTATGGCAGACTGCCACGCCGTTACGGACATCGGCGACGAAACTATGAAATTTATGACTGAGGACGGACATGAAAAGGTTAAAAAATATCTTGCGGATATGGAACAGACCCTTGCAAAAAACGGTATGTCCGCGGAATGTATGACGGAATATTATATTTATTCGATGATAAGACACAGCGAATATGAAAACAAGGCAGCTATACTTCAGGGTACGGGAACAACAATGGATATGTACGAATATTTAGAGGGGACTCCTCCCCAAAACAGCGGCGAAATTGCAGTGACGACTCTTTTGGCAAAAAAGCTGGATGCAGATATAGGCGATACCGTTACCTTGTCCTACCCAACAGGAGAAACGGCGGAGTTCATCATAACCGCTCTGTATCAATCAATGGTTAATCAGGGTATTTCCGTAAGGGCTCATACCGACTGCGATATAAACTATATCGCATCAAGCGGCTCCCCTGGTACGCAGATAAAATTTACCGACGACCCCGATGATGAGGAAGTATTACGCAGAATTGAAAAGATCAAGGAGCTTTACCCTGAATTTTCAAGCGTTAAAACAGCAGGCGAAACTGTAAATGATACCACCGGAGTCGGCGATGCCATAGACTCGGTGAAAAAAATGTCCGCCATCCTTATGGTAATTTTAGCCGCACTTATCACCGTGCTTATGGCGCGTTCCTTTATCGCGAAGGAGCAGGCGGAGATCGCCCTTATGAAAGCCATAGGCATAAGGAACAGCAGGATATACGGACAGTACACGTTAAGATTTTTTATTGCGGCAGCGGCGGCTGTCCTTATTGCGGAACTTTTGGGTATGCCCCTCACAAAGCTTTGCTTCGACCCTGTTTTCAGACTAATGGGTCTTGAAATGGGCGTAGAATATATGCAAAACCCCGTGGAGATATACGTGGTATTCCCCATTATCGCTCTTGCTGCCACAGTCGTCAGCGCATTTTTGACCTCTCTTTACACCAAAAAAATTAAATCCTCCGATACGGCGAGTATCGAGTAAGAAAGGAGTTTATTATGAATATTTTAGAAGTAAAGAACCTCTGCAAAACCTACATAGTAAACAAACGTCAGAACAATGTTCTGAAAAACGTAAATTTCACCGTTTCCAAGGGTGAAATGACAGCAGTTATGGGTCCCTCCGGTTCGGGCAAATCCACCCTGCTTTACACTGTGTCCGGTATGGACGGCATCACATCGGGGGAAGTCTTATTCTGCGGTAAAAATATCACCGCAATGGGAGAAAGAGAGCTTGCCGATCTGCGTCTTGATGAAATGGGATTTATCTTCCAGCAGATGTATATGCTGAAAAACCTCACCATTCTGGACAACATCATCCTCCCTGCGGTACAATCAAAAAAGAATACAAAAAGCCGCAGGCAGACCGATGAGCGCGGCAGAGCGCTTATGCGCAGGCTCGACATCGATGACATAGGCGGCAACGACATCAACGAGGTGTCTGGCGGACAGCTTCAGAGGGCTTGTATTTGCCGCAGTATGATAAACGATCCCAAGATAATCTTTGCCGATGAGCCGACAGGCGCCCTCAACCGTTCAAGCTCCGATGAGGTAATGAACGAACTGTTATCCCTCAACCGTGACGGTACTACAGTTATGTGCGTTACCCATGATCCAAAGGTAGCCGCCAAATGCAGCAGGGTGCTGTATATCATGGACGGCGGTATCATGGGTGAAAAGGAAATGGGACATTTTGACGGCAGCGGCAAGGAACTTTGCAGCCGTGAAAGAGAACTGAATAACTGGCTTATAGAACAGGGCTGGTGATACTTGAAACAATACTTGCAGGTGGTGATTTTATGACTGACATTCTGATTGTAGAGGACGATAAGGAACTGGCGAACTTGCTGACCGACTTCCTGTGCGAGGAAGGATATGTTGTATCAAGCGTGAACAGCGGAGAACGTGCCGTACATCTTTTTGAACGATATGGCGCAAGGCTTGTGGTGCTTGACATCAATCTTCCCGATATGAACGGCTTTGCGGTATGTTCAAAACTCCGGGAAAACACGGATACTCCCATATTGATTGTCAGTTCAAGGACGGGCAGGGAAGATAAGCTCAACGGCTATGACCTCGGTGCTGATGATTATATTGAAAAGCCCTATGATATAGATGTTCTTATCGCTAAAATTAAGGGTATATTTAAACGGCGGTATCAGCATGATATATTATCAGCAGATGGTGTGACACTCAACCTTGCAGACAAAACGGCGGTCATTGACGGAAAGCCGGTGGAACTGCCTTCAAAAGAGTTTGATTTACTGGCGCTTTTGATTGAAAATCAAGGAAAAGTTCTAAAAAAAGAGTACCTGTTTGGCACGATCTGGGGCAGCGACAGCGTTTCGGAGATGCAGACGCTTCATGTTCATATCAACCGCATTCGCCAAAAACTCGGTGATGCCCCTAAGAATGCAAAACGTTTGCTTACTGTCTGGGGCGTGGGGTATAAATTTGTATGAAAGCTTACAAAAAACTGTGTGTCGCAGTGATGACCATATTTCTATTACTGACGGCGGCATTGAACATATTTCTCGCGGAATTAAAAGAAAATAGTGACGGTATTTATCGTGTTGAAGCCAGGAGGCTTGCGGATGAGATAGCGGGGACAGGTAGTTATGATCTTAAAAAATACCCCCATATTACGGGCGTGTTTACAGGTGATGGCATCTACCGTTCCGATGAGCATTATCTTATTATAGAAGCGGGCGAATCGCTTTATCGTGTTGAATATACCATCGAGAACAGACAATATGGCATTGCTGCGGTAAATTGCGTATTGGGTGCGCTGTTCCTGTTGTTGACAAGTCTTTTGTATTATATCCGCAGACATATCATCGCACCTTTCGACAGGCTGAGTGATGTTCCTAAGGAGCTTGCAAAGGGCAATCTTGCCGTGCCGATATCCGAAGAAAAAAGCCGATTTTTCGGCAAATTCGCATGGGGGATTAACCTCTTGCGTGAGAGCATAGAAAATAGCCGCAAAAAAGAGATTACGATGCAAAAGGATAAAAAACTCCTGCTGCTCTCCCTTTCCCATGACATAAAAACACCTTTGTCGGCTATCAAGCTGAATGCAAAGGCACTTGCAAAGGGATTATACAAGAACGAGGAAAAACAGCGTGCCGCTGCCGAGAGCATCAATACCCGCGCTGATGAGATAGAGCACTTTGTCAGCGAGCTCTCAAAGGCAGTAAGCGAGGACTTTATGAGCTTTGAGGTCACACCCGGCGAGGAGTATCTCAGTGTTATCATTGCAAAAATAGACGCGAGATATACTCCCCAGCTTTCCATGTCGGGAACAGAGCTTTTGATTCGCAAATATGATGACTGCATTCTTTCCTGCGATCCGAACCGCCTTGCGGAATGTTTTCAAAATCTGATCGAAAATGCAATCAAATACGGGGACGGCAGACGAATTGAGATCAGCTGTGATAAAATGGACGGCTGTGAGCTTATCACGGTATCAAATACGGGCTGCACGCTTAAAGCGAAAGAACTGCCGCAGATATTTGAGAGTTTTCATCGCGGAAACAATGCAGATAAGGTGCAAGGCAACGGGCTTGGACTTTTTATCTGCAAACGGATGATGTCACTTATGGGTGGAGAGGTGTTTGCGGATATTCGCAACGGGTGCTTCTTTGTGACACTGGTTGTAAAATTGGCGTAAAGTAAAATTTACTGTTTTGTAATCCCTAAAATAAATTGGTATGCAAACTCAATTCCATTACAAGTCAGGTTTTCACATAGATGTGGCGGATCACTTTCTGAAAAACCCGAAGGACGCAGTTCACGGCATCTTAATGACTCAAATGTCTTTTCAAAAGCAGACGCAAAATTATAGCAGGCAGATACGATTTCATCTTCTGATTTTCCCAGCCCATGAAGATAAATCCCTATGAACATAAGCGAACCTTCCACCAAACCACATTGCGCTCTATATCCGCCTGCGCCATGCAGTCCAACCGCAGACCAAATTGTCTGCGGCTCAATGGTAATTTCAAATAATTCACTCAAACAGGCGAGTGCTGTCCTCGCACAATTTATATCTTCCTTCCAGTACAAATCATGTACCCGATTTGTTATGTATTCGTTCATCAAAACACCTTTTTCCAAAAGAATTTATCGTTTGAATTATAGCATAGGCCCAGCCGTAATTCAATTCCTATACATTACAGATTCTTTTTATAAATCTCCAATTCATAAGTTTTTCCGCCGCACTGGTCTGTCTTCTGCTCCAAATACTGATACGCCAATCCACAGGATAATGCAAGCGCCTTTGAAGCAAGATTCTCTGCCCGTGTAGAATAATAAAATTCCATTGGACTAACGGTTCCCGCATCCAGACCTGCTCCGCATTCATACTGGTGACTTTCCTGCAAACGGAATACCCTTTTCTTGCCCCTGTCTGCATATATCTGGCAACACTGCTTTTTCCCGCGCAGGGGGAGCCGCCTTCAAAAAATTCCTATCTGAACTCTATAGCCTGTTCTTTCATCGCTTCTGTTGGTCTGACTAATTGAATCATTTTTCACACTCCTTTATCTGCTAAGATTTTAGCAAATTTCTTCTCCGACAAGATTTCATGTGTCACGAGCTGTCCGTCATAGAAAAGGGAAAAGGTGGTAAAGGGCGAAGGGGCATTCTGCGCATCCTCTCTGGTCTGGATATGTACGGACTGAAACACTGCGTTCCTGGCCTTTGCCATCTCCTCCAGCAGCGGTACATACTTTGCCGTAAAAGGGCATTGGTTTGTGTAATACAGCACAAATCCTTCCGGCATATCTTCCTGTCTGCCCACGCTGTCCCGGAAGCGTGGAAGAGGTGCGCCCCCTTCAAAGGGCAGGTACATCAGCTCAAAATAAGGCTCTGCCGTATCCGCTGTCTGAAAGCCCTTATAGCCCATGTATTTCGGGTCAGAGAGGAATCCCATCTTTTTCCTGGAGGACAGGATCACAAGCCCCTTTTTTCCTTTCTCTTTGCCGTCCTTGATACATGCATCCAACAATAGGTTCGAGTATCCATGTCCTTTAAACTGCCCGGATACCCACAGGCAGTCAATGTACATATAGCCCGCCGCCTCGATGGGCGCCCATGCGTATTCCGTGGGGATATACTCAATGAAACATTTTCCCCGGACGTTGCCTTTTAGGAATACAAGCCCCTCGTCCAGCCTGTCTTTCAGCCAGTTCTTTTTGGACATAACCTGGATATCCTTGTTATTGGAGATTGCACAGCAGATGTGCTCCTTTTCAATATTTTCGTGTGTCAGTTTTACAAGTTCCATATTCTATTGCCTCCTTATCCTTCGATCTGCATTACGATATAAAATGCAAAATTAGGGTGCTCTTTCATCAGTTTCCCTAATTCTTTTAAATCCTTCATTGAACTTCTCCTTTGTCCCACAAACAGGAATTTACATTGTAATCTCATGACTTCGTCAAAGCCAATTTTCATTAAACGCCGCCGCCATAATTGCTATCAATAATATAATAAGCAGAACACAAATTATAAGGCTTAATAAGCAGACAATAAGTCCACTTGTCCATAACATGGGATACAGTTTTCTGCTTCTCCTCGTAACAATGGAAACAATCACGCCAATAAAGGAGAATATCGGTCCTACACATATAACGTCGATATATGAGTAGGGTGCATGGTTTGCACTGTAATAATAAAGCGCAAACGTGCAAAAAGAGGAAATTCCCAGTATAAGCGGTAACACCATCAATTTTTTGCTTGCTTTTTATCCTTCATTATTTCTTGCTATCCTCCAAATCCCGATTTCTCCACGAGTGCGTTTTATTTGCTATTTTTAACCCATGTGCCGACTTCCGATGATTTTATCATGCCAAGATGTTTGTAGAAATCCTGATCCAAAAGCACGATTGCCCTTTTTGCACCTTATACAGCCCTCCAATCAGCACCATTTTCTTTTTCATATGCAGCTCCCTGACAAGCAGGAAGTTACCAAGTGAATAATTTTTTGCCTGATTTTTTATACAATAGAGTACCAACAAAAATTATGGTCGCTAATACAACAATGTTATATTGTATTGGCGCTAAATAACAGATATTAAAAGCTGCGTGCATAATGGCAATCAGCAATATATTTCTGCATTGATAATAGGTTATTCCCAAAACAACGGAAACAAGTAATGTCCATATACAAAGACAAACAATTTGTTCCATGCCCAATGAATTTCTGATGATCCACATTGGTAAATGCCACGCTGCCCAAACGGCGCCGACAAAAAGAACACTTTTAATGTTCTTAAAAGGAAGTCGTTCCAGCAGAAATCCTCTCCATGCTATTTCTTCAGCAAAAGCTGTTATCAGCAGGTATATACAGCTTGTTAATAGTGATATTACTGTCGAATATGTATTTTTAAATACGTCAGTTTTCACGATGAACGAATAGCAACAAGAACCAAATATACCTACAGCCATACATGTAACCCCTGTTAAAATATATTTGATTGTTATTTTCCCTGAAAACATTTGCGTAAAGTACACATTGATGTTCTGCTCATAAATCAGCAGAAAAATAGCAGCTATAGCAGGAATACACACATATAAGTATTTTAAGTACAATAATCCATTGGGAATGATAATTCCGTTCTGTTCCAGCAATGTAGGTACATAGCATATAAACGATAAAACATATACGACAGAAACCCATAACGTAAGTTTCAACTTATTTGTGTATCCCGCCATCACAATTTCTCCTTGCAGTGCGAAAATCTTGCAGAAATTCCAGTTTCTCGTTCTCGGCAAATTCCCCACAAACTGGAATTTTACCATTTTAATTTTTCCCATTCTTCACGCTTTATGGCGTATGCATATGATATCCCATTCTTTTCATCGTGATATTCTTTCACTTTCTTCATACCGATTGCAACGGCAGTAAAATATGAACCAATATTTGTATATTTCATGTAAGAATATAGACAATCGTATTCTGTATTCATAAAGGCCCAATCCCTAACCGCGCTTGCGGCCTCACTTCCAAAACCTTTCCTCCAATGATTTTTATGAATGTGATACCCTATTTCAGGCAGGGATTCCCCATCAATATCCTGTATTGTCAGCCCGCAGTCGCCGATAAATTCAACCGTTTCTTTTAAAACAACAGCCCACAGGCCAAATCCATATACCTTGTAGTTTTGGAGATTCCATTCAATCCAATCCTTTGTACGTTTCTCATCAAAAGATTTGGGATAGTGTCGCATGGTTTCCGGGTCTGAAAAGATTTCAAATAATGCTGGAAAATCCTCATGAGTAAATTCTCTTAACAGTAGATTTTCCGTTTCAATGACCATTGTTGTTTCTCCTCGATTTTTCTTTATATTTCTTCAGAAATTTCTTTGCTGCAACTCTCAATAAATTCTGTCATGCTCTCAAAATGCCTTGGACAAATTCCCACTTTTCCATACTCTGCAAGATACTTATTCAGAGCCTGATCGAAGACATCCGCATTCTCCTCCAGATTTTTGGGGTTAAATTTGTCCATAATTTCAAAGCCATCCACTGCTATACTTTCTGTGATCTCATAAAACATCCACTGTAAAGACAATAAATTCATAAAGGAAGAATACACATCGTCTCTGCCTGCCGCTTCTGTCATTTTGTTTTTCCAGTTAGAATACATTTCTTCATATGTTCCACGCAGATTTTCGGCAGAAGGGAGTTCCTTTTTCTTCGGAACCTGCAGATACCCGTCTGCCAAAACGAAAACTTCCGTCAGCTCTGCCCGTATCTTTTCCACTGTTTCTGCCTGAATGACAGCAAGAATCCCGGTTTCAAGATTAAAAGGAAGTCCAAATTGCTTCAGCTCATCCAAAGCCCTTTTCGTTCCTTTTCTGAAATACCGTCCGTTATGCAGCATAACAGCATTTTCTATCAACTCAATAGCCGCCCCTGCACAGCTTCTGGCTTTTGACAATGATTGTGTAAGATACACCTCTGCAAGCATCTTTTTTGCATTGCTATACGCCTGGTCTGCCTTCTCATACCGCCTATCCGATGCAAGCAGCTCTGCCGCCTTTCTTCTGATCTCATCCAGCCTTTTCAATGCACTTTTATCCTTGCAATAGACAATCACCGAGTCGAACAGTTTGGATAAATGTGCATGGTCACACTGCGCATCATTTTCAAGCATATCCCAGTTGGTACAATAAAGGTCATATCCGATATCGGCATCATCTATAATAAATCCGTCAGCCAGAACCTGTCCCTTTTCGTCATTGATCAGGATCATCAAATCAAGATCGGATTTTTCGTACTCATCTCCGGTAATGACCGAGCCATACACACCGATCAGCGCCAGGGAATCAGGGCACAGAGCTTCCGCCTGTTTTATGATAGCGTCTATCACTTTTTTATTCATTTCGTTCATACCATATCCCTCCGATGCAAATCCCGATTCTAATTTTTCACTTTTTCTGTTTTATTTTATAACTCTGATGTATCTCTTACGTAAATTTCTTTTCTATTTTCAAATCAGTTTTATAAAATGCCCAAAACAGGAACCCCAGTCCTAAAAAAACTCCAACACATAAAATCTCATGAATTAAAATATGAAATAAATACATCGCTACGCTTAATACAATCTCGGTTAGCCCCAAAGCTTTTCCGAAAGATATAAAAATATCGGGCGCAATACTTTGTGCATACTCCCAATGTTCCCTTGTTTTTCGTGAAGTTGGTGTGTTATATCCATTATTTGGATCCATGTCGGATGCAGGATGTTTCTTAAAGGTATATCCCACTGAAACCATTACAAATGGCATAATTAAATTTAGCACCAGTAAATAATACACTTTTCATACCTCCACAAGCATTTCTTATGTTGACTTCTTTTTTTCAAATCACCGATTGTCTTATTCGCTTTCAAAGCCTCCACTCCTCGTTCTATTCATCAACCTCAATCATCCGTTTATATACACCCGAAGCTTTTTCGTCAACCAGAATTGCGTCCACACATTTTTTATAAAAGCTGACGGCGGATTTTGTGGGCCATCCAATAATGGCATACGCATAGCCAAGTTCCCGCATGGATTCCAGCGCCTTTAACAGTAAGGCTTTCCCCACACCCTTTTTTCTTTCACTTTCCAGCACGGCCATAGGGCCGAAAAAATTTCTGGCTGTCGCTTCATAACATGCGAAACCGATAAGTTCCTTTTCTCTGGTCGCAATATAACAGGTAATGGGATTATTATAAAAAGCGGCCCGCACTTCATCTGAATAGTCATCTTTTGCACATGTCCTGGCGAAAGCGATGATTTTGCTCCTGTCAGGCGCTAATGCTTTTTTGATTCTGATACCACTCTTGAATAAATTTTCTTCTATGTCGTGTGAACAGGGAATATTGTATAGTTTAACCAGCATATCTGCCATATGATTACCTCCCTGGATACCGGTTGTAATTTGTGTTTCCCAGAAAACGGAGGCAGTCAGCCAACCTTATGAAAACACACTGTCTGTTCTTTCATGGATATCTTCCCGACCTGCCAGCCATATTCTGCAAGTTCTTTCTTATATTTCAGAAATGAATGGTCAATCGGTATCCCCGCGATCTCCTGAATCTCCTCAAAGGTCAGCTGAAATGATTCCTTTCCGCTTTTCTGCACATATTCCCATAATGCGTTGTATTTACTCATTACCATTCTCCTCTCTAATAATTACAAAATTACAAAACCTGAAAAAGCACGGTTGTAAACATAATGATTCCTACCATAATGGCTGCTATGCCAAAGAAATAGCTTCTCTTGTTTCCATGTTTTCCGTCAACAATCCAAAACAGGCCGCGCAGTATAAGAAGCGCCCCTACAAAAATCGGAATAAATTTTCCAACAGCTTCTGTCATTTCTTTTCTCCTTTCTGCCCTCTCTTTTTCTTAAAAACATAAATGACAGTATTGATGATACATAACAGCATAAAAAGACTCGTAAAGTTAATCCAGATATCCCTGTACGCTGTTTTCGCCAAAGGTTCCCGCAATCCGCTGAACCAGACATAGGCAAACGCCAACAGCAATTTCCTTTCCAAGGCTGCAGCCTAACGCATTGATCCCTATACCGAAACAGAAAGGTTCGTACCGGATTCCGGTTTCAATGTTTCTCCGGTTTTCGTATAGATTACAGGCTCTGTTTTAACAGCATCCGCTGTTTCTTCGATAGATACGCCATTGTCTGCACCAGTCTGAACCGAATCCGTCTTCTCGTCCAATGCGGCCTTTCCACTTTCACTGATGCTTACGGTATCTGTATCCTCATTCCGGCTTTCCGCTATCCTCTTTTCCTGCTCCTCGCGCTCTTCCTTGCGCTTCCTGATGGCATTTTCCTGCTCCATCTTCGCTTTTTCCTTCGCTTCCTTTGCGTCCTCCTTCATTCCTTTTTCTGCTTTCTTTTGATAATCCTCTGCCTTCTCTGCAAAGTCCCCGACATACCCCATCGCCCGCTCCATAACGGCTATATCACCTCTCCGCTCTGCGTCTTTATAGACACGGAAGGGTGTATTCAGTAACTTCATATTCATACTTGCCCCTGCAAGGCCTTCCATTGTTTTCGTATGCATAATTGTCCCTCCT
The DNA here is from genome assembly GCA_949959185.1 of uncultured Eubacterium sp. Taxonomy (GTDB): domain Bacteria; phylum Bacillota; class Clostridia; order Lachnospirales; family Lachnospiraceae; genus Petralouisia. The sequence goes on along the minus strand of CATLIX010000003.1, from coordinate 84,134 downwards.
TTGAATTTTTCCTGACATAATCATTTCCAGGAAACCCATACAATAGAATCCACGCTTTGCGAATCTTCTACAATAAAATCTAAAAGAAGGTTTTATTGTAATGTATTGTCATGAATGATGCCGCCATTCCAAAAATACCGGAAAACAGTGCGCATTTGCCACCATCTCCCGGTATTGATACTACACTAAAAACTTAAATCTCTTTTATTCTGCTACTTTTGATACAGAAGCATTCTGTCTCCTGTATGTATCATTGTCCTTCTGGCTTAACTCGTTTTCTACCTGTGCCAACTTTTTCTCCAGCTCCCGGATTTTCTTTTCATCTCCGGAAGCCGACTGGATCTGCTGTTCCAGCTGCTGCTTTTTCTCTTTCAGCTTCCTGATCTCCCTCTCAACCTTATCCGTATTTGCGACACATTTCTCCACCGGTTTTCCCTGGCTGTCTCCGCCTACCTTCGGTGCTTTGCCATCTTCGCTTTTCTCGGAACGGCCATCCTGTTCCTTTGCATGGCCAGCTTTCGGGTCATCAAAAAAGATTTTCCGGTTGCCGTTCTCATCCTGGCCTACCCGGTACAATCCCGTAGGCTGATTCCCCGATTTTTCACTGCTGATGTACTCGTCCTTTGGTTCGGACAGCCTGCCGGAGTTTTTCTCCTCTGCAGCTTTCTCTGCCTCCTTTGCCTTTTCCGCCTTCTCGGCGGCCAGTTTTTCCTTCACCCGCTCTGCGTAGTCGGTGCCGGAATGATTATAATTTCCTTGAATCTGCATTGCCATAAGCGTGTTCCTCCTTTCACATGGTAACGGCACGCGCCGCATAGCGGCACCTGCCAACTCGTCGGAAGGCATTAATAAAAATGCTTCGCATTTGCCTTCCTCCTTCAAATTGATATTGTCAGATATCTTCCTTAAGTTGACTGGCATCTTCCTTTTTCTTTTTTCGGCTGTAGTAAGCAGCATTTTAATCCATTTGCTGTGTGCTGCTTTCTGGATGCTGTGGAATGATCAGCAGCACATGGAGGACAAATACATGCCCCTGTGTCTCTATACTCATGGCGCCTCCATATTTTTCAGCCACCTTTTTTACATTCGACAGACCTGTCCCTTTTTTGAACGCGCTTTTCCCATGGAAGCTGTTCTGAATTTCCATCATAAGGAAATCCCCCTGGATCCGCCCGGACACACGGATATACTTTTCTATGCCGGCACCCAGTTTTTTTACTGCATGGATTGCATTATCCAGTGCATTTGACAGGACAATACAGATATCAATATCCCGGATGCCACAGGGGTATGGCAGAAGGAGGGAACAGTCCACATCGATCCCCATGCTTTTTGCAATCCCCAGTTTGTTCCCCACCAGAATATCCACTACCGGATTATTGGTACTGCAGGGGAATGACATTTTTTCCGCCATATCGTCCAGATCCTCCATATAGGTTATGGCTTCCTCCAGTTTCCCATTCTGCAGGAGTTTTTTTACCACTGCGATGTGGTTTCTGATGTCATGGCGGAAGGACTTTGTCTCATCGTAACGGGTTTTCGCTTCCTCCACATACTGGTTCAAGGAATGTTCCTGCTGTTCCAGCAGTGAAATTTCAGTGTTTAAACAAAAACTCTGCTGCAGTTTCTTATAGGAAAACAGGATGCAGAACAGACCGGCAAGCCCTAAAAGATGCAGGGCAAGCAACTGCCAGTGGTTAAGCAGATACTCAAAAGGTCCGTCTTCCGCCAGGATTTTAATCTGGAATTCAAATTCTACCATATTGATGTACTCGCTCATAATGAATATCATCAAAATGGGGATGAAAACCAGAAACATTTGCTGCATTTCCACTGTAGTATAGTCGGAAAAATAACGGTACATCATATAATAACAAAAAACGGTCAGGGCCAGTGACACCGCTTCACTGGTCAGCATGAATGCGATACCTGCCGTATCAGGGAAAACAGTAGGCAAAAGCGGGCATAAAAGGCTGATCAGGGATTTCGCAATTCCATAGCATAGCTGCATGATCTCAGTCGTCAGAGCCGCATACAGAAGGGAAGACTTAAAATCCCCATGGCAGACAAAAATCCCATATGCTGTAAGCAGAAATACAAACACCACAAATCTGATTATCATGCCTGTCGCAAGAAAATGATCGACAATCACTGCACCTACTGCAAACAGGAAATAAAAAGGAGGCCACATTTTCTTTTTCAAAATTTTTGTCAGGAAATAAAACTGGAAGGACATCTCGACAACGCCCATTATATATACATTAAAAAAATCTAAATACTCAGCCATGCTACTTGCCCCCATATGTAAAAAGCCTTACATATTCTTCATATACTGCAGAACAACACTGGAAAACTCCTTACTCCGCAGCCGCGATACGGGAACCTCTTTGCCGTTATCCATACAGGCAGTCCCGTTTTTATATCCTTTTAAATGCTTCAGGTTGATGAGATAGCTCCTGTGGCACCGGAAAAAATGGCTGCCCAGCTTCGTTTCCAGATTTTCAATCCGCTCATAATAATCAACAACCTCGCCGGAAGCCAGGTTCAGATATATTTTCCGGTCTATGATCTCGCAGAAAATAATCTCCTCCTCCCGGATGATGCGCCCCTCATATCCCTTTTGCACCAGCAGGCTGTCTTCGCTGGCGTTTTGCATGGAAGTGTAAAGGCGCTCCATGGTCTTTTCAAACTGTTTTTCCTCCACCGGCTTGACCAGATAATCGTAGGCCTGCACCTCGAAAGACTGAAACACCATCTCTTTCAGTACCGTGATAAAGATCAGGAATCCCCGGAACTTAGAATCCCTCAGCTTCCTTGCCGTTTCCAGGCCGTCCATGCCCTTCATCTGGATGTCCAGAAACAGGATGTCGATCTGCCCGTCGTAGCTTAGCAGCTCTTCGCCACTTGAAAATGTCCGAAGCTGGATCTCCCTGTTCTTTTTACGGAAAAAATCGGAGGCCATTGCCCTTATATGATCGGACATGTGTTTTTCATCATCACAGATTGCAATACGGATCAATGCGCCACCTCCTCGCCATTATTCGTCAACGGCAAAAGAAAAACTTTTGCCGTTGTCATAGACTGACATTTTATGATAACCTGTCCGAAATGCCAAAACAATTTAATTGCTGTGAAATGTTTATCTGTTGCTGCGAAATGCTTAACTTTGCGCCCTCATCTGCTCAACCAGGGATTGCTTTTTCTGCCTGCGCACCATCCATACAGACAGGACTACCTCCATGCCAAACAGCACCATGAGGAACAGCCCCATTTGCAGGAACGGGAACTGGTATGGGACAACTACGCCGGCAAAGGATTTCTTGCTGACTGACCCACAGACTGCCATGGAAATCGGCAGCCCCAGGATTAAAACAGTAAGCGCCGCAAAAAGCGCATGGCACATCCCCTCGGTGACACTCATCCGGCACAGCTGCTTCCCGGTAAGGCCAACGGAGCGCAGGATACTGTTCTCCCGCTTCCGGGACATCTGGTTGGAAAGCGTCGTATTGATCAGGTTGACAACGCCGAACAGGAAGATCAGCCAGGAAAGCGCCTGCAGACTTCCAAAAATAATGCTGCTCTGCATTTTCTCATATTCGATATGTGAGGCTATGGTATCCATTCCAAGATTGGTGCGGCCTGATATCAACTCCTTAAGCCTGCTTTCCACAAACTCTGCTTTTCCGGGATCATTCACAATACTCCAGGAGTAGTCAAAGCTTTCGATTTCAGGATGGAGCTCACGAAACAGCTCCTCCGGCGCGAACAGGGCCGTCGAATCCATGGCAAGCGCACCATGCCCGTTTGCCATCTTGGATGCATCGAACAGTCCAGATATGGTAACTGTCACGGTTTTCTGGCCCAGGGTCAGCTCAATAGTGGCCCCGACATCCATATCGGCATGGTGCTTCTGATAACCTGTACTCAGAAGGATGCTGTGGGTATCCGCCGGCATAGCGCCGGATACCAGCGCGGCTTCTACCTCCATGCGGTTTGCGTCAGTCAGCATGTCGCACATACCGGCTTCGGCGCTTTCGGACGCCCTGAATTTTGCGTGCAGAGACCGGCGGGTGGCCAGCACATCCGTCACCCCGTCCACAGAAAGGATCTCCTGCCTTAAGTTTTCATCCAGCGGATTGCCTGCAGCCATAATCTCTTCCTCCGGCTGCTCTGAGGACAGATATATCTTTATATCCCCGTCCGGGAAAAACAGCCTTGCAGCCTGCTCCGGTGACCGGGTCAGGACCATGGAGGATACCACCAAAAGAAGGATCCCGCCCAGGCTCAGGGACACTGCAATACTCACTGACTTTTTGCGGTCACGTCCAAAATTTGCAAATCCCATGGATACGGGACTAAGTTTCCGGTGTTTCTTTCTATTGTGTACCTTTTCCTGACCTGCGAAAAAACGCATTGCCTCCAACGGTGAAATATTGGCAGCTATTTTGACCGGTCTGTGAACTGATATTGATACCATGACCCAGCAGACCACCACGGTCAGAAGCACAGCTATCCCATAATACCCTCCATGGAAACCTTTTGGGAACAGGAGCAGGCCACCGCCCACACCCAGCAGGATGCCGATCAATATTCCAATTCCGCCCAGCCGACCGCTCTCCTTTTTCACGATGCGCCGGATCTGTCTGGGTGTTGCACCGATGATGCGGAGCTGTCCATAGCTTTGTATTTTATCGTTCACAGAGATACGGAAAATACTCTGGATGACTACATATCCGCCGGCAAGCACAAGGGCGGCTATACCGAAAACAGTCACAAAGTCAATAGACTTTGAGTTAGAAGCAAAATAATTGCTGTTCATCCCTACATGCGCAGAGCCAAACTGTGCGGCAATCTCCCTGCAGCGGTCAGCCATGGTTTCCTGGCTAAACTGCCTGTCATTTTTGAAATGCACATAGGCACGGTATCCTGCAGGGTCAAAGCCGGCCCATTGCGTCAAGGCCGCTTTGGAAACGGCAATGGCACATAGATTCGCTTCCTTTTCTCCCACATTGGACAGGATTCCGGTCACAGTATAGTCGCCATGAAAGCTCTCGGTATCCAACCGAACCGTCTCACCAATTTCGGCACCCAAACCGTAAACAGAGAGAAAATATTCGCTGACAGCGACTTCATTCGCCTGTGCTGGGAGTTCTCCTTTTATAAGCTCCATCTGGCTGCGGGCAATATACATCATGTGGCTGTCGCAGTACACATAGGAAGCGTTGTATCCCTGCCCCGAATGTTCCTGCCCCAGCAGATAGTATTCGCCCACCCGGGCAAACTCCGGCAGGTCTTTTAACGCCGCCATATGGTCCTCCTCCACGCCGATGAAGACTGCCTCATAGGTGTCGGCCACCTGCCCCTGCTGGATCTGTGCAATAGAAACAGATATAACCGCTGACAAGCAAACCAGGAACGCCGCCAGGGCGACGGCAATTACCACCATCCGGTTCCGGCGCTTTTCGCTTGCCAGGCTGCGCTTTGCAAGTTTTTTCACAATGGCGCTTGTATCATTTTCAAAAGGCCATGTCATGTCCTACACCTCCTATTCCGTCACACGAAGCTGCTCTACGACACTATTTTTTCTGCAATACCGGCCAGCCCATTTTGTAAGGGCCAATTGAAGCATAAAAACTAACAGGACATATAAGAAAACCGGTATTACAGGAAAAGTATAATTTACGAAGCTGAATCCAGGCACATTCCCTATGGCAGAGCATATTGCTTTTCCAATTCCCAGACCACAGATAAGGGAGGCGGCAAAACTGCCAACCGTTTGAAATGAATTTTCAAACCCTATCATATGATAAAGCTGTCTGTGGCTTAAGCCAACCGCCCGGAATAACCCCATTTCTTTCCTTCTGGAAATGATATTCGTCATACTGGTATTTGCCAGGTTGATAATACTGAATATGACAATAACTGCCAACAGTGCATATGCCGCAATGGAAATTGTGCTGAATACGCTTTTGTATTGCATCGTCATATCTTTTAATGTCTTCAAGCGTAAAGTATCGCTTGCCAAAACCAATGAATGTAATTCATCCTCAATTCCGGCAAAACTGTCTGTCTTTACCCGGATCACAAACGCACTGTTTGCATTATAGGGAACCGTCTGTTCCATTTCACCTGCCGGAAGGATAAAGCTGACAGAGCTGTCCCTGTCAAAAACAATCGCAGATACGGTATAAGTAAGGCTGTTTCCTGCCTGTGAAAAAGTGACGGTATCGCCCACCTCATAGCTCTTATGCAGGTATTCCAATTCCGGGCTGCCCATGTTAATGACAAGGGAGTTTTCCCCTGTATGGTCATAATCCGGCAATTCCCCGATCATTATCTTGTTCTTTAATTCCTTATAATCCTCTGTGTTCATACTCCGGATTGCCGTTTCCATTCCATCTATCCCGACGCATATCTCCTGCTGGCAGATGATTTCATCTACCCCGTCAATTGACAAAATATCATTTTTCAATTCATCTGTCAGTAGATTGTTTTCCTGCAGCTGAGTGAGGGAAAACGTAGGCGTGACCAGCGCCCGGTTCAATTCCACCACATAACTTCCCTCATAAGGGAAGGCCTGTTTCGCCCTTTGCTCAGGATCAAGGGAAGATAGCAGGGAAGAAATCCCTATAAACATCATTCCGCTCAAAGCCAGTGAAATAAAGGTCAATATACTTTTCTTCCTGTTACGGGACAGATTCATAGCCGCAAGTGAAAACGGCGTAAGATGCTTCCCGCTCTTTTTCCTCTTTTTTGTTCCGCTATAACCGCTATAATGGAATGCTTCCACAGGTGAAACTGACATGGCAATCTTTGCCGGTTTTAAAACAGACAGCCTTACACAAATAAATACAGCGATTCCTGATAAAAACGCAATCACAATATCCGGAAGCAGCTGAAAAGCACTCCAGTCTATCAAAAAAGATAACACCGCGCCTGCCATACATCCAAACGGAATGAAATGAAGCGCAAGATAGTTTCCTTCCCGTGAAATAATTTGTCTGATTTGCTTCTTCGTAGTACCAATCGTGCGCAGCTGTCCAAAGGAAGCTACATTATTTATAACCGAAATGTAAAATATATTGTAGACAACCAGGGAACATACACCGATTAAGACCAACCCAACGAGCAAAACCGTCAGTACCGTCTCTTTTGACATGTTATTGCTGTCAATGTATAAATTATTTACCTGAATATTGTCTGCAGAGATCCCACAATCCAGGCCAATCGTCCGTATCAGCTCTTTTAATTCCTGATTGGTATATTTTGCAGTATCATGGACAGAAACCATAGCTGCCACCGGCCCAGTGGAAAGAGCAGGGTTTTCCCGCACAAAATTTTGTGAAACAACGGCGTTATAAGCAACCCTGTCCCTGTCATTCTCAGCGGTTGTCTGAATAAAACCTGTAATCCGGAAATCTTTTGATTCTAACTGGCGGCTTGCCTGGTTGCGGTAATGAAGGGATATTGTGTCGCCGATCCCCGCTTTCAGAGACAGGGCATCTATATATCCCCTTTCCACGAGCAATTCATCCGCCGCCTGGGGCATACGTCCTTCCAACAGTGTGATGTTGGAGAGCTGCATGGTTGTTTCATCAGAACATACCATACTCATTGTGATGCCATTCTCCTGTTCCGTCATGCCGACAGACTGGTATACACCCACTTTTTGAATATGGGGGTCTTCTTTCAGCAAAGAGATATTCTCCTGTGAAAGGTTTTGGAAAATTCCCTGATATGCAGTTGATGCCGCATATTCATTTGTAATGTTATATGCATAAGAAGAAACAAACGCCATAATGGCTGCCGCCATAAAGATAATGATCCCAATCAGACGATTCCTGAAACGGTTCTGTCCAATACGGGCATTTGATAACCTACGGGTAACAGCACTGGTATCATTTTCAAAAGGCCATGTCATGGTCTGCCACCTCCTTCTCTTATCGCAAAGCTTCCATCATGGATGACTTGCTTTGCTGCTTTAAGGCCCCTGTTGTAATCAGCACACTACATAAAATAATAACCGCACAATTCAAGATTGTAATACCCAATGGAAATTGATAATTCAAATAGCTCATCAGGCTGTTTTTCAAAAATGAGCAAAGAACATATCCAATCCCTCCGCCAATGATCACAGATAATACAAGTCCCATGCCGACTACGATCAGTCCCTCTTTATGGACCATCACGGATAATTGTTTTTGGGACATTCCCACGGAACGCATGAGGGAAAATTCCCTGCGCCTTACGATAATTCCCGTCAAAGTTGTATTCAACAGATTCATCACGGAAAAACAGCCAATCAAAACAATGGCTATTGCAAGGGCGAACTGTGTCCCCTGCAGGAAGTTTTCATTCTGGGCAATGGCAGCAGAAAGGGAATCCACACTCAGCCGCGGGTTATCGGATACAATCTGGTCTATTTCGTTTTCTGCCTGCTGTTCCAAAGAATCCTCTACACGGATCACATACTGATATGTCAGATTGCTGTGTGCGATTTTCTGCATGGAATCAACCGGCAATAACAGCATATCTATTTTATCGCCATGATTTCCAATCTTACTTTCGTCAAGGACTGCCGCAATCTCAAATTCCAGGTTCTCCGTATGCTGCCCATCAAAAATCTTCAGCATTACAGAGGAGCCGACTTTTGGATAAATGCCAAAATACTTCTCAAAGTCATTCGGCCTGCCAATCACCATCTGATCCTCAGATGCCATTTGCCCATAATCTGACAGGTTTCCATTTAAGAGACAGCTTTGCAGCAAATCCATATCTGCTTTCTCAAATCCCACGATTTCAGCATCTGATTCCAGGGCCTGCAGGTCATAGGAAACCGGGAGATGCTGGTCGTTCATGATCTTTTGCACACCTGGTAATTGCGAGAGTTCTTTTTCCACTTCCTCCGTAAAAGGGCTTGATCCCTGCAGAATCTCCAAAGGATTTTCCATCAGCTCCTGATTCGAGATCTTTAAAACGAACTGTCCTCTTGCAAATCCGGATAAAGACATATCTTCTGCATTGATCGAAGAAAGGACAGAGGATAAGCCTAACAGCAGGACGCCAGTCAGGACAAGGGAGGCGGCTGTCAGTATATTCTTTTTCTTATAACGCAAAACCTGGTTGACTGCCAAAGACCCCGGCGTCAGCTTGTGCTGCCTGTGTTTACCTTTCGGTTGATTATTTTGTTCATAGCGGGAAGCCTCTATAGGTGAAACGGCCGCGGCTATCTTAGCAGGCTTTTTGATGGACAGGCGTACAGTGGCATAGGTCAACGCAACAACAACCGGGCATATCCATAGCACATTCCATAACCCAAATCCATGTGGAATTAAAAGATAAGCCGCTGCAATTCCCGCAATCAGTCCAATCGGAATTGCAGGCAGCATCAGCAAAGTCCCCTCCCTGAGAACAAGCCTTTGAATCTGTTTTGCTGTCATCCCTATTGTGCGGAGCTGTCCATATTCTTTAATGGAATTGATGATGGAAATATAAAAAATGTTGTATATTACCAAAACACCAGCGATCACGATCACAACCAGCCCGGCAATAGCCGCCAGAACCATCCATGCCGAAGGCTGGCTAAGATTCAGATACGCTTCATTATAAGAAGGAGCCGCTTTACAGCCTGCATCAGCCGCTATCTGCGATATTAAGCTTTTTACATCCCCAGAGCCCGCATCTAAATTTACACGGAGCATGACTGCCGGTGAAAAGTGATCCCATCCATCCATTTCTGAGAAGTATTCTTCAGAAACCATAGCCGCATATAAGGAACGGTCAGTGCCTTTCGCCCCTGTCTTCAGGTATCCTGTTATAAGAAAGGATTTTTCCTGGCCGTTGTTTGGGTCTGGCAGCCGGATGGTATCTCCAATTTTAGCATTTATCTTCTGCCGGATTAAATATTCCTGTTCAATCAGGATCTCATTCGCTTTCTCCGGCATTTTTCCCTCAGAAACAGACAGCCCATTTAATGTAAGTGCATCCTTGTTGCAATACGAAATATTAAGGCGGTCATTTCCGGATTTCACGCTGCCAATGGACGCTGTGAATCCGCATAGATCCACCCGCACATCATCAGACAATTTCTGATATTGTTCTTTTTCTATGCCGGAAATAAGCGCATGATAAGACCCCGTTATGTTATTGCCGCCATTTTGGTTCACTGTAATAATTCCAGAAACCAGGAGCAATACGGATGCCATCAAAAATGTTGCCAATGAAATTGCAGTAACCGTAAAAATTTTCTTCAAACGCTCTTTCTTTAATTGAGCAGTCGCTAATTTTTTAATGATAGCGCTGGTATCATTCTCAAAAGGCCATGTCATAGTCTGCCACCTCCTTACTCTACGATCCTGCCGTCCTCAATCCTTATGATCCGGTCAGCAAGCTGGGCAATCTCGTTATTATGGGTAATCATGACAATGGTCTGGTTAAACTCCATACTGGTACGCTTTAAAAGCCCCAGCACATCGGCGCTGGTCCTGGAATCCAGATTTCCGGTGGGCTCATCGGCCAGGATGATGGCCGGTTTGGTGATGAGAGCGCGGGCAATGGCGACACGCTGCTGCTGTCCGCCGGAAAGGTTATTCGGCATATTCTGCAGTTTATCTTCCAATGCCAGCATCCCCACGATCTCATCCATGAACTTCTTGTCTGCCACATCTCCGTCCAGCTCCACAGGCAAAACAATATTTTCATAGACATTCAGGATCGGGACAAGATTATAGTTCTGGAAGATAAAGCCGATGTTGCGGCGGCGGAAGATGGTCAGCTCCTCGTCATTCTTTTTGGCCAGCTCATCCCCACGGACAATAACACTGCCGGACGTGGGCGTATCCAGCCCGCCCATCATGTTAAGCAGGGTGGATTTCCCACTGCCGGACGTTCCGACAATCGCCACAAACTCACCCTGTTCCACAGAAAGGCTGACGCCATCCAGGGCGCGGGTAATGTTTGGCTCACTGCCATAGTACTTTTTCAGATCGATTGTTTGTAATACATTCATAATCAAATGCTCCTTTCCTTATCTCTGTCCTGTTTTTCAGGACATACAGGTATACCCTTGTGGTGTTTCAAGGCTTTCTGCCTGTTGATAAGGACATTATAAAATCCAAATGTCACAGAAATGTCCGAAGCGGCATAAAAAATGCGGCTGAAATGTTACAAGACTCGGACATTTCAAAAAATTATCTTGTAGGGAGCATAATGGAAAATTCCGAACCCCTGTCCGGCTCCGAAACCACTTTGATATAGCCGCCCTGCCTCGTTACGATCTCGCGGGTCAGATACAGGCCGATGCCCACGCCCTGCTGTTCGTGTACTTCTTCCTCACGATAAAAGCGCCGGAAAATAGCGGCCTGATTACTCTCCGGGATACCCTTGCCGGTATCGGACACACTAAGCTTTACATACATTTCCCATTGCTCTACTGAAATTCGGATGGCTCCTCCGGCCGGGGTATATTTCACTGCATTGTCCAGCAGGTTGAACACGGCTTCCGCCGTCCACTTGCTGTCATGGGAAAGGCACAGATCCTCCGGACAGTCCACCGTTACGGATATATTCTTTTTCTCCGCCGCATATACGATGCCGCTTAAGGCCATCGCCAACGTATCGATCAGCGGGGCGTCTTTCTTTTCCAGTCTGATCGCCCCGGTTTCCAGGCGTGAGGTTTTCACAAGAGCCTGAAAAAGGAACTCCAGCTTGTCCGTCTGATTCCGGATGCCTTTCAGGAACTCCAGCTGTTCTTCCTCTGTGACCGGCTTTGAAAGCAGCGTGTCCGTCACCATTTTCAGATTTGCCACCGGTGTTTTTACCTGATGGGAAACATCTGACACCAGCATCTGCAGCTCCTGCCGTTCCTCATCCACCTTCCGCCGGTTCTCCTGCATGATCCCATACAGCCGGGTCAGACGGTAGCTGATACGGGCAAAGAGTGTTTCACTGTCCCCGGCGCGCACAGGCTCTCCGCTTCCGCTTATCATCTGATCCATTGCCCGGCAGAGCTCCCTGGTAAATATGGAAAGCCGTTTGCTGAAAGCAGCCGTCAGAAGGAACATCCATGCAAGGGCGCAGAGCATCAGTAATATACCGACAATCAGCATCCATATCTGTCCTGTCACCACAAATAAAACCGCGCAGATGGCCAGCATGGAAACCGCCATACCGCCGCTAAGCAACAGGAATATCCTTTTTACAGAGATTCGCCCCGGATTCATTTTCTCTCGCCTCCCATCCACTGATACCCAATCCCGTAAATCGTTTTGATATAAGTATCGCCATCCGCCTCAATCTTGCCCCGGATACGGCTGATGGAGGTTGTCAGTGTGTGTTCGTCCACATAGTTTTCATCCGCATCCCACAGCCGCTCCAGAAGGCGCTGTCTGGTCAGGATCTGTTTGGGGTTTTTGCAGAACAGGTACAGCATCTTATACTCCATGGGGGAAAGGGTAAGAGGCTTCCCATTCAACGAAGCTGTCTGTTCTGAAAAGTCCAGAAACAGCCTGCCATCATCATAGAAATCCTTTGCCAGCCCCCGGTGTTCCAGCATAGCGAACATGGCCCGTATTTTCCGCAGCAGCGCCCCAATGGAAAAGGGCTTGGTAATATAATCCACAGCCCCCACTTCATACCCCCGGATCTGGTCGCTCTCCTGGTCGTTGGCAGTCAGGAAAATAACCAGCGTGTCAGGGTTCTCCGGCTTTATGAGCCTGCACAGGTCATAGCCGCTGCCATCCGGCAGGTTAATGTCCAGAAGTACCAGGTCATATTCCGTCTGCGCCAATAACTCGGCGGCTGTGCCGGCATTCAGAGCTGATACGGTATCATAACCCTCAGAGATCAGGTTGTAAGTCAGCGTTTTATTTAAAAGGTCGTCATCCTCTACCAGCAAGATCTTTTTCATATCCACACTCCTCTGCTTTTTTACACAGATAAACATACAAATGTCCGCGAAATGTTACAGCGGGCAGATAATTGTGAACCGATATATTCACAGACGAGATTGTCAGAATAACTGAGCTGTATATTTTTCATCTGCATTATTACCAACTCATAATTCCAGCAGGAACGGGACACCGCCCGTTCCCATATGAACTTTACATTTTCTACTTCTCATTATAACTATTTTTTCTGGAAGCACAACAAAGGATTTTATTCATACCGTCTGCGTATCTCCATCATTCTTACCACCGACGTTTCCGGATAGAATAACCCTTAGCTGCCTGATTTAGTTTATCAGTTAGATAAAAAACAGTATTTGCAGATGAATTCCTCTTTGAATATTCCATAAAAACTCTGTTACTGCAGTTCTGAAATTGTATGTCTTCCTGCCATTGTGGCATCCGGCAAAGATATAACCCTTCTTCGTTGGATTCTCAGGCTTTTTGGCTTTGCCATCGAGCCACATAAACCTGAAAACTCCATGCGTTTCCTGCTGCTGGCAGCAGAGACGCATGGAGTTTTCACCTTTACCTGGCTCAATGCTGTATCATATTTTCAATAAATATCCCGTATCCTTTGGAGGCGTCCTGGACAAACACATGGGTGACTGCGCCTATGACTTTTCCGTTCTGGATAATGGGGCTTCCGCTCATCCCCTGCACAATCCCCCCGGTCAGACTTAAAAGTTCTCCATCTGTCACCTGAAACAGAATTCCCTTATTTTCACTGTTATAATCCACGTCGGTAATGACAATGGAATATTCCCGCCGCTCCCCGGAAACAGTGGAAATAATGGTGGCTTCTCCTTTTTCAATATCCTGTTTCAGGCCAATGGGATAATAAGGGCTTTGACTCACTGTTTCAGGTATCTTTTCCAGATTACCGTAAATACCCACATTGGTATTTTCCTCTACGGTTCCCAGCCGATACTGGTCAAGATATGTGATAACTCCGGCAATTTCTCCGGGATTCCCTTTTTCTCCCTTTGTAATGCCTGCCACTTCCGCTTCATACAGAGTCCCCTCTCCCATATTAACTTTTGTCCCGGTATCCAAATCGCTGACCGGATGTCCCAGCGCGCCGTAATCCCCCTCTTCATCATAAAATGTCAATGTTCCCACACCTGCCAGGTCATCCCGCACCCAGATACCCAGCTTATATTCATTTTCCGAAGTCTGTACCGGCTGCAGCTTTAACTGAATATATTCTTCCCCGCGCAAAACGCCCAGTATCACAGATTTTCCCTGACACTGGTTGATTTTCTCAATTAAGTCTTCCCTGGTTTCCACCACCTGGTCATTTACTGTCTTTACATAATCTCCGCTTTTCACCAGATTCTCCGCCGGCTCATAATTCATTCCATCGCTTCCGGTTACCGTTCCTGTTCCAATAATCAGAATCCCGTCGGTTTTCACATAAATTCCCACGGGAATACCGCAGGGCACCACCTGCTCTTTCTCGATTACCTCAACTGCTACTTCTTTTATATGAAACAGGCCGAACAGCCTGCAGCTCATGGAATAACTTCCCTGATTCCTGGATTTCAGAGAAAAACTTTCATTTAAATCCAGCCGGATTCTGTCTGCTTCCACCTCCGGAGACTGATTTCCAAAAACCTCCAGACCTTCCTGGTCCATTTCTCCGGTAATGGGCAGATGGAAATCAAAATTTTCTTCTTTTCCCTGTTCCATCCAGATTTTATCCGGAATGGCTTCCTTAATAGAATACCAGGAAAAAAAGATTCCCCAGCAGAGCCCTGCCGTCAGACTTCCCCGCACCATCCATTTCTGAAATTTCGCCAGTCTGTTCCTTCCGTTTTCTTTCATCCTTTCACATCCTCTCAAAAAAAGACTTCAATCTTATTCAAATTGAAATCCTTTTTTAGTATGTGAAATTCTGCTGTTTTAAATCTGGGATTTTTTAACTTTCCGGATAAATTTTTCTTATTTTTCTGCTTTTATTTTTCCGGATAAAGTTTTTTATTTTTCTGCTTTTATTTTTCCGGATAAATTTTCTTACGTTCAGCTCTTGATTTTCCGGGCAAGTTCTTTCATTTCTCCGGCGCTTTCCATCACTTTATCGGTAATTTTCACACCGCCCAGCATACGTCCCAGTTCCGTAATGCTTTCCTGTTCATCCAGCAGGGAAATATTGGAAACCGTTACGTGATTGATGACATCCTTCCGAATCAGAAAATGGTAATCTGCCATAGCTGCAATCTGAGGAAGATGGGTAATACAGATAATCTGATGATTTTTGCCGATTACATTCATTTTCTCAGCCACCATCTGGGCTGTCCTTCCGCTGATTCCCGCGTCGATTTCATCAAAAATCAGCGTTTCAATCCGGTCGCTTTCCGCCAGGATAGTTTTGATGGCCAGCATAATCCGGCTCAGTTCACCGCCGGAAGCCACCCTGCCCAGAGGCTTTACCGACTCACCCGGATTGGTGGAAATCAGAAACTCCGCGTCATCTGTCCCGTTAGATGTATAACCTTTGGTTTCCTGAAATTCCATGGTAAATTCCACATCCAGGAAGTTTAAATCCACCAGCGCTTCCTTTACCTGCTTTACAAGTTTTTTTGCATATTTTTTCCGGATTTTTGACACTTCCGCCGAGGTTTTCTGAAGGGCTCCTTCCGCTTTTTCCAGACGTTCCTCCAGTCCGGCCAGATATGCTTCATGGTTTTTCAGTCGATGGTATTTCTGCTTCTTTTCCTCTTTTGCCTGCAGGACTGCTTCGATACTTCCGCCGAATTTATCTTTCAGATGATTGATTTCATCCAGGCGTTTTTCCACCTGGGAAAAAGTTTCTCCGTCAAATTCCTCCTGGGAAATATAACCGGACAATTCCCGGTTGAAATCATTCAGCAGACTGTCCACCTCTTCCAGCTGTTCCCGTAGCCCTTCCAGGTGAGGGTCAAAATCCGACACGGTCTGCAGTTCCCGCAATGCCCGTCCAAGCTGTTCCGTGGCGCTTCCGCCGCCCCCTGTCATTTCATAGGCAGTTCCCGCCGCTTCCATAATTTTGCGGCTATTGGCCATTTTCCGATAAGAAAGCTCCAGTTCTTCATCTTCTCCGGCTACCAGGGCAGCATCTTCAATTTCCTGAATTTCATATTCCAGAAAAGACAACTCCCGCTCTCTTCCTTCTCCCTCGGAAAGGGCCTGCTGACGTTCTTCCAGCAACTTCTGATATTCCTGATAACGCTGTTTTAAAAGCTGCTTTTTGGAGGCTAACTGCTCTTTTCCGTACTCGTCCAGGATTTCCAGATGTTTTTTCTTCTGAAGCAGAGACTGGTGCTCATGCTGTCCGTGAATATCAATCAAAAGTGCCGCCGCCTGCCGCATACGGGAAGCGGAAACAGTTTCTGAGTTGATTTTCCCCACGCTCCGGGAGGCAGTAATTTTTCTTGACATAATAATTTCCTCATTTTCCGGAAAAATATCCATCTCCTCCAGCAGCTTTCTCTGTTCTTCATTTTCCACCCGGAAAATCAGCTCCACCAGGGCATATTCTGCCTGCTCCCGCAGCATCTCCTTCGGCGCCTTTTCTCCCAGAGCCAGATTGATGGAACCGATGATAATGGATTTTCCGGCTCCCGTTTCGCCGGACAGAATGTTCAGTCCATTTCCAAATTCCACCTCTGCCTCCTCCATCAGGGCCAGATTTTTCACATGCAGACTTACCAACATATCCCTTTCTCCTTTTAATTCTCCGTAATTTTCAGGTAATTTTTCCGGTCCTTTTTCTGCCGCTCAGTTCTCTGTCATTTTCCGCAGACGCTTCATCAGAGATTCCGTATCCTCCAGGGTACGCACCGCACACATAATGGTGTCGTCTCCTGCAATGCTGCCTACAATCTCATGGCAGTCCATGGCGTCCAGAGCCGCTGCAACTGCCATGGCCATACCGGAAACCGTTTTAATCACCAGAATATTCTGGGCCATATCCATGGACACAAATCCCTCCCGGAAAATCCTGGTATATTTTTCACTTAAATCCGTATGTTTTTCACGCAGAGAAATATATTTCTGCTGCCCTGTACCGTTTGCCACTCTGGTCAGCTTCAGTTCCCGGATATCCCTGGATACGGTGGCCTGCGTTACATGAAATCCTTCCTGCTCCAGATGTTCGGAGAGTTCTTCCTGTGTCTTAATGCTGTATTTTGAAATAATTTCCAGAATTTTTGCCTGGCGTTTCGACTTCATGGCTCCCTCCTGTCAGGTATATCCCTGCAATTTTTTCCGAAGACGCTCCAGAAAACTGAGCTGGCTCAGTTTCAGTATTCTGGTGCAGGCCTGAGCCTTTTTTATTATAATTTCCTCTCCTGCCCGGAGTGTTCCCACGGGTTCCCCGTCAAAGCTGACTTCCAGGCTTTCTTTCTGCTCCTCGTTCCTTCTGGCAACCTGAATGGTAATCTCATCTTCCCCGTCCAGCACAATACTTTTGGCATTGAGGGAATGGGGACTGATAGGGGTTATCAGCAGAAGGCTGGCCTTGGGGTCCACAATGGGGCCTCCCGCCGACATGCTGTAGGCGGTGGAACCGGTGGGCGTGGCAATAATCATGCCGTCCGCACTGTAGGTATTCAGGTACTGCCCGTTGACGGAAATAATCAAATCCACCACCTGCAGCCTGCCACAGCGGTGAATCACAATATCGTTCAGCGCCCGCCATTCCTCTCCTTCTCCGTCTTCCGTCATGCAACGCCCTGCCAGCAGCATACGATGTTCCACAGTATATGTGTCTTCGGTCAGAAGGCGTTCCACGCCGGAAATCACCGTGTCTGCTTCCAGTTCACAGAGATAGCCCACATGGCCCGTATTCACCCCTATCAGAGGTATTTTCCGGTCTGCCATGGTTCTGGCAGCACTCAGGAGGGTTCCGTCTCCTCCCACCACCAGAATGCATTCCGTCTCTTCCGGAATCTGTTCCTGGTCAAACAAATCTCCGTCAGGCCCCTGATTTGCCTGATATCCGCAGACGCCTCCGTGCTCCGCCACAAAACTGCAGATTTTCTCTGTGAGTTTTAACTGCCTGTCTTTTCCGGAATTTGCAATCACATAAAAATATTTCATACTTTTTCGTCCAGTGTTTTATGGGCCAGTGCCACCACAGCGGCTCCATCCACAGACGCCTCCTGACTGTTCAGACCTTTCTGCATATGTACCAGATATTCGATATTTCCCTCCGGCCCCTTAATGGGCGAAAAGTCCAGATTCCGGATTCCGAATCCCAGTTCTTCTGCAGCGTCCAGGACTTTCCTGATTACTTCCTCCTGCACTTTGGGGTCCCGGACTACGCCCTTTTTCCCGACTTTTTCCCTTCCTGCTTCAAACTGGGGCTTGATGAGACATACCAGTTCGCCCTGGTCTTTCAGCAGCTCTCTGACCGGGGGAAGGACTTTGGTAAGGGAAATAAAGGAAACATCCACCGAGGCAAAATCCAGTACGTCCCCGATATCCTCCGGCGTCACATACCGGATATTGGTTTTCTCCATACAGACTACCCGCTCATCCTGCCGCAGCTTCCATGCAAACTGTCCGTATCCCACGTCCACCGCGTACACCTTTGCAGCTCCGTTTTGCAGCATACAGTCTGTAAATCCGCCGGTGGAAGCTCCGATATCCATACAGATTCTGTCTGCGAGGCTGATTTGAAACTGTTTCATGGCCTTTTCCAGCTTCAATCCGCCCCTGCTCACATATCTGAGGGTATTTCCCCGCACTTCAATTTCTGCTTTTACATCAAAAGAAGTGCCCGCCTTGTCTTCTCTCTGACCTGCCACAAATACATTCCCTTCCATAATCATGGCCTTTGCCTTTTCTCTGGAAGGAGCAAACCCGCGCTGTACCAGCAGTACGTCCAGTCTCTCTTTCATATTTACCGTCTCTCTTTCCTGTTACAGCCTTTCCATTGCTTCTGTGATTCTGTCTGTGACGGAAGCAGCGTCAAGACCCAGTTCCTGCCGCAGAAGTTCCACATTTCCATGCTCCACATATACGTCCTCGATGGCGATATTCAGGAATTTCGGAACATGTTCCGGCCCTTTTTCCGTTTCCAGATAACGGACTGCATGTTCTCCGAATCCGCCGCTCAGAACATTTTCTTCCATGGTTACCAGCAACTCATGGGAAGCAGTCAGCCGCTCCAGCAGTTCCCTGTCCAGAGGTTTCACAAACCGCACATTCACCAGAGTACAGCCATACCCCAGCTTTTTCAGATTTTCCCGGACCTGACAGGCTGTTTTCACCATGCTTCCCACCGCCAGCAGTGCAATCTGGCTTTCCTCATAAATCACTTCGCTTTTTCCCCGGACAATTTCAGCCCGATATTCTTTCAGCTCTGCCCAGGCTTCTCCTCTGGGATAACGGATGGCAACAGGATGTCCGTAACTGACTGCAAATTTCACCATGTCGGAAAGCTCCCACTTGTTTTTGGGAGCCATAACACTCATATTTGGAACAGAAGAAAGCCAGGACAAATCGAAAATCCCCTGATGGGTTTCTCCGTCGCTGCCCACAAGCCCCGCCCGGTCTATGGCAAAAGTCACCGGCAAATCCTGGATACACACATCATGGAGTATCTGGTCGTAAGCCCTCTGCAAAAAGGAAGAATACACTGCCACTACCGGTTTCATTCCCGCTGCTGCCAGCCCTGCCGCAAAGGTCACTGCATGTTCCTCCGCAATTCCCACATCAAAAAACCGTTCCGGGAACATATTGTGAAACCGTTTGAGGCCTGTTCCGTCTTCCATAGCCGCTGTAATGGCAGTTACCTTCTCATCCCGTTCTCCCAGTTTGCGCATAACTGTGGAAAAAACGTCGGTGTAATTGGCTTTGTTTCTTTTCTTCAGAGGAAGTCCCGTTTCAATATGAAAGGGCTCCGTTCCGTGAAATCTGGCAGGATGGCGTTCTGCCGGAACATAGCCTTTCCCTTTCTGGGTGAGCACATGAACTACCACCGCCCCGTCCACTCTGGAAGCGTCCCGGAATACCCGCAGCATTCCGCCGATATCATGTCCGTCCACCGGGCCCAGATAGGTAATTCCCATATTTTCAAACAGCATTCCCGGTATCAGAAGCTGCTTGATGCCGCTTTTGGTTCTGCGAATCTGTTCCACCATGCGTTCCCCGTATACGGGTATTTTGTTCAGGGAATTGGTCACCCCTGTCTTCAGCCCCTGATAAGCGTCCGCCGTACGCAGATTGATGAGATGTCTGGAGAGGCCTCCCACATTTTCTGAAATGGACATTTTGTTGTCGTTCAGCACAATAATAAAATTCGTCTTTAACCTGGAAGCATTGTTTAAGGCTTCATAGGCCATTCCTCCGGTCAGTGCTCCGTCCCCGATAACAGAAACCACCCTGTAGTCTTCTCCGGTCAGTTCTCTGGCCGCCGCATAGCCCAGCCCTGCTGAAATGGAAGTGGAACTGTGTCCCGTATCAAAACTGTCACATCTGCTTTCTTTCCGTTTGGGAAATCCGCTCATGCCGCCGAACTGCCGCAGACTGTCAAACCCCTTTTTCCGGCCCGTCAGCAGTTTATGGGTATAGGACTGGTGTCCCACATCCCAGATTATTTTATCCTCCGGCAACTGAAAAAACAGGTGCAGGGCCATCGTAAGCTCCACCACCCCAAGGTTGGACGCCAGATGACCGCCATGCTCCGCAACCTGCCGAATCAGAAATTCTCTGATTTCCTCTGCCAGTACCGGTAACTCTGATTCTTCCAGTTTTTTTATATCGTTGGGTTCCTCTATTTTCTCCAATACCATAGATAATCCCCTTCCTTCTCCTGTATCGTTACTTATCACCCGTTCATCAGGCTATTTTTCCCGTTGTATCAGTTCCAGCATCAGATTTGTCAGAAATTCATTTTTCACTACCAGCGTATTGATTAATTCCACACTGTGTCTGGAAAGCCTTTCTACTTCCGCTTTCCCTTTCTCAATCCCCCAAAGGGTCACATAAGTAGTCTTATGATTCTTTTCATCGCTGCCCGTGGGCTTGCCCAGAACCTCCGTGCTGCCGGTCACATCCAGAATATCGTCCTGTATCTGAAAAGCCATACCCAGTTCTCCGGCCGCCTGCTCCACCTGCCGCTGTTCGCTTCCGGTGGCTCCGGCCAGTATGGCGCCGATGAGCATGGCGCTTTCCAGCAGCGCCCCGGTTTTCAGGCGGTAAATAAACTGCAGTGTTTCTTCTGTCACAGGCTTTCCTTCCATCTCCACATCCACACACTGTCCGCCCAGCATTCCGTAAATCCCGGATTTCCCGGCAAGGACCTGGAAGGCCTTTCCGATACGGGCATTTCCCGGTTCTGTCTCAAAGGCTTTCGCCGCAGTTTCAAAAGCGTAATTCAGCAGTCCGTCGCCGGCCAGAATTCCCATGGCTTCCCCAAACTGTGCATGGGTGGTTTTTTTCCCCCGCCGGTATTCATCGTTATCCATGGCGGGCAGATCATCATGTACCAGAGAATAGGTATGTATCATCTCTATTGCCGCCATAAAAGGCTCTACTACTTTGGACCTGCCGCCGAACATGCGGTAAGTTTCCTGCATCAGCATGGGCCGCAGACGTTTTCCGCCTGCCAGCAGGCTGTAATTCATGGCTGATATCACCGTTTTCTGCAGGCCTTCTTCTTCCGGAAGATACGCTCTGATTACAGCTTCAATCTGTTCTGTCCGGACTGCAATTTCTGCTTTTATATCCATATCTGTCCTGTCCTTTCTGAAAATCCTTCCGCCGCCACAACCTTCCTGCCCTGAAACAGGCTTCATGGCCGCCTGTGCTTTCTTTCACAGTTCTTATGTACTGCCTGTTTCCTGCTCCGGCCCGTCAAAAGGCCTCAGTTCACCCTGTTCATCCAGGACAAGCATTTTCTTTTCCACATAATCTATTTTCTCATTGCAGTAACGGAGTTTGTGAATCCCCTGTTCGTACAGGGTGAAGGATTCCTCCAGCGTCACTTCCCGGTCCTGCATTTTTTCTATAATCTGTTCCAGTTCCTGAAAGGTTTCCTCCAGGGACGGTTCTTTTTTCTCTGTCCGGCTCATATGCCCTCCCGTTCAATTTCTGTTACTTCCGCGGTCACGTTTCCGTTCAGCATGTGAATGTACAGGGTGTCTCCCCTGTCCAATCGTTCCACATCTGAAATACCCCGGCCTGCTTCATCCGCCACAAAAGAATATCCCTGGCTTAATTTCCGGATTGGAGACAGTGCTTCCAGTCGTTCTGCGGAAAGTTCCATCTCATGCTTTTTCTGCATCAGAACATGTTCCATCCTCATGCGGAGCCTGTCTTCCAGATCAGCGGCAGTCTGCCGCTTTTCATTCAGGCGTCTCTGAGGGCTCAGCAGACGGATTCTGCTCTCGTACTGCCTCAGTCGCTCTTCTGATCGTTCCAGCCTGTCCGTAATGCCCCGGTTCAGAGCCAGCCGCAGAGACAGCAGCAGCCCTTCCAGCTCCCGGATATCATAAACCGCCAGTTCCGCAGCCGCAGAAGGAGTGGGCGCCCGCAAATCCGCCACATAATCAGCGATGGTGGTATCCGTCTCATGGCCCACTGCCGAAATAACAGGAACGGAACATTCAAATATGGCCCTTGCCACGATTTCTTCATTAAAGGCCCACAAATCTTCCATGGAACCGCCGCCCCGTCCTGCAATAATCACATCCACACCCAACTGTTCCAGTGCATGAATGCCGTTGACAATACTGGCCGCTGCTCCCTCTCCCTGTACCAGCGCCGGATAAAGAATGGTCTGTACACAGGGATTTCTCCGGCTGCTGATATTCTGAATATCCCGGATGGCCGCTCCGGTGGGGGCTGTCACAATACCCAGCGTCCGGATATACTTTGGAATGGGCTGTTTGTATTCCGGGGCAAACATGCCCATCTCTTCCAGCTCCTGTTTGAGCTGTTCAAAACGCCGGTACAGCAGTCCTTCTCCGTCCGGCAGAATTTCCCGTGCATAAAGCTGGTATTTTCCGTCCCGCTCGTAAACAGAAACGGAACCCAGAGCAATCACATTGTCCCCGTTTCTCATGGTAAATGAAAGGCCCTTCCGGTTTCCGGCAAACAGCACACCGTTAATAGCTCCCGTATGATCCTTCAGGGTAAAATAAATATGCCCTGAAGTGTGATACTTACAGTTGGAAACTTCTCCCTTCACATAAATCCGGTTCATCATAAAATCCTGGTCGAACATATTTTTGATGTAGGCGTTCACCTGGCCTACGGTATATACATGCTTCGTCATACCAGTTTTGCAAGAATCCCGTTGACAAAGGAGGCCGAATCATCGGTGCCGTAGCTTTTGGCCAGTTCCACGGCTTCATTGATTGCCACCCCCACAGGGACATCTTCCTCATATTTCATTTCATATACCGCAAGGCGGATTAAGGTCAGATCCACTTTTCCCATCCGGCTGGTCTTCCAGCCCTGGGCCACCTGATTAATCATCTCGTCAATCCCGGATAAACGAGCCAGAATCTGTTCAAATTTATCCTGAATGTAAAGGGTATCTTTTTCTTCTTTTCTGTCCGGTTCTTCCAAAAACAACTGCAGCTGCTCCGGCAGTTCTTCCGCTTCATAAAATTCCGCCCGGAACAACAGTTTGAATATCTGCTCTCTTATCTCTCTTCGGCTCATATGCTTCCTTTCCCAATACCTGCCGGCTTCCATCCTGCCGGATGACAGACCGGCGGCCATATCAGGGCTGTACCCACGAAAAGGGTGTCTGATGACACCCTTATGATATTATATGTCTTCCTTCACTTTTCATACAGGAATGGTTCCTGCCGCACGGTTACTGCTTCTGTTTTTCCATATTGACACTGGCAATGCGCACATTGACATGGCTCACTTCCAGACCTGTCATGTTCTCAACGGCAGATTTCACCCGCTCCTGCACCTTGGTGGAAACCTCCGGAATGGCATATCCGAACCGGATATTCAGTGCAACGTCCACTTTCACCACATTTTCTTTCACTTCCACCTTGATTCCTTTGGAGAGGTTCTTCATTCCCAGCTTGCTTACCAGCTCGTTGGTAATATTTCCGGCCATGGAACTTACGCCTTCCACCTCAGTAGCCGCCAGTCCTGCAATAATTGCAACTACCTCATCTGCAATACGCACCTCGCCCAGATTATCGTCTTTTATCATATATGCCTTTCTGTCTTCAGCCATTGTTCACGCCTCCTAAACTTATTCATTTTTTTATTATAGCAGAGTTTCCGGGTTTTGCAAAGATATTCTGACTCTTTTATTCTTTCTTAATACTTTCAGGCACTGAAGTATACTCGTAAGGAGTTGCCTGATAGACATAATAATTCAGCCAGTTGGTATACAGGGTATTGGCGTGGGCCCGCCACTGCAGGTTGGGCCGGACGGTACAGTCGTCCCCCTGATAGTAATTCCTCGGAACCTGGATATCCAGCCCCTTCTCTTTATCCCGTATGTATTCCGTATGGAGAGTAATCCTGTCGTACTCCGGATGGCCCATCACAAATACTTTTTTTCCGGTGGTGTCCATAATCAGGAAAACCCCCGCTTCTTCTGATTCCGCCAGAATGGTCAGCTCCGGCTCTTTTTCAATATCTTCTCTGCGTACCTGGGTATGCCTGGAATGAGGCGCCAGAAAATAATCGTCAAAGCCCCTGACCAGAGGGATTTTCCGATTCCGTACCCGATGTTCAAAAAGACCGAACATTTTCTGTTTCAGCATTTCTTTCTGAACGCCGTAATGATAATAAAGGCCGGCCTGGGCTCCCCAGCACAGGTGCATGGTGGAGGTTACATTTGTCTCGGTCCAGGCACAGATTTCCTTAAATTCTTCCCAGTAGTCCACATCCTCATACTCTATCTGTTCCACCGGCGCTCCCGTAATAATAAATCCGTCGAATTTCCGCTCCCGGATTTCCTCAAAGGTGTGATAGAATTTATTCAGATGGCTGCTGGAAGTATTGCGTGATTCATGGCTTCCCGCCATCACAAAGGTTACGTCCACCTGCAGGGGAGTATTGGAAAGTTCCCGCAGAATCTGCAGTTCTGTCTCTTCTTTTAAAGGCATTAAATTCAGTATTCCCACTTCGATGGGACGGATATCCTGGTGAATGGCCCTGTTTTCATCCATGGTAAATACATTTTCCCGCTCCAGCGTTTCCTTCGCCGGCAGGTCACTTTGCACTTTGATTGGCATAATTTTCCCTTCTTTCTCTATGATTCCCGTTTTTGTATATTCTGAATTATTCCGGCAGCATGGCAAGAAATTCTTCTTCTGATATGACTTTTATGCCCAGCTCCCGGGCTTTTGCCAGCTTGCTCCCTGCCTTTTCCCCGGCCAGCACCATATTGGTCTTTTTGGACACGGAGCCGGACACTTTTCCGCCCTGCTGCTCAATCAGCGCCGCAGCTTCCTTCCGCTCCAGCCCCGGCAGGGTACCGGTTATCACAAAGGTCATACCCTGAAACCGGCTGCCCCCGGTCTGCCCGCCGGATTCCATATTCACCCCATATTGCTCCATCCGCGCTATGATTCTGCGGTTTGTCTCATCTCCAAAAAAATCCAGAATGCAGTTGGCGCTCACTTCCCCGATATCATTCACCTGCTGCAATGATTCTTTGTCTGCCTGGCTGAGTTCCTGAACAGACTTAAATTCCTTTAAAATGGATTTTGCCGCAGCCTTTCCCACATTTGGAATGCCGAATCCGGTCAGAAGCTGATATGCCTCATTTTCTTTGGATTTTTCAATAGCATTCAGCAGCTTGTCGGTATTTTTCTCTTTTCCGATTATGCCCTGTTCAATCAGTTCTTCCCGGTGTTCCTTCAAAGTATAAATATCCGCCACATCCTTCAGGTAGCCCAGGCGCACCAGTTCTTCCACATATACCGTTCCGAATCCCTTAATGTCCATGGCGTCTCTGCCCACAAAATTGATTATGCGCCGCTCAAGCTGGGCCGGGCAGTTCGGAGAGGTACATCTGATATCTGCCGTATCCTTTTCCCGCCGGGTTTTGGCACCGCAGACGGGACAGACTTCCGGCAGACGATAGGGCGCCGCTCCCTCCGGCCGCTTTTCTTTCAGCACTTTCCGGACTTTCGGTATAATTTCCCCGGATTTATATACCAGAATCCGGTCTCCAATCCGGATATCCAGCTCATCAATAAAATCCTGATTGTGGAGGGTGGCGCGGGATACTGTGGTTCCGCACAGCCGCACCGGCTCAAAAATCCCGGTAGGCGTAATTCTTCCGGTTCGCCCCACAGACAGTTCTACATCCAGAAGTGTGGTTTCTTTTTCCTCCGGCGGATATTTGTAGGCAACGGCCCAGCGGGGAACTTTGGAGGTGGCTCCCAGCTTCTCCCGGTCTGCCAGAGAATTTAATTTCACTACGGCTCCGTCAATGTCATAGCCCAGATTTCCCCGGTTCTCCCCGATGGCGCAGATAGCTTCCCAGACTTCTTCTTTCGTCCGGCAGACACGGTAATCGTCTATCACCGGAATTTTATTCTGTTTCAGATATTCGTAGCCCTGGGTGTGAGTTTTAATCTCCATGCCCCGGATTTGCTGAATATTGAACACAAACATAGACAGGCCCCGTTCTCTGGTTATTTTGCTGTCCAGCTGTCGCAGCGTACCTGCCGCGCAGTTTCTGGGATTGGCAAAGAGTTTCTTCCCGTTCAGTTCCTGCATTTCATTGACTTTCTCAAATGCCTCATTTCTCATATATACTTCGCCCCGGATTTCCAGATATTTCACGGGAACTTTTAACTTTTTCTTCACATCGGAAATAACGCCGGCATTTACCGTTACATCTTCTCCAAAATTGATGCCGTCTCCTCTGGTCACTGCCAGCTTCAATTCCCCTTCTTCATAGCGGAGAGCCATGGAAAGTCCGTCAATTTTATATTCCACCACAAATTCCGGTTCTTCCAGCTGTTCCTGCATTTCCTCTACAAATGCTTCCACTTCTTCTCTGGAAAATACATCCTGCAGGCTCAGCATGGGGACATTATGCCTTACCAGCACCCCGGCCTCCCGTTTTGCAGCGCCTCCTACTTTCTGAGTGGGAGAATCTTCTGTAACCAGATTCGGAAATTCCTGCTCCAGCCCTTTCAGTTCCCGCATCATGCTGTCGTATTCGTAATCGGTGATTTCCGGACTGTCCAGATTATAATAGCGGTTGCTGTGATATTCCAGATTTGTTCGGAGCTCCTGTATTCTTGCTTCTGCCTGCGTTCTGTCCATCTTTCTCTGTCCTTTCCCTTTTTCTGAAAACACTGCCGCCATAATCTCCTGCCAGACAGGCAGCGGCGCCTGACCTGCTACAGAATCTTTGACTGCCCGGAGAAAGCCAGTTCCTGCAATGCTTTCCATTCTTCCCCGGTTACGGCCCGGTATGCCCCTTCCTTTAAATCTCCGAGCATAATATTCATAATCCGCACCCGCTTCAAATCCACCACCCGGTACTGGAAATGTTCGCACATCCTCCGTATCTGCCTGTTCAGCCCCTGGGTCAGAATAATCCGGAATGTCCGTTTTCCCAGCTTTTCCACATGACAGGGCCTGGTAACTGTTTCCAGCTCTTTCAGGTAAACACCCTGAGACATGTTCCGTATAAAGTCTTCTGTCACTTCCCGGTTCACCCTCACAATATATTCTTTTTCATGGAAATTCCTGCCTCGCATCACTGCGTCGGCCAGTTCTCCCTGATTTGTCATCAAAATCAGACCATGGGAATTCTTATCCAGTCTGCCGATGGGATAAATCCTTGCGGGGTAACCCACATAATCCACAATATTGTCTTTCTCCCGTTTTTCCGAAGTGCAGACAATCCCCCTGGGCTTATTTACTGCCAGAAGCACCGGCTTCTCTTCCCCGGTTACTTTCTTCCTTCCGAACATAACCACATCGCCCGGACAGACTTTATCTCCCATTACGGCTGTTCTGCCGTTGATAGTAATATTCCCTTTCTCAATCTGGCGGTCCGCCTCTCTTCTGGAACAGATTCCCGCCTCGCTGAGATATTTATTAATTCTGACTGATTCTGACATTGCTTATCCCCACACCTTTATAAAAATCTTTTTAACCGCTCTATATTTTCTTCTTCAAAATCCATCAGTTCTTCCGCCAGTTCATTGGCAAAACTTCCGGTATTTTTATTGTTATGCTTCACTTTCAGCAAATCTGTAATTCCCCTTGTATTCCCCTGTATCATCATGTCCGCCACATGAGGGGTGCTGATATTCAGCATGGTATTGGCCTGTATGGCGCCCCACAGCATGGCTTTTTCCAGTCCGGACTCCCTGGGCGTCAGCCCGTGCTCCCATAATCCGGCCTCCGCTTTTCTTTCAAAATCCTGAAACCGGCTTCTCTGTGACGTCAGTTCATAAGCAAACTCCTGATTGTAAATTTTTCCCATCAGTACATCAATGGCGTTTACGGCCATGGCCGCATTCTTTCTGGTTTCTTTCAAAACATTTATCTCCTGATAATTACGCATGGTTTCCTCCTGATCTGCTGTAACAGCTCCGTATGTTCTGTTACGCTGTTTTTCCTATTAGATTGAAACATTTTGCTTATTTTATACAGGCTTTTGTTTTGATATGATAAAAAGAATGCGCACAGCGTATTCTCCGCGCGTGAGCGGATTGCCTGGCAATAAACTTCCTTTCCGCGAACTGCGCATCTTAATTTTCTTCTACAGAAAGGCACTTTCACGCTTTAGCGTGACAAGTTCTTTCCTGTAAGATGAAAAGAATGCGCACAGCGTATTCTCCGCGCGTGAGCGGATTGCCTGGCAATAAACTTCCTTTCCGCGAACTGCGCATCTTAATTTTCTTCTACAGAAAGGCACTTTCACGCTTTAGCGTGACAAGTTCTTTCCTGTAGAAGAAAAAAGAGAATTACCCTTTCAGGCAATTCTCTCTGTTTTCTATATAGTTGGTGACTGAAAATCGCCGACCTCACCGGACATGAACATTTAATTATTCAACAGCAAATCAGTCCGGATATATCCTGTCTTTTCCTTCCATTCCACCTTGGTCCAGCCCTCTGCATAACTCAGAATTACTTTGATACTGTCGCCAGGAGCTGTAGTTCCGACCAGTTCTGCAGATTCATTCATGGACACACGGATATTATAACTGTTGTTGGCAGTAAGAACGGTTCCTTCCGGCACATAATTAATCTCAGGCGTACTGTCTTCCTGCGGAGCCTCCGGCTCCTGAGATTCTTCCGGCGCAGCTTCCGGAGTCTCTTCCGGCTGACTGTCAGCAGGCGGATTCTCCTGATTTTCCCCTTCTTCCGGCGTTGCTTCTTCCGGCTGCTCATTATTTTCTCCGGAGGCAACTTCTGTCTGATTTTCATTCGGATTATAGGAATCTTTCCATCCTACAATTGCCTCTTTCACAGTGTTCTCCATTGTTTTCAGATTCTCATCTGCCGCTACGGCAGCTTCATACTTGCTCTGGAACTCTGCACGGAGTTTCTGTACATCTTCCCCGCCTTCAAATTCACTGATTAACGCGTTAATTTCCGCTTCTGTCTCCTGCTCCTTCATCTGACGGTTAAAAGAACAGTAACGGTTGTCGATATAAAGTTTTCCGTCTTCCCCGGTTCTTACATAGAAGAAATCCATACCGGGAAGTCCGCCCTCCGCATTATGAAAATTCATATTAAAAGTAGCGGATACCATGTGAGAACCTTCGTCCAGACCATCCTTGCTGTAACAGGTGATCTCACTGTAGCTTTCCACATATTCATTCATCATTTTAATATAGCTTTTTTCCATATCGGAAAGATTCTGTGTCACAGTCTGAAGCTGTTCAATATCTCCTGCCGCATAGGCATTATAATAAGTGGACACCAGCTCCTTCACTTCCGGCTGCACGTCCATCGTATACTCGTCCGTTTTTTCTTCCTGTTCTTCCGGAGTCTTCTGTACCTCCTCCTGCTGTACTTTCGGAGGCTCCTTTTTCTCCTCTTTCCCTTTCCCGTTGAGCATTGTGACTCCTACTACCACGCCCAGCGCAATTACCACTGCTCCCACGGAAATCATCTTACCATTTTTTTTCAGAAAATCACTTTTATTTTCAACTCCGTTTTCGGACTGTTCATTGTTATTTTTATTCAAAGAATCGCTCATATCTGCTCCTTTATTTCTTATCTATATGATTCGGCTGCATTCTGTCTGAATCACAAAATGCAGCGACTAAAAGTTTCAGTGCACCCAGAGGGAATCGAACCCCCAGCCCCAGAACCGGAATCTGGTATTTTATCCGTTAAACTATGGGTGCTTTTCAGTTGTTTTTCGGAACTCTGATATTGTAACATACTTTTTCTTAAAAATCAAAAGAAATTTTTCCATTTTTCAAAATTTTATTAATTTCTCCGGAAATCTCTCTCGGAGTTCTGTTATCTGTGGTTATTATTACCTCTCCTGCCGCCTGATAATACGGCATTCTTTCTTCCAGCAGCTTCTCCACATATTCCAGACTCATGTTCCTGTTCAGCACCGGACGATCCGTTCCCCGGCGCACTCTGGAAAATATGGTATCAGGTCTGGCAGTCAGCAACACAACCACGCCGCTTTCCTTCATCAGCCGGACATTTTCCTCCCGCAGCACGATTCCTCCTCCGCAGGATACAATTTTTCCGCCCGTCGCTCCCAGCTCCCGCAGCAGCTCTGTTTCCAGATTCCGAAAATACCCTTCTCCCTCTGATTCAAATATTTCTCTTATAGATTTGTTCTGCTGTCCGGCAATCACTTCGTCCGTATCTACCATTTCAAATCCGGTCTCTTTTTCCAGTATACGGGAGACCGTGGTTTTGCCTGTGCCCATAAATCCGGTCATATATATATTGCGCTTCATTTCATCACTCCAGATTTTCTGTAATTTTATCAAGTATCACCGTCAGATCCTCCAGAGGAATCTGGCCCGGTGCAGAAGTTTTCCCCACTGTTCCAAAGGTAATGCAGGAACCGGTAATCTGGCCTCCAATCCTGGAAAGAAGTCCTTCCTTTCCCATGGCCATGGTTACCAGAGGATACGAGGGATACCTGTCTTTCACATGCATGGTTGCTTCCATTATATGCAATACATCCGTATTCTTCCGGGGCATCACTGCCAGCTTGGCCCCATCAGCTCCCAGCTCTTTCATATGATACAGTTCCCGTTCCATCTTATCTGTTTCCGGTGTATGGGAAAAATAATGCTGTGACGCCAGAACGCAGGCGCCATGTCTGTGCAGTTCCCGGATAACTTTCTCCGGGTCAGACAACTCTCCTGTCTCCACATCCAGTATATCTCCGAAACCGCTCTCTCCAATCTGATACAACAGCCGAATATAATCTTCTTCTGCAAGTTCCATCTGCCCGCCCTGATTTTTACTGCGGAAGGTACAAAGCAGAAGCATATCCCGGCAGACTTCCGAAAGTTCTCTCAGAATTCCTTCCGCTTCGCTCCAGTTCAGGACTGCCTTTTCACACCAGTCCAGACGCCACTCTGCCATATCCGCCCCTTTTTCTGCAATCCGGCTGGCAGACGCCAGAATCCCTTCTCTGCTCTGCTCCACAATGGGAACACAGACCAGAGGCCTTCCGGCTCCGGAAATCTGCTTTTTCTTTCTGTTTTCCTGCTGTTCTCTCATCGCCGATTCCTCTTTCTGATTACTTCGGAACTAAGTATACCCTACAAAAACAAAAGGTGCAAGTCATTGACATATTTTTTATTATCCATTAAGATACTTAAGTAACAGTTCAGACAGGACAGCTTATCTGAACTGTTACATACTTAATGTTACTGTTCGCAGGTACCCTGGGAATGGAACTATTTTATAAAATAACAGGTGATACTATGAATGGAAATTATGAAATAACAGGAACCACAAAACTGACCGCCCTGCTGGGCAGTCCGGTGGCCCACAGTATTTCTCCCCAGATGCACAATGAGGCTTTCCGTCAGCTTGGCCTTGATTATGTGTATCTTGCCTTTGACATAAAGCCGGAAGACTTAAAAACCACCGTGGAAGGACTGAATACGGCAGGAATCTGCGGATTTAATCTGACTATGCCTTTAAAAGTACATATTCTGCCTCTGTTAGACGAACTGACTCCGGCGGCTCGCCTGGCCGGCGCAGTCAACACGGTAATCGTAAAAAATCACCGCCTGACAGGCCACACCACAGACGGGGCAGGCTATATGCGTTCCCTTTCTGAAAAAGGCCACCACATCATCGGGAAAAAAATGACTCTTTTGGGCGCAGGAGGCGCTGCCGCTGCCATCTGCGTTCAGGCAGCGCTGGACGGCGTGTCCGCCATTGACATGTTCAAACGGAAAAACAGTTCCTGGGACAAAGCGGCGGCATTCTGTTCCAGAACCGCAGAGGAAACAGGCTGCCATATCCGGCTTATGGATATGGATAACTCTTCTCTGCTGGCAGAAAGCATTTCCGAAAGCGCCATCCTCACCAATGCCACCAGTGTGGGCATGTCTCCGGACTGCTCTGTCAGTCCCATTCCGGATGCTTCCATGCTGCACGGTAATTTAATCGTATCCGATATTATTTACAACCCCAAAGAAACATTACTTCTGAAACAGGCCAGAACACAGGGCTGCCCCTGCCTGAACGGGCTGTATATGCTGCTGTACCAGGGTGCGGAAGCCTTCCGATGCTGGACCGGACAGGAAATGCCGGTGGAATTAATTAAGGAAAAATACTTTTCTGACAGGCAATAGCACCAGACACAGATGACTGCAAAACTTAACAGTTTTGCAATTATCCGGATAACATCAGACAATGAGAAAGGAGACGACACCCATGAGTTTTTCATTTTTAAAAAAACTTCCGGCTCCGGAAGAAATCAAACAGGAATATGCCTTATCCAAACAGGCGGTTCAGACAAAACAAGGCCGTGACCGGATGATTCGTGACATTATTACCGGAGCATCCAATAAATTTCTGGTAATCAT
Source organism: uncultured Eubacterium sp. (assembly GCA_949959185.1). Lineage (GTDB taxonomy): Bacteria > Bacillota > Clostridia > Lachnospirales > Lachnospiraceae > Petralouisia. Next base: position 51,205 of record CATLIX010000003.1, on the reverse strand, counting down.
CGGCCCATGTTCCGCTGACAATGAAGATTCTGTCTGCGACTATATCAGCCGCCTGTGCAAAGTACAGGAAAAGGTAGCGGACCGCCTCGTTATCGTTCCCCGGATTTACACCAACAAACCCCGTACCACAGGAGAAGGCTATAAAGGTATCGCCCACCAGCCGGATCCGGAAAAAAGGCCGGATATGCTTGCCGGCCTGATTGCCATGCGCAAAATGCATATCCGGGCTCTGGAAGAAAGCGGCCTTTCCTCCGCAGATGAAATGCTCTATCCTGAAAACTGGCCTTATGTGGAAGATCTGCTGTCCTATGTGGCCATCGGCGCCCGCTCTGTAGAAGACCAGCACCATCGTCTCACCGTCAGCGGCTTCGACGTGCCTGCCGGAATGAAAAATCCCACCAGCGGCGATTTCTCCGTAATGCTCAATTCCGTATATGCAGGCCAGCATCCCCATCATTTTGTATTCCGGGGCTATGAAGTGAGCACCACTGGAAATCCCCTTACTCATGTGGTTCTGCGGGGAGCTGTCAACAAACGCGGCGTCTGCATTCCCAATTACCACTATGAAGATCTGGAACGCCTGATTCAGATGTATGATAAAATGGAACTTCAGCATCCCGCCGCCATCATTGACTCCAATCATTCCAACTCCAACAAGCAGTACGAGCAGCAGATTCGGATTGTAAAGGAAATCATGCACAACCGTAAGATTTCTCCTGAAATCAAAAAAATTGTCAAAGGCGTCATGATTGAAAGCTATCTGGAACCTGGCTGCCAGAAAGTGGGGGAACATGTCTATGGAAAGTCCATCACAGACCCCTGCCTGGGATGGGCAGAATCGGAAGATTTGATTTATCAGATTGCAGAAATGAACGTATAATACACAAAAGGGGGCTGTTTTACAACAGCCCTCTTTCCTTTTATTTTATTTTTAATCATCCTCTGGGATGTGTCCTGGCATATACCTCCCGGACACGATTCTGTGTCATCCGCGCATACATCTGCGTGGTTGAAATATCCGAATGTCCCAGCATTTCTTTTACCGAATGCAAATCCGCACCGTTGCTGACCAGGTGAACCGCAAAGGAATGGCGCAATGTATGAGGCGTTAATTCTCCGGTAATTCCTGCTTTTCTCCCGTAAGATTTCACCAGTTTCCAGAATCCCTGACGGCTCATGGCCTGACCGGAACAATTAGTAAACAGATACGGGCTGCCTGTATCTGTCATGGCCGGACGCCCTTCCTGCAAATATCGTTCCAGCGCCTGTTTTGCAACCGTTCCAAAGGGGACAATCCGTTCTCTGCTTCCATCCCGGCAGGTGATATATTCCATCTGCAGATTTACATCCGATACTTTCAGTGAAATCAGTTCCGATACCCGAATCCCGGTGGCATACAGCAATTCCAGCATGGCGCTGTCCCGGAGTTCTTTGGGGCTCCTTCCCTTTGCTTCCTCTAACAGCCGTACCGTTTCTTCTCTTGTCAGTACAGCCGGCACTTTTTTCTCCACTCTGGGAGCCTTTAACTCTTCAGCAATATCTTCTGCCAGATATCCCTCTTTCTGCAGATAATGAAAAAACGCTTTCAGGGCCGCAACGCTTCTGGAAATGGTAGAGGGCTTCCTTCCCTGTCTCTCCTGAAACAGAATATAGGAATTCAGTCCCGTAGCAGTAATCTGATTTACCTGTTCAATGCCCTGCTCCTGAAAAAACTGATTCATCTTTCTCAAATCACGCTCATAGGAAACCACCGTGTTATCAGAAGTTTTCCGAATCTCTCTCATATACTGAACAAATTTTTGAATCTCACATATCATACCTGTCTACCTCGTCTTATGGCTTCTTATGGGCGCTTGCTCTCCTATTATAATCATATTCGGGAGGAAAATCAATTGCCATTTTTTCTCCTTTTTTGCCCTTTTCAGAGGCAGTACAAGATGTCGTTTTCCACTTTTTGACTGTTTCAATATGTAGTAAAAATCTGTTCAGAAAATTTTTAAAATCTGCCTGAGAATCATGGGATTCACATAACTTTCCAGAAAAATCCCGGTGAGAAATACTGCCAGCAAAGCTCCCATGGCCAGCAGTCCCATCCCGTACATCAGCTTACGCTCCGGAAAACCGCCCTCGTTCCCCCGGCAAAAGCGCTGTCGAATAAATACTGCCAGGCAGAAACAGAACACATAAACCGGAATGTAAAAGAGATACTGAGGGAAAAGTCCTCCCAGAACCAGCAGGATTCCTTTCACGCCATATTTTGCAATTCCAATAGAAAGCATAAAACCAATGGAAAATCCCTGCCATCCCAGCACAAGTATTCCTCCTGGTATTCCCAATGCCGTAAACAGCAGAACAAAGAGCAAAAACAACAGCGGAAGACGTTCCCCCACAATATAGAAAAAAAGATTCTCCCCGTTCACCTGAGTATACTGAAACTTTTCAATAAAATAATCATTCAGCACTCCTGCATTGGAAATCATATCATGCCCCATGAGATTTGCCGCAAAAATCCCCGCCACAAAAGATACCAGCAGCGCTATTTTCATAACTTTTATCCACAGAGATTCATGCTCTGAAATTCCTTTCTGCTGCCAGGACATACGCCACAGTTTTTTCATAAACTTTCCAATCTTTTTCCTGTCTTACGCTTATTTTATGCAAGTCCCCGGAAAAAAAGTATCAACAATGACCAGTTTACAGAACGGCTTTCAGTAAAAATCCCGCAGAAACCAAAGCTTACTTATTGTACTTATTTTTATAAGCCATAATTCCGGCCACTGTCTTGCCATCCTGTATCACGCCCTGATAAATCAGCCCGCACAGTTCTTCCAGAGAATGGGGTTCCAGATCTATAAACTCTCCTTCGTCCAGATGCTGTCTGGAAGGTACCAGGTTTTCCGCCACATAGATATCTACCAGTTCGTTGCAGAATGCCACAGTAGTCCGCAGGGACAGCAGGAATTCCAGATTATCACAGCGATAACCCGTTTCCTCCTCCAGTTCTCTGGATGCGCATTCTATTGTCGGCTCTGTTCTGGAATCTCTGGCTCCCGCAGGAATCTCCAGCGTGAAACGCTCCAGTGCATTCCGATACTGGCGGACCATCAGAATTCTGCCGTCAGGCAGTACCGGCACTATTGCAGCGGCTCCGTTTCTGTGTTCCACATAATCCCACTTTTCCACTTTGCCGTCGGGCAGTTCCATATAATCAGAATATATATCCAGAATAGCTCCCTTATGTTCCAGTACTCTTTCTTTTCTTTTTATTAACGGCTGTTTCATAAATTATCTCTCCTTTCAGAACTTTCTGCATACTTTGCCGCGCACAAGCGGATTGCCCAGCATTAGCTGACATATTTCCTTTGGACACCCGTGTGCATAAAAAGACCGCCAACAACATGTTGACGGTCTGTATATGCAAGCTACCGGACAAAAAGGCTCCTTTCTCCGCAGCCGGAGACGGTATAGCCTTCCCGCTTATATTAAAATAAAGCAGGCCGTTGCAGGTTTGTCCATCTCTTAAAACTGTGTAGCTTCTATTTCGCGTAATCAGTTACACGGGATTCACGAATTACATTGACTTTAATCTGGCCCGGATATTCCAGTTCATTTTCAATCTGTCTTGAAATATCGCGCGCTAACAAAATCATATCCGCATCATTAATCTGATCAGGAACTACCATAATCCGAATCTCTCTGCCTGCCTGAATAGCAAAAGACTTATCAACACCTTTAAAACCATTAGCAATATCTTCTAACTGTTTCAATCTGTTTGAATATGTTTCCAATGTTTCTCTTCTTGCGCCCGGCCTTGCCGCTGAAATTGCATCGGCTGCCTGTACCAGACACGCAATCAAAGATTCTGCTTCCACGTCTCCGTGGTGAGCTTCCACTGCATTAATCACGATTGGACTTTCCTTGTATTTTCTACATAAATCCACACCAATCTGAATATGTGAACCTTCCATTTCATGGTCAACAGATTTACCGATATCATGGAGTAAGCCGGCTCTTTTGGCCACTCTCACATCCACACCGATTTCTGCTGCCAGTAAACCGGACAACTGAGCTACTTCAATGGAATGCTTCAGTGCATTCTGTCCATAACTTGTACGGAACTTCATCTTTCCGAGAAGTCTTACAAGTTCCGGATGGATTCCGTGCACTCCAACTTCCAGCGTTGCTGCTTCCCCTTCCTCCCGAATCATGGTCTCCACTTCTTTCTGAGCTTTCTCAACCATTTCTTCGATTCTCGCAGGATGAATACGTCCATCCACAATCAGTTTTTCCAAAGCAATACGGGCTACTTCCCGCCGAACCGGGTCAAACCCGGACAGGATGACTGCCTCCGGCGTATCGTCAATAATTAAATCTACGCCTGTCATCGTCTCCAGCGTACGAATATTCCTTCCTTCCCGGCCGATGATTCTTCCTTTCATCTCATCGTTGGGAAGCTGAACTACAGAAATCGTAGTTTCCGCCACATGGTCCGCAGCACATTTCTGAATGGCTGTTACCACATATTCCTTCGCCTTCTTACCTGCTTCTTCCTTTGCTTTGATTTCCATTTCCTTGATTAATTTTGCAGTATCAAGCTTCACATCATCTTCAATCATTTTTAAAAGATAATCTTTCGCCTGTTCAGAGGTTAATCCAGAGATTCTCTCCAGTTCCTGTACGCGTTCTTCGTGTAGCCTTGCAACTTCTGCTTTTTGTCTGTTAATTTCTTCTTCTTTTGCTGCAAACCCCGATTCCTTTTTCTCGATGGCTTCTAATTTCTTATCCAGATTTTCTTCCTTCTGGATAATCCGCCGCTCGTTGCGCTGAATCTCGTTCCTTCGCTCTTTGATTTCCTTATCAAGGTCGTTCTTCGTCCGAATAGACTCTTCCTTGATTTCCAGCAAAGATTCACGCTTTCTGGTCTCTGCAGTTTTTACAGCTTCATCTATTATTTCTCTTGCCTTTTCTTCCGCGCTTCCGATTTTGGACTCAATTACACGTTTGCGGTAGGAAACCGTTGAAAAGTAAGTAACAGGTACTGCAAAAATTAACGTGACTACTACAGCGATTAAAATTTGTGGCACAGGAGCACCTCCTTATTAAATTTTCATTGTACATATAGTAAACTATCATCCGTTTCTAATATGTCATATACAATAAATTACAGGAATCCTCTGCAATCTATGAACATGAATTACAACATATTGATTTTATACTTTTTTCGGCTTTATGTCAAGTAGTCTAATACATGCAAAATGTCATCCGAATGAAAACCTTTCCGCATCAGAAACTGATACATCTTCTGTTTTTCTTTCAAATCTGCCTGTTCACCGGAATAGTGCTTCTTTTCCACCCACTTTAAAATCAGTTCCCGCTCTGTTTCCTGTCCGTATTCCTCGTCCAGCGCCTGTTCCGCCAGTTCCTTCCCAATCCCCCTTTCCGCCAGCTCTGCCCGGATTTTTCTGCGGCTTTTTCTGTCCTTCTGATTCCTCACATAATTCCGGGCATACCGGGTATCGTCCAGGTAGTGAAACCCTTTTACATATTCAATCGCGTGGTCAATCAGATCCTCCCCGTAAAACCCCTGACGGAGCTTCATTCTGAGCTGGGCCTCCGTACGGTCCGTCTTTTCCAGAAGATGAAGGGTCCTCCTTCTGACCCTTTTCACCAGAATCTCCTGATATATCTCCTCATACTGTTCCTTGGAAAGTTCCGCATCTTCTCTGATTCCGTACTTTCTCCCTTCCCCTTTATACAGCACAAAATCCGTTCCATCTTCCAGAAAGATTCGAATCCGCTTATTATCCAGTTCAGTTACCTGCGCTATCTGCATTCTGGCTGTCCTTTCCGGTATCCGGCTTCTCTTCCTTCACCGCCCTTCCGGTATCCGGCTTTTCTTCCTTCGCCGTCTTTCCGGCCTTCTTCTCGTCCGCCTTTTCCGCTTTTTCTTCCGGTTCTTCTTCCCCGGCCAGTACCTGTTCTCTCACTTTTATCTCAACTTCCCGGCAGACCTCCTCATGTTCCCGCAGATACTGCTTGGCATTTTCCCGGCCCTGCCCGATTTTCGCTCCATTGTAGGCAAACCATGCGCCGGACTTGTTGATAATGCCGCAGTCTACGGCGATATCCAGAATATCTCCTTCTTTTGATATGCCCTGACCGAACATAATGTCAAACTCCGCCTCTTTAAAGGGAGGCGCAACTTTATTCTTCACCACTTTGATTCTGGTGCGGTTGCCGATAAATTCTCCGGCCTGTTTCAAAGCCTCCACCCTTCTCACATCCAGCCGGATGGAGGAATAGAACTTCAGCGCCCGTCCTCCTGTGGTGGTCTCAGGGCTTCCAAACATGACGCCCACCTTTTCACGAAGCTGATTGATAAAAATGACAATACAGTTGGACTTGCTGATAACGGCTGTGAGCTTACGGAGGGCCTGGGACATCAGCCGGGCCTGCAGACCCACATGGGAATCTCCCATATCTCCGTCAATCTCCGCCTTCGGTACCAGAGCCGCCACAGAATCCACAATCACAATATCCACTGCTCCGGAACGCACCATAGTCTCCGTAATCTCCAGAGCCTGCTCTCCATTGTCCGGCTGAGAAATATACAGATTATCAATATCCACCCCTATATTCCCTGCATACACCGGATCCAGCGCATGTTCCGCATCAATAAATCCTGCGATACCGCCCTGCTTCTGTACTTCCGCCACCATATGTAAGGCCACTGTCGTCTTACCGCTGGATTCCGGCCCGTACACTTCAATAATTCTTCCTCGCGGTACGCCGCCCACACCCAATGCCAGATCCAGGCTGAGACAGCCGGTGGGAACAGATTCCACATTCATATTGGCCACGGATTCGCCCAGCTTCATAATGGAGCCCTTCCCGTAATCCTTCTCAATCTTCGCTATCGCGGCATCCAGCGCTTTTAATTTATCCTCTTTTTTATCTTCTTTCGCCATTTTCATTCTCCTTCTCTGCGAACTTATGTTCGTTTGAATCCATATTAGTATAGTTTGGGGAAGTTGTCAACTGTTTTCCGGAAATTTTATGCTTTCATTGCTGATTTGAAACAACAGCCAGACAGGGCTGCGGCAGAATCGCGCCGCTTTTCCTGAAGAAAAAAGAACAGTTACTGTCTGTAACTGCTCTTTATTATAAGATTTATTTTCTGTTCCGTCAAGCCAGGATTTTTCTGATTTCCTCCAGAGAATGGAAGCCCACCGCTTTTTTCGCAATCTGTCCTTCCTGAAAAACAATCAGTGTGGGAATACTCATAACGCCGTATTTCTGCGCCAGTTCCCCCTGCTCGTCCACATTCAGCTTGCCCACTTTTATTCCGGGAAATTCTTCCGCTGCCTGTTCGATAACCGGGCCCTGCATCTGACAGGGACCGCACCAGGTTGCCCAGAAATCCACCAGTACCGGTACGTCGCTGTTCAATACTTCCTGTTCAAAATTATCTGTTGTAATTTCCAATACTGCCATCTTTTCTTCCTCCTGAATATTAATTTTATTCCCGCAGCCGGGTTTTGATTTGGTAACTGTTTACAGCTCCATGGAAAACAAAAGGTCAGATTCTCTCCCCGATTACCATCCGTGCTTCCTGCTGTTTGCCATTATGGTATATCTTACCACACTTTTTGTACTGACTGACATACTTTTTGCTAAAAAACTGTTAAAAAATTTTTTCCTCCTTGAATACTTTCCGGCTTCATGGTACAGTAAATGACAAACAATATATCAAATCCAGAATAATCGAGGTTACCAGATGAAGAAAAATTTCAAGAGACCACTGTTCCACGATTTTGCTGTTACCATCGGACTTCTGTTTTTTACCACCGGGCTGACGTTCCTTCTGTTTTATTTTGTCTCTGAGAATCCGGCAAATATTGCCCTGTTTTATATTGTTGGCATTATCTCTGTTGCACGGTACACAAACGGGTATTTTTATGGGATTTTTGCTTCTTTCCTCAGTATTATTTTAATCAATTGTTTCTTTTCCTATCCATATTTCCGGATAGATTTTACGCTTCAGGATTACCCTTTTACCTTTATGTGCATGTTGACTCTTGCTTCTATTACCAGTATTACCACAACCCACCTGAAACAACAGACAAAAATCCTTGCATTTCATGAAAAACAGCTTATGGAAGCTGAAAAGGAAAAAATGCGCGCCAATCTTCTCCGTGCAGTTTCCCATGATCTCCGCACTCCGCTGACCAGCATTCTGGGCTCCATTTCATCCATTGAGGCGGAAAGTGGCAACTCTGACCCTCAGGAATGGCAGGAACTCATCCGCAACATCCATGACGATGCCGTCTGGCTGCTGAACATGGTGGAAAATCTGCTGTCCATTACAAGAATCCAGACCGGTACTTCCCGGCTGAATACATCTCCGGAAATTGTGGATGAGGTGGTGGCCGAGTCCGTAACCCGCATACAGAAAAGGTTTCCTGATGCTGAAATTGATGTGACAGTCCCCTCGGAAATCCTTATGGTTTCCATGGACGCCATGCTGATTGAGCAGGTTTTACTCAATCTCCTTGAAAATGCCATCACCCATTCCGAAAGCAGTAAACCGGTCCGCCTGATTGTGGAAAATCATCCCCGGATTGTCTGTTTCCGCGTAATTGATTATGGGGTAGGCCTGCAGGAAAACCAGCTTGAGCACATCTTCGACGGCACCTATTCCGAAGGTTCTTCCGCAGACATACGAAAAGGCATGGGTATCGGACTGTCTATCTGCAAGACAATCGTTACTGCACATAAAGGCAGCATTTCTGCTGAAAATCACGCAGAAGGCGCTGAATTTCTTTTTACACTGCCAAAGGAGGAAATGTAATGCACAAATTTACCGTACTTCTCATTGAAGATGAAAAAAGTATCAGCGATTTTACATCCAGGACACTGACTTCTCATAATTATCGTGTTGTCTGTGCAACCACCGGAGAGGAAGCCCTCTCTCTTGCTTCTTCTCTCTGCCCCGACATTTATCTTCTGGATCTGGGACTTCCGGACATGGACGGCATGGAGATTATCCGCAATCTCCGCACCTGGTCCGGAGCTCCTGTTATTGTAGTTTCCGCCCGTACGCTGGAAGACGATAAAGTGCGGGCTCTGGACGCCGGCGCCGATGACTATCTTACCAAGCCTTTCGGAACTTCGGAGCTTCTGGCACGCATCCGTACTTCCCTGCGGCACAGCAACAAGGTAAACAGTGACAACGGACTCCCTCAGCATCCATATCAGGCAAAAGGCCTTAAAATTGATTTTTTCAAACGGACGATTACCATCCATGGGGAAGACATACACCTCACACCAATTGAATACAAAATAGTGGCGTTTCTGGCTCAGAATTCCGGCAAAGTTATGACTTATTCCGCAGTTATGAACAATGTATGGGGGCCTTATGCCGAGTCTGACAACAAGATTTTAAGGGTAAATATGGCCAATATTCGCCGCAAACTGGAGAAAAATCCGGCCCAGCCTGTTTATATTTTCACGGAAGTAGGCGTGGGTTACCGCATGGCTGACGATGAAGAACTTCCATAACTGACTAATTGCCAGATAAGATGCAGGTGTTTCAATCACTTATTAAGAAATTCTCAATTGTTTTTTTTCCTGCAATTGTATACAATAGAGTTGTTATCAGCGGGAGATACTTTCACACATTAGTGTAAGATAGTATTTCCTGTAAGAGAATAAAGCGGACTGGTTCGCTTTCATTCCGAAACCCTGCCCCGGCTCCGGGGCAAACGTTAATTTTATATGGAAAGGCAGAGAAACATTTTATGCAGAAAAGAAGAAAAAGACGCAGGAGAAGAAGAAATCAGGAACTCCGCATACTGGCCTGCATTGCGGCAGTGGCTGTAATACTTGCTGTTATCGTGGGTATTACCGGCGCTGTAAATTCCGCAAATAAGCGGGAACAGCAGAAGCTGGAAGAACAGGCCCGAAAAGAGCAGGAGGAAAAAGAAGCCGCTGAGCAAAAAGAAAAGGAAAAAGAAGCCGCCGAAAAGAAAGACAGTACTTCCGAATCTCCGGACAGCCAGGCCCCGGAGGAACCGGAAGATACGAAAATGCCTTTCACACTGGCAGATTTGGACAACCCGGAAGGATTTGACATCAGGCCCACAGAAAAAGGGATTGTACTGCAGAATCAGCAGCTTGACCTGAACGGACTGGATACCACCTGTCTGGACTGGGGCCAGGGCGGAGACAAAGACCAGTGGAACCGTCCTGCGGGCTGTATGCAGTATCAGGAAAAATACGGAAAGTGCAATGCACATTTTATTGTGGATGAACCGGAGAAAAAGGTCATTTACCTCACCATTGACGAAGGTTACGAATATGGCTGTTCCCCGCGGATTCTGGATACTTTAAAAGAAAAAAATGTACATGCCGTATTTTTTGTAACGAAATCATTCGCATCACAGAATCCTGATCTGGTTCAGCGCATGATTGACGAAGGGCATGAAGTGGGCAACCACAGCGTCACCCATCCGGCCGCAGGCCTGCCTTCCCAGACCATCGAGCAGCAGACGGAAGAAGTTACAGGCAATCACAGTTACATCAAAGAACAGTTTGACTACGACATGCACCTCTTCCGCTATCCGGCCGGCAAATTCAGCGAACAGTCTGCGGCACTTTTAAATAACCTGAATTACAAAAGTGTATTCTGGAGCTTTGCCTACCTGGACTATGATGTAAACAACCAGCCGGCCCCAGGAGAAAGTCTTCAGAAACTTATGGACTGCCTGCACCCCGGCGCTATTTATCTGCTGCACGCCGAGTCAGAAACAAACACACAGATACTGGGAGATTTCATTGACCAGGCCAGAGCCCAGGGCTATGAATTTAAAGTATTCCAGTAGACTCTGTCGCAAACAAAATGAGGTAACAGTTCAGCCCGCGAGAATCAAAAACCCCGTCAGCTTACTGCGGGGTTTTTGATTCCAGCCCGCAGCCACGGTATGCAAGGACAAACATCCCTGCAAACAGCATCAGGTTTGCCCCGATAATACATACTCCCTCCATTCCAGGCTGAAGAGAGCCAGCATGATTCAGCATTCTGCTGATTTGCTCCGAATAAGCAAATTTTGCTATTTTTTCAATGTCGGGATTGAACATGGACAGCATGGGCAGAAAGGAAAAAATCATCATGACCGGAACGGACAGAGATGCGGCCATCATCTGATTTTTACTCCGGACACCCACTGCGGCGCCCACCAGCAATGAGGCCAGAATCCCCACTGCCAGCACTGCCAGAAAGAAAAAACGCTCCGGCAGGCGAAAGGTTCCGGCAGCACAGATTACAGCTGCCCCTGCCATACAGGCAGACCAGATATGGCTTCCGGTTCCCAGCAGATATTCATATGGTTTTACATTGGACATAAGCAGTACGCGGAGGGTATTCTTTTCTTTTTCTTCCGCCAGTACTGCCGCCATGGACGTAAGAGGCGCCATACCCATATACATGGTGGCAAAGAGATTTACAAAGAAATTTTCCGGCATTCCTGCTATCACTATGGTGCGGCTCATAACCAGGGTAAGAATCGGGAACATGACAAACTGGATGAAAATCGTTTTATTTTTCAGAGTATCCTTCCATTGCTTTTTAAAAATTGCTGCTATATTATTCATATTCATTCAGCCCCTTTCCCGTCAGTTCGATAAAAACAGTCTCCAGCGTGGGTTCCGTAGAATGAATAGCCTGAATCATATTTTTTTCCAGATATTCCTTTACCGGAACGGCCGAATCTCTGCCATTGCTCAGCAAAACCTGTTCTCCGTTTCTTAAGGTAATCCGGAGCTGGTTTACGTGATTGTATTTTCTGCATACTTCCGCCGGACGGCCATATTCGATTATCCTGCCTTCACTCAGCAAAGCCACATGGTCGCAGAGGCTTTCCGCCTCAAACATATTGTGGGTGGTAAGAAAAATCGTCGTTCCCTTTTCCTTCTGTTCTTCCAGTATGGTATGGATTTCTTTTGCTGTGACAGGGTCCAGCCCGGAAGTTGGCTCATCCAGAAACAGCAGTTCCCTCCGGCTCAGCAGAGCTCTTGCCAGTGACAGCCTGCTTTTCATGCCTTTGGACAGTTTCAGGACTGCTCTGCGGCGCGCCTCATACAGGCCCGCCTCTTTCAGCAGTGAATCAACTCTGCTGCGGTGCACACGGTGGATATCCGCATAGAATGCCAGATTGTCGTAAACGGACAGCCGCTCATACAATCCCAGGTGCTCCATCATAATACCGATTTTCGCCTGTTCCTGAGGCCTTAATTTCTCCGTATCACGCCCGAAAAGTTCCGCATACCCTCCGGTCTGTCTGAGCTGTCCTGTCAGAATTTTAATCAGAGTGGTTTTGCCTGCTCCGGAAGGGCCCAGCAATCCAAAAATTTCCCCTTTTCGTATCTCAAAATTTACCTCCTGCAATATCCTGTTCTCACCAAAACTGTGGGAAAGGTTCCTGACAGTAACTGTGTGCGCCGATTCATTGCTCATTCTGCCTTTCCTCCTTCGACTTTAATCGCTTAAGGGCATCTTCCAGACGCCTGTTTTCTGTTTTTTCTTTTACTGACATCACCCCATAACTTCCCGAAACCGACAGGCCGAAGCACAGGAAAAACATGGCCCAGGGCTGCCACAGATTCGCAGGAAACCATTGAAAGGTTACTGCAAAAACAGCAATTGTCATAACAACCAGAGCCAGCATACAGACAGCCCGCAGCCAGACCTTCATGTTCCGAATAAAGACATCTGTAAAAAACACGAACCTGAAAACCGTAATCAGCACAGACACCGCTGCGAACTGAAACACGATTTCCGCCGGAATCCCTTTCCTGCCCAAAGCAAACATGGCTGAAACTTCTTTTGCAGATTCCCCGAACAGAAGGCAGAACACATTCAGAACTGCCATTGCAAATCCAAATACCGTCAGCGCCTGCGCCAGATAATCAAATATGGTTTTTCTTTCTTCCATTTATATCACCCCCAGCCGTTTCTTCAGTTCCTGCGCATACTGCCTGGAAGCAATAATCTGCTCCCCGTTCGACATGGTAACGCGGATTCTCCGGTTAATGTCAGCTTTCAGAGACTGGATTTGCCGCAGCTGAATCAGAAATGATTTGCTCACCCGGAAGAACCCGTATTCCTCCAGCCGCTGTTCCAGCTCATACAGGCGAATTTCTGTCTCATACACCTCGTCCGGCGTGCAGATAAAGCATTTTCTGTCCACACTTTCAATATAGATGACCTGTTCCATATCCAGCAGGTAAATCTCATTGTCTTTTTTTGCAGTAAGCTGATGATTTATCATCCGCAATGCAATCAGAATTTTTTCCACATCGGGCGTCAGATGTCTGCAGGTAACAGATACGGTTAAGTCTTCTGCCTTTTCATCCACCAGAATTTCTATCTTCAATATGCCACCGCCTTTCTGCCTTTTATTATACCCTTTATATCCCCCTTATCAATGGCCAGACACATATGCTGCCGGATTCCGTACATAAGTTGCCGGCAATTTCCTGTAAAATAAAAAGAAGCTGCGGCACATGCAGCCTGTATACCATACTCCGTACACAGCAGCTGTTTTGCCGCAGCCCTTCACATATTCTATTCTTAATTTCGTCCGAATTCCGACAATATCAGCCCTTCGTTCCTGTCCAGCGTCATTCCCACGCTCCAGCTGTTTACAAACAGCAGCAGAGGATTTCCTTTCAAATCCTGAATCTTTTTCATATCGGAGGTTCCTGTCAGTTTTTCCATGTCGATATCCTTATTTTCAATCCAGCGAATATGCTCATATGGAAGATTTTCCAGACGGATATCCACATTGTATTCGTTTTCCAGACGGTATTTCAACACATCGAACTGAAGAACGCCCACAACGCCCACAATGATTTCCTCCATTCCCGTATGGTACTCCTGAAAAATCTGAATGGCTCCTTCCTGGGCAATCTGGGTAATTCCTTTGACAAACTGCTTGCGCTTCATGGTGTCAAGCTGTCTCACTCTGGCGAAATGCTCCGGCGCAAAGGTGGGGATTCCCTCAAATTCAAATTTATTTCCTCCGGTGAGAATGGTGTCGCCAATGGAAAAAATACCGGGGTCAAACACGCCGATAATATCTCCCGCATAAGCCTCTTCCACCATCTTCCGCTCCTGAGCCATCATCTGCTGAGGCTGGGAAAGGCGCATTTTTTTATTTCCCTGTACATGAAATACTTCCATGCCCGCCTCAAACTTCCCGGAGCAGATACGCATAAAGGCGATTCTGTCCCGGTGGGCCTTATTCATATTTGCCTGTATCTTAAATACAAAGGCAGAAAAATCCTGAGAAAAGGGATTGATTGTTCCGGTATCCGCTTTTCTGGGCAGGGGAGAGCTGGTCATCTGCAAAAAATGCTGCAGAAAGGTCTCCACACCGAAATTAGTCAGAGCAGAACCGAAAAATACCGGAGAAAGTTCTCCTTTTGACACCAGTTCCATATCAAACTCCGCACTGGCTCCGTCCAACAGTTCAATTTCTTCTTCCAGCACCGCCTTATAGTCCTCCCCAATCTCCGCTGCCAGAGAAGGGTCGTCCAGGGCAATATCCTTTTCTACTCCTTCTTTTGTGCCTTTTAAGGTATCGGCAAAGGTCATGACCTTTTTCGTATTCCGGTCATAAACACCCTTAAAATTCTTTCCGGAGCCTATGGGCCAGTTAATGGGACAGGTGGCAATTCCCAGCTCCTTTTCAATTTCATCCAGCAGTTCAAAGGTATCGTTAGCGTCCCGGTCCATCTTGTTGATAAAGGTAAAAATGGGGATATGGCGCATTACGCATACCTTAAACAGTTTTCTGGTCTGAGCTTCCACACCTTTGGAACCGTCAATCACCATCACGGCAGAATCTGCAGCCATCAGCGTCCGGTACGTGTCCTCTGAAAAGTCCTGATGGCCAGGCGTATCCAGAATATTGATGCAGTAACCGTCGTAGTTAAACTGCAGCACGGAAGAGGTAACGGAAATCCCCCTCTCCTTTTCAATCTCCATCCAGTCTGATACCGCATGGCGGGCAGTTGCCTTTCCTTTCACGGAACCTGCAAGATTAATGGCGCCTCCGTAAAGAAGAAACTTCTCTGTCAGGGTGGTTTTTCCCGCATCCGGATGGGAGATTATGGCAAAGGTACGTCGCTTTTCTATTTCTTTTTCTAAATCCGGCAAAACAGTTCCTCCATTTCTCCAATCAGTTCACCAAACGTTTTCAGTGCCTCCTGAATGGGCTCTTTGGTGGTCATATCCACCCCTGCATCCTTCAGAAGGTCAATGGGGGATTTGCTGCATCCGCCGCTTAAAAATTTCAGATAACGCTCCACAGCCGGCTGCCCTTCTTCCAGAATCTTTTTACTGAGGGCCATGGACGCCGCAAAGCTGGTGGCATACTGATATACATAGAAATTATAATAAAAATGAGGGATTCTCGCCCACTCAATGGCAATTTCTTCATCTGCCTTCACAGCTTCTCCGTAATACTGCACATTCAGGTCATAATAGAGCTTTTTCAATGATTCTGCTGTCAGAGCTTTGCCCTTTTCCACCATCTCATGGGTCAGAAGCTCAAATTCCGCAAACATGGTCTGACGGTACAGGGTGGTGCGGAACTGCTCCAGAAAATAATTGATGAGACTGGCTTTTCTCCTGTTATCTTCGGTATGGTTCAAAAGATAATGCATCAGCAGCGCCTCGTTGCAGGTAGAAGCCACTTCCGCCACAAATATTTTGTAATCACTGTCAAACACATTGTTATGTTTTGCAGAATACCAGGAATGCAGCGCATGTCCCATTTCATGGGCAAGGGTAAATTCCGAATCCATATTGTTCTGATAATTCATCAGCACATAGGGATGGAGGTCATAACATCCGGCAGAATAGGCGCCGCCCCTTTTATTTTCATTTTCATATTTGTCAATCCACCGGTTTTCAAATCCCTGTTTCAGCACGCCCACATAATCTTCTCCCAGTACTTTAAGGGCTTCCAGGATTTCCTGCTGTGCCTGTTCAAAGGGAACATGCTCCGTCTCCTGCGGAACCATGGGTACATAAATGTCATACATGTGAAGTTCTTCCACGCCCATGAGTTTTTTACGCAATGCCATATAATCATGCATGTAATGGATGTTTTCATGGACAGCTTCAATCAGATTGTAATACACTTCTTTCGGCACATTGTTGGCGTCCACTGCCGCTTCCATGGAAGTATTGTACTTTCTGGCTTTTGCGTAAAAATAATTGCCTTTGGCCCTGCCTTCGTAAAGGGAGGCAAAGGTATTCTTATACTGCTCATACCGGGCATAGTAAGCCTGAAAAGTCTCTTTGCGCACCTGTACATCCTGGCTTTCCAGCAGAGGAATAAACCGTCCGGTGCTGACTTTTACCAGTTCTCCCTCTGCATCTTTTACCGTTGGATGTTCAAAATCCGCATTGGTGAGAAGGCTGTAGGACTTGTCCACAGCAGTACCCATCTCCCGCGAAGCTGCCAGCAGTTCTTCCATCTCCGGAGACAGGGTATGGTCTTTTAATCTGCGCAAATCGTCAATAGTCACTCTGTAACCGGCAAGTTCCGGTGTTTCCCGGTAAAACTGCTGTATTTTTTCTTCCTCCATGGCTGCAATCCAGGTATCTGCAGGGGCAGTCACCGTCCCGTATTTGTGGTAAATTCCCATTATTTTTCCGCTCAGGGCCTGGTAATTGTCATCTGCGGTATCCACATCTTTGCTCCGCTCTGACCAGGTAATGGTTCTTTCCAGAAGAATCGTAGTCTGTTCCAGCTTTTTAAAATATTCCAGCAGATGTTCTCCTGTCTCTGTCAGATAATCCTCAGTGAAATCCTTTAATTCTTCTATCATCTGCTCCAGCCGGCCAGCGTCTTCCAGAAACAGCTCCGCCGATTCGTATAAATCCTCTACCGCCCAGGTGTCTTCTTTTGCCACCTGGCTTCTCTTTAATAATTCTTTTGCCATAATGTATGCTCCTCCATTTCTGTTTCAGCACCGATTATATCACACTTCACCGGCCTTTGTCACCTGTCTGAACTGTTCAGCAGTTCAGCAATTTCCCGTAAATACATAATCCAGATATTTTCCCGCCGTTTCCGCCAGGCGGTACACCTGCCGTACCGAAACTGCCTTTCGGTCTGACATCTGATACCGGGGGAAAAACCGGGTCACATGGAGAGGAATCTTCCTGTCTATGGAAGCAATCCACCGGGCTTCTTCCTCCATCTCCGCCGCACTGTCGTTCTGTCCCGGAACAATCAGCGTAGTCAGTTCCACATGGCAGGCAGCAGCGGCCTGTATGATAAACCGCTGCACCGTCTCCAGATCTCCGCCCAGCTTCCGATAAGTTTCTCTGCGGAAAGATTTCAAATCAATGTTCATGGCATCCATAAACGGAAGCAGCTCCTGCAGCACGTCCGCAGAAGCTGTCCCGTTGGTGACCAGCGCATTTTTCATGCCGGCGGCTTTACTGAGCCTGGCGGCGTCCCGCACATATTCCCAGCCCACCAGAGGCTCATTGTAGGTAAATGCCAGACCCATATTTCCTTCCCTCTGACAGGACATTGCCCGTTTCACCAGAGCCTGAGGAGAAAGAACCATAGTCTCCGCTTCTCCTTCTCCCGCCATGGAAATCTGATGATTCTGGCAGAAAGGACATTTTAAATTACAGCCAAAACTGCCCACTGAGAGTATTCTGGCTCCCGGATGGAACATCTTCAGCGGCTTTTTCTCGATGGGATCCAGCGCCAGAGAAGTAATTCGCCCGTAATTGCCGCAAACCACCGCTCCGTTTACATTCTTCCTTGCACCGCACATGCCCCACTGGCCGGGCGCCAGCCTGCAGCCGTGAAAACACACCTGACAAACCGCCTCTTTCATAAACCGGATTCCTCCTTTTTACACATGGCGCACCACCTCAAACCGCTCCAGCTCCACCGTTTCGTCACTTCCTATGCCTGCTTTCTGCCTGGCGATGGCAACCTGCTGCTCCACCGTATCCACACCATCCAGATTGGGCAGCAAAAGCCCCCGGCGGCGGCCCTTTGTCACAACCACGCCGTACCGTTTTACATCCAGCTGCTCCAAAGAAGTGACCGGCTCCAGTTCTCCCAGTACGTCCACACTGATGGAAAGCTGCTCCAGTTCTTCCTCCCTGACCGGATTAAATCTGGGGTCCCGGACTGAAGCACTGACGGCATTTTCCACAATTTCCTCGGCTATGGAGCCATACACTGCCTGAATGGTTCCAATGCAGCCCCGAAGCTGTCCCGCTTTTTTAATGGAGACAAAAACCCCCGCCCTGTTATGACACATTTCCTCCGGCAGCCCTGCAGGCAGCGCCGGCTTCCTGCCTGTACGGACATAAGTTTCGATTACATTCCGTGCAAGACCTGCATAATCATCTTCCTTAACTCTCTGTTCCATCCTTCATCACCTCATATGCACAAATACCATATCCCACCCCGAAAGGCCCTTCATAAGAAAGGCGCCGGGGCGTAACCTTTACCTGCTTCAAAGCCCCTGCCATCATGACAAAAGAGCGGTGTCCGCATTCTCCTGCCCGTTCACAGAAAGACTCGTCAAATGTCAGCAGTTCCGGAAAGTTTCCTTTTCCCATGATCTCCATCACGCGCCGGTCATATTCCGGCCCTTCTTTCTGATATCCGTAAGGCCCGTCCGGTTTCAGCCTGTGCGAAAGATCCCCGCTGGCTATCAGCACCGTCCGTCTGTCCAGTTCCTCCGCTGTCTCCCATATTTTCTGTCCAAGCTGATCATGCACCGATAAGGGCAGGCCGGACAGCCCCATCCGAACCAGCCGGCACGACGTCCGGTACTGATTCACAAAATACAGGGGCACCATGGTTCCGTGGTCCAGTTCTCTGCTCCGCTCTCCCTCAGTCCCGGCAGGCAGGCCTGCAATTCTGGCCTTTCTGCAGAGGTGTTCCACAAATTCCGTATCATAAGGCACCCGCATTTTCACCTGTCCTGCCTGAAACCGGCCAAAATCCCCTCTCCCGCCTGTTCCCGGCGATATATGAAAATAATCCGCATACATGGTCTGATGGGGTGAAATCAGCACAATAACCTCCGGCTTTAACCGGCCGATACTGCGTCCCACCTCATGGTATGCGTCTATGGTATTCTGAATATTCTTTTCCTGCCCTCTGCCCACCTCCGGTACAATCAGCGGCGGATGAGGAACCATATATGCACCTGCAATCATATGTCTCCCTTCTGAAGCCTGAACAGCTTCCTGCGTACAAAAATATAACAAACCATATGGACTGCCCCGGTAAGCACCCAGGATACCGGATAGGAAATATACAGCACCCACAGGCTGCGGTGACTCTGAAATACCGTAAAAATCCAGAGAATACGGAACCCGCAGGCTCCCAGCAGAGATACAATCATGGGCAGAAACGCATAGCCCAGTCCCCGCAGTTCTCCCACCATTACATCCATGATTCCGCAGAGACAGTAGGTGGTGCAGATTACTGACAGCCGCAGCAGACCTACCTCAATTACCCCTGCATCCGAAGAATAAATGCCCAGAAGCTGATTCCCACACAGGTATGCCGACCAGCCCATGACAATCCCCACTGCAGTTACCATGGTAAGACATTCCAGCAGCACTTTTCCAATCCGTTTATAATTTCCCGCACCAAAATTCTGGCTGGTAAAGCTCAGAGCTGTCTGGTGGCAGGCGTTCATGGCCATATAAATAAACCCTTCGATATTCTGAGCCGCCGTATTGCCCGCCATGGCCACGGAGCCAAAGGAATTGACCGAAGACTGTATCAGCACATTGGACAGAGAAAATACCGTTCCCTGCAGCCCTGCCGGAAGGCCGATGCGCACAATCTGCATGACTTTTTCCTTTTTCATCCGCAGCTTTTTCCATTCCACCCGGCAGCCGCCCTCCATATGCATCAGACAGCGCAGGATCAGGCCTGCCGATACCACCTGGGAAATCACAGTGGCCAGCGCCACTCCGGCCACACCCAGATGAAATCCAATCACAAATATCAGATTCAGAATGATATTGACTACACCCGCCCCAAACAGATAATATAAAGGCCGCTGGGTATCTCCCACCGCCCTTAAAACTGAACTTCCGAAATTATACAGCAAAATCACCGGCATTCCCGCAAAATAGATTCGGATATACAGAACCGCCTGGCTCAGCACATCATGCGGCGTTCCCATAAGCACCAGAATCCGGGGCGCAACCGCCATGCCGAACACCATCAGCCCCAGACCGCAGACCAGGCTCAGTACAACGGCGCTGTGTACCGTTTCGCTGATATCCTCCTCTCTTTTCGCTCCGTAAAATCTTGCAACCAGCACGTTTGCTCCCACGGAAAACCCGATAAACAGGTTGGTCAGCATATTGATAAGGGAAGCATTGGCCCCCACCGCCGCCAGGGCGGTGCTTCCCGCAAATCTTCCCACCACCACCATGTCTGCCGCATTAAACAGAAGCTGCAGAATACTGGAAATCATCAGCGGCACGGCAAACAGCAGGATTTTTGAAAACAGGGGGCCGCTGCACATGTCTATTTCATAAGATTTTCGTTTCATCAGAACAAACTCTCTCCCTGGATTCTCTTTTCTGTGCCATTTATTCCAAAGTATGAAAGAACCGTTGCTCCGATATCGGCAAAGGTGGGTCTGGTGCCGAAATTTCTGCCTGACAAAACAGCAGCTCCATACATGACCAGAGGCGTATATTCTCTGGAATGGTCCGTAGAAGGAGTGGACGGGTCGCAGCCATGATCCGCTGTAATCATCAGAATATCCTCTTTCCGGAGTTTTCTCAGAAGTTCCGGCAGCCGCTGATCAAAATATGTCAGGGCCCTGGCATATCCGTCCACATCATTCCGATGGCCGTAAAGCATGTCATAATCCACCAGATTGACAAAACACAGCCCCTCAAACTCCCGGTCCATCCACCGGAGCGTCTTCTCAATTCCATCTTCATTTCCTGCGGTTCTTACAGAATCTGTCACGCTTTTTCCTGCAAAAATATCATAAATCTTCCCTACGCCCAGCACTTCCCGGCCTGTTTCTTTCAGCTGGTCCAGCATGGTAACAGCCGGAGGCTCCAGAGAAAAATCGTGGCGTCTTACGGTACGCCGGAAATTTCCCGGCTCTCCTTCAAAGGGTCTTGCAATCACCCTTCCTACTCCGTGAATTCCCGTCAGCAGTTCTCTGGCTGTCTGACAGTACTCATACAAGGTTTCCACCGGAATCACATCTTCATGGGCCGCCACCTGAAAGACGGAATCCGCGGAGGTATACACAATCAAATCTCCTGTTTTCATGTGTTCCTGTCCGTAATCCCGGATGACTTCCGTGCCGGAATAAGGCCGGTTGCAGAGCAGGCCCCGCCCTGTCCTTCTGGAAAATTCCTCTGTGATTTCCGCCGGAAATCCTTCCGGGTAGGTGGGCAATGGCTGTTTTGAAATGATTCCCGCAATCTCCCAGTGTCCGATGGTGGTATCTTTCCCCCTGGAGGCCTCCGTCATCCTGGCAAAAGCACCCAGGGGAGCCTTCACCGGCTCCCCAAAGTCTGCACCATCAATATTAAACAATCCCAGTTCCGCCATATTCGGCATGGAAAAATACCGGCTTTTGGAAGCCGCTTTCAGAGTATTGCTTCCCTCGTCCCCGAATGCTGCTGCATCCGGCATTGCTCCCATTCCCACACTGTCCAGTACAATCAAAAAAATTCGTTTCATTTTATCCTCTCTATTCTTTCACTCTGTCCAGTTCGATAAGATTTATGCCGGAAGACATCAGGAAAACTTTTAATTCCACGTATCTTATCTTCATGGCTTTATAGGATTCAGAATTTTTCTCGGCCAGCAGCATGTAACTTTGCAGCCTGGAGAATTCCTCAATAGATATTTTCAGCATTTCTTTCTCTGACATATAATCACCTGCTCTCCTTTGTATTCTGTGGAATCAGGATACCGCAAACACTTTTCTGACAATACTCCTGTCATAATTATAACAAATAATCGGACAGAGTGCAAAGGCTTTCCTGACAGACTGCTGAAAATCTGTAATGGTTCAGCCCAGGACTTTGCACTCCGCTGCAAAGTCCGTAAGAAAGCATAAATTATGCCAGGAATGAATCCGCCTCTTCGCGAAGCAAACTTTAAATGGCCGGATTCAGCAACAGTTCTGCCGAAGGCTGAACTGTTACATGCATCCTGTAAGCGTAATTATTCTTCTCCCGCCGGCGTCTGAGTGCTTCCTTCCGGAGTTCCTGCTCCTTCTTCCTGTCCTGCTCCGGCGTCTGTTCCCGTCCCTTCTCCGGTCTCTGTCTGTACTCCTGTTCCTGCGGAAGAATTCTGAATGGGCGTGATAATAATATTTTCCGCTTCCACATTGGTTTTACGTTTTACGATATCTTCCACCTGAGCCCGCTTTGCATCCGTTACTTCTCCCATGTTCAGAACCACATCTGCTTTACCGTCGGTGATACTTACCACCACATCGGTAAATCCCTTTGCTTCCAGCAGCATTTCCGCAGCCGCCTCACGCTCTGCAATATCTGTCATGTTAATCATGGCATTGATGGCTTCCTGCTTCTGTTCTTCGCCGATGGCTGCATTATTGATGATTTCCAGAAGAGACGCTTTATTCTGGGAACGCACCTGTTCCCGGTTCAGCTTTACTTCGGAAGCAAAATTCACATTATTCACACCGCTGCTGGTCAGTACCGCCTCACCGGGATTATCCACATTGTCGCTCTGTCCGTTTGCCTTTGCAATATCCTCTCCGGTCTGAATCCCCAGAGCCGCATCCTGTGCGTCTGCAGAAGTTTCCTCGCTGGCCTCTGTGTCCGTAAAAATATCCTCTGCACTGTACATATCTTCGTCGGATATTTCATATGTAGTTTCTTTTGTGTCCGCACTGGCCTCTTTGGCCACGTCGCTGTCGCTCTGACTTCCGGTATACTGCAGATAGCCCGCTACCGCAATCATAAGAGCCAGAGCCGTAATGATAATCTGGTTCTTTTTAAATACTTTCTTCAAAACTGATACCCTCCTGTCAATTCATCTTAACTACCTTAATTTTATGTACTTCCACCGGAAATAATGCTAAAACTGCATCGGAAATATTTTTCGTCACTTTTCCGTTCCCGCCTCCCTCCGCCACTACCAGCACCCCCTCCACCGCCGGCACAGATTCTTTTGCAATAAAGGGCTGTCCCTCGTTTCCGGATTCTTTCACAAATACTGTCTCCTCCTGATACTGGCTTTCATATGTATTGCGCTTCACCTCCCCTTCCTCGGTGACTTCCTGACTGTTCCGGGATATGTCTTTTTCCAGCACCTGCTCCCCGCTATCTTTAAGAGTAATCATTACCTCCACCTTCCCAACCCCTTCCATTTCCGCCAGAATCTCTTCCAGCTTCCGCTCCAGTTCCTTCTCATAGTTGCTGTAATCTGCAGCCTTCTGTTCCGCCTTTTTATCCTCTCCCTGGGGAAGCTCTGCTTCCTGCTGCTTTTTCGTATCGGCGGGCAGAGCGATAACCAGCAGAAGAATTCCCGCCAGACCTCCGATTAAAAGCTGATTTTTCGGAATTCCCTTTAATTTTTCCGGAGAAAACCATTCCTTTTTTTTCATCCTTTTCATCCTCCCTGCAGGGCAATTTCAATCTGCCCCTCTTCTAACTGATAAAACTCCATCAGTTCTCTCCGGAATTCCCGCACCTTTGCACTGCCCTGACTTTCTGCTCCGGACATAAATTCTTCCGAAAAGAAATCATCTTCCTGATTATATTCCACCTCCAGAGCAATGGACTCCACCTGATATTCTCCGGACAGACGGACTTTTGTCTGCAGGGGATTCAGCTGTTTTCGGACCGCCATTCCGTTGACATCCAGGGCGATGGCCCGCTCATATTCCCGCATATAAACCTTTTTCTGGCTCTGCTCCAGATGCTCCGTATCCATCTTCAGATTGTCCAGTTCCTGGAAGAATCCCGCCTGGCTGATTTTCCGAATAACCACTTCTTCTTTGCCAAGAAGAGAAAGCACCGGATTCATCACCAGTATAACCAGCAGCATTCCGGTAAAAAAACGCACATATTTCCGGTAATTCTCTTTGGGAAGCAGATGAAGTATAACCGTGATAAAAATATAAAAACATATGATATTCTTAATCCATCCATAAATACTGTCCATATTATCATCCTTTCCGGCAGATGTATCAGCCCGAACAGATACTGCTAACAGCGGAATGTAGTGGCCGCTGTAACCATGGCCACAGCCACCAGAAACATCATGGTGGTGGTTACCACCACTTTGCCCAGCAGCCTGCCGCTCTCTCCCGCACTGCTGATACAGCCTGTCATCCGCCGGTCAGATACCGGCTGCATGACAGCCGCCAGCAGCTTATACAGAAAGGTCATAACGCCTGTTTTAATCAGAGGCCCGGCACAGAGCATAAGCAGTACCAGCACAGCCGCCAGTCCAATCCCGTTTTTGATAATAATTCCGGAACCTACCATGATTTCTGTCACTGCACTGATGGAAGCCCCCAGCCCCGGCACCATACCCGCTGTTTTGGCAATCAGGTTGCTCTTAAAGGTGTCTATGACCGGAGTGAGCAGATTCTGTACCACATTGATTCCAACCACAACGGTAAACAGCAGTTTCATCACCCATACAATACCGGATTTTAAAAGTTCCGTCATTCGGGAGAGAAATTCTTCCTCTGTAAGGTAGTTCATCAGCTCCAGCACCATATAAATCTGCACTGCCGGAAGTATCAGCATCCGCAGCAGCCATTCCATTCCGTAAATCAGCAGAAACGTCAGATCATAAAATCCTGCTGCAGTAGTAATCTGACCGGAAAATGTCATACTCATGGTAAACGTGGGTATCATCACTTTCAGAAAAACCATCATTTCCTCAATAACCTCGTCGGACACATCCCGGAGAATAAAAAAAGATTTCATCAGAAGGACAAACAGCAGCATATAAACCATGTAAAAACTCAGTTCTGTCACTGCGGGGTTTTCAAATACGTCTGCAAAATTACAGAGAATGGCAAATACGAAGCACAGCAGCATAATCTGAACCATTGTACTCCGAAAGGCCGCCACTTCCGCAAATACCGCCCGGAAAATTTCTTTCAGCAGCCATCCCTTTTCCAGTTCTTCCCCGGCAATCAGCTTCCGGACCAGTTCCTGGAAATCCAGATTCCTGGTGCTTTCCTGTCCTTTCAATACGGAATCTATTTCTGAAAAATCCAGTTCTGCAAGGTATGAGTCCAGTGCTTCTTCCAGTTCCTGTCCTTCTCCGGTCTCCATACCGTAATATTCCTCCGCCGCCTCTGTGGTTTCCCTGTCACAGAACATCTCCGCCTTTTCTCCGGTTCCCGCCTCTGAAAATTCTTTCGGCTCCTCCCAGGTTTTTGCAGCGCACACCTCCCGGCATGGCAAAAAAATCCACCAGAAAAAACACAGCATACACAGCCATACTTTTTTACTCAATCCCATCACCCCAGCCTTTTCAACTCAAAAACTCCCCTATGGTTTCCAGCAGTACCAGAAGTACCGGCATACTGATTACCAGTATGGACAGCTTCCCAAACATCTCTATCTGGCCTGCTACCGTCTGGTATCCGGCATCTTTGCACAGGCTGGAGGAAAACTCCGCCACATAGGTAATTCCTATCATTTTTATCAGGATTGCCAGATATCCCGTATCCAGTTTCACATAATCCTGCATCCGGTTAATTACAGCCAGCACCAGTTCCAGCTTGGACATAATAAAATAAAAAATACACAGGGATACTCCCAGGGTGGCAAACAGTTCATATTCTTTTTTCTGCTCTTTTAACATAATTCCCAGCAAGGTTCCCACAATGCCGAGAACTGCAATCTTCAAAATATCCATTTTCTGCTCCTGCACCGGTTTTTTGCATTCCCGAATTACTGATACGTCCTCTTTCCTGCCTCACAGAGCAAACAGGTTTTTCATGGTTTCAAATAATTCATAGATATAAGGCACAATCCAGAACAGTACAATCAATAATCCCGCCAGACTGGTCAGAAAGGCATGTTCTTCCCTGCCGCTGTGCTTTAATACCTGACTCAGCACAGTAACCAGTATTCCGACTGCTGCAATTTTAAAAATCAAACTTATACTCATAGCTTCCTCCGTACCGCTAAATCAGCAGAATTACCAGAAACAGGCCGCAGGACAGGCTTAGGATTCTGGCCACCTTCTGCCTGTTCTCCAGTTCCGTTTGGGCTTTTCGGAGCAGACCTTCCGTCTGCTCCATATAAAGTTCCAGATTCTTTAACTGCATTCCGGTATCCAGATATCCAAAATTCTCCCCTGCCCGTTTGAAAAGCCCGAATTCTTCTCTGGTAAAATAAAAGTTTTCCGCTTCCTGGTCCACCAGCCTGCTCCAGAACTTTCCCATACCTTCCTCTGTCCCGTCCAGACCTTCCGCAGCTTTTTGCAAAAAGGAAGAAAAAGGCTCCTTTCCCTGGGACGCCACCTGCCGGAATGCTTCTTTTAACGGCGTCCTGGCATAGGAAATCTCTCCCTGCAACATCAGAAACATTTCCTTCATGCCCGCCAGCTGGTCCACATGCTCCCGAAGTTCTTCATTCACTTTCCAGCCATACAGAAGAGACGCTGCAATCACCAGAAGGCTCCCTGTCAGTTTTAACATAATTTCCGCAGCTTTCCGTCATACACGGAAAACCTTCTCTCCCCTTTCTGTCCCGGACTCAAAAATACAAAACGCTCAAAAAACTCCCGCTCCAGCCACTGGGATAAATACAGCTTTTCCCTCAATTCCTCTATTCTGCCCACATGCATGGTGCCCAGAATCCGGCAGCCGCAGTGAAGGGCCTCCTCCACTGCAAGATAATCCTCCCTGCTGCCCAGCTCATCCACTGCAAGAATCCGGGGAGACATGCTGCGCACCAGAAGCCGCATTCCTTCTGCTTTGGGACAGGCGTCCAGTACATCGGTGCGGCTTCCCAGATCATTCTGGGGTATGCCCGAAAATCCGGCTGCCAACTCGCTGCGCTCGTCCACCACTCCCACTTTCTGTCCCGGAAGCCGGGGCGTCCCCTCTGACAACAAACGGATACAATCCCGGAGCATGGTGGTTTTCCCGGCTCCCGGCGGTGAAAGTATCAGTGTATTGTAAATACTTCCCTCCTGTACCAGCCATGGGATTACATTTTCCGCGCATCCTTTTTTCTGTCTTGCCACACGGACGTTCAGGCTGTATATATTGCGGATGGTAAGAATTTTCCCATGTTCACAGACTGCTTTTCCTGCCACACCAACCCGGTGTCCGCCCTGTATGGTAAAAAACCCGTTGCGGATTTCCTCTTCCAGTGCGTACATGGAATACTGGCTCATTCTGGACAGAGTTTCTTTCATATCCTGTTCGCTCCAGATATAACTGCCGCCGGAGCAGGTCTGAACAGTCTGCCCGTCCCTGCTCCAGTACCACTCTCCGCTCTGGTCCAGCACCATCACAGGTCTCCCGATACGCAGCCGGAATTCCTCCGGCTCTCTGCCTTCTTCAAAACTTCTCCGGCAGAGATTTTTCAGAATTGATGGAAATACACTGATAATTTCCTCCATAAGTTGTCCTCCTCGCTTCCTGATTTCATATATATGTACAGGCCTGCGGGAATATGACTAAAAAAGCGGACTGGTCCGCAGAGGCTCCCTGAATCCCTCAATCCTGAGGAACCTGGAGGATTTGACGCGCCGGGCACGGTCGCCCCGGCGGCATAATACCCTTCGTGCGAGTACCCTCGCTTCGCTGAGGCAGACCCTGCTGCTTTTCTGTTTATACGCTGTCCCCCCATTTCTTCTCAATGGTTTCTTTCCGGTAACTATGGCATATATAAGTGCGTACTTTAACTTTTGTCTCTGCGATTGTATTATATTTCTGCAGGCGGGAAAAACAATCCGCAAAAATTAAAAATCAGGAGGAATAATTTCTGTCCTGTGAACAAAAAGGAAATCTTCCGGAGGTGATTTTTCATGTATTTTAAGAACACAGCAGCAACAACCGCCGGCAACGGCAGGAAACATATGCCGGAAACCCGAAAGCTTACGGAATTCAGACGTAAAATCCAACATGCAGACGCTATTCTGATTGGCGCCGGAGCCGGGCTGTCCACATCTGCAGGATTTACTTATTCGGGTAAACGGTTTGAGGATAATTTTTCTGACTTTATAAAAGCATACGGTTTGAAGGACATGTATTCGGCAGGCTTTTATCCCTATGAAACGCCGGAAGAATACTGGGCATACTGGAGCCGCTATGTATATATCAACCGTTATCAGAATCCTCCCGAATCTGTATATGATGACTTGTATCATCTGATAAAAGGCAAAGATTATTTTGTTCTGACAACGAATGTGGATCACTGTTTCCAGAAAGCCGGTTTTGATAAGCAGAGGCTGTTTTATACTCAGGGGGACTACGGACTGTGGCAGTGTTCCGTACCCTGCCACAATAAAACATACGACAATGAAACGGTGATTCAAAAAATGGTTACCCGCCAGCAGAATATGCGTGTTCCATCGGATTTGGTTCCTTTCTGCCCCATCTGCGGCGCACCCATGACCATGAATCTGCGGGCGGACGGTACCTTTGTGGAGGACGAAGGCTGGCACAGGGCGGCAGCCCGGTATCAGGACTTTATACACAGCCGGAAAGAACAGAATATGTTATATCTGGAGCTTGGAGTTGGCGCAAACACGCCTGGAATTATCAAATATCCTTTCTGGCAGATGACATACCGCAATCCAGAATCTTCTTATGTATGCATTAATCTGGAAGAATCCTGTGTTCCGGCAGAAATTGAACAGCAGTCCCTCTGTATTGCCCTTGACATCGGAGAAGCTCTGAAAGAGCCTGGGGCAGATAACTGAAACCGACGCGCCAACGCGCCATTTGCGGTGCCCCGGAACATACGCAGTATGCTGAACGTACTGCGTTAAGCACAAAAGCCCCCTGTATCATCTGCTGCCAGATGATACAGGGGGCTTTTAACTTTTAATTATATTTACGCTTTCTTGCCGCTTCGGATTTCTTCTTGCGTCTTACGCTTGGCTTTTCGTAATGTTCTCTTTTACGAATTTCCTGCTGAATACCAGCTTTTGCACAGTTTCTTTTGAATCTGCGTAAAGCGCTATCCAAAGTCTCGTTTTCTTTAACGATCACATTTGACATAGTCTCACACCTAACCTCCCTCCAGTTGCGTATTGTGCATATTCAACTGTTTGGGTCATTTTATTGCACTGCTATTAATTATAACAGATATTTTTAGTAAGTCAACTGTTTTATGGAAAATTTTCCATCACAGCAATGCTGTTACATCTGACCCTCCAGAACAGTTTTCACTTCTGCTATGGCATCAGGTATTCCGGAAGGATTCTTTCCGCCTGCCTGAGCCATATTGGGACGTCCGCCGCCGCCACCGCCTACTTTTCCGGCAATGGCTTTAATCAGGTTGCCAGCGTGGGCGCCCTGCTTCATGGCGCCGTCCGTAGCCATGGCAATCAGGTTCACCTTACCGTCTTTTTCGGAAGCAAGGACTACCACCCCTTCTCCCAGTTTTTCTTTCAGCTGGTCGCCCAGGTCACGCAGTCCGTTCATATCCACGCCGGAAACGCTGGCGGCAAGGAGCTTCACGCCTTTTACTTCTGTAACCTGATTCATAACGTCTCCCAGAGCATCCTGGGCCGCACGGCTCTTTAAGGATTCATTTTCGCTCTGCAGCGCCTTCATTTCCGCCATTAAATGCTCCAGCTTTTCCACCAGACCTGCAGGATTGGTTTTCACTGTTCTGGCAGCCTCGTGAACGGTTCTTTCCAGTCTGTCATAGTATTCAAATACGGCTCTGGAAGTCAGCGCCTCGATGCGGCGCACTCCGGCTGCCACGCCGGACTCGGAAATAATCTTAAAGGCACTGATACTGCTGGTATTCTCCACATGG
This sequence comes from uncultured Eubacterium sp., assembly GCA_949959185.1. Lineage (GTDB taxonomy): Bacteria > Bacillota > Clostridia > Lachnospirales > Lachnospiraceae > Petralouisia. The sequence continues at coordinate 21,141 of CATLIX010000003.1, read as the reverse complement.
GTTCCGCCGCACAGCTCCACGGAAAAATCTCCCATTTTAACCACCCGGACGGAATCACCGTATTTCTCGCCGAACAGTGCCATGGCGCCTGTCTTTTTGGCTTCCTCCAGACTCATTACCTCTGTCACCACAGGCAGAGCGGATGCTATTTTTTCATTTACCATATTTTCTGTCCGGGCAATTTCCTCCGGCGTCATAGCGGCAAAATGGGAAAAATCAAACCGGAGCCTGTCCGCGTTCACATCGGAGCCATGCTGCTCCACATGGGTTCCCAGCACTTCCCTGAGCGCTTTCTGAAGCAAATGAGTGGCACTGTGGTTTCTGCCGGTCAGAGCACGTCTGTCTGCATCCACAGACAGTTCCACCGCATCTCCTGTCTTAAACATTCCGGCAGTTACCACACCCACATGGCCGATTCTGCCGCCCCGCAGATGGATGGTATCTTCCACACGGAATTCATTTTCTCCCGCCCGGATTACGCCCGTATCTCCATTCTGTCCGCCCATAGTGGCATAGAACGGAGTCTCTTTTACAATTATGGTTCCGCGGTCACCGTCTGACAGCGCTTCTGTCAGTTCTGTCTCCGTAGTCAGCACCGCTATCTTCGAAGTGTGTACCAGATGGTCATATCCTGTAAATTCAGAGGTAACGGAAATATCTATCTCGTCGTATACCGTGGCGTCCGCACCCATATAGTTTGTCTCTTTCCGCGCACTTCTGGCCTTATTGCGCTGTTCTTCCATGCAGGCCTGGAATCCTTCCTCATCAATGGAAAATCCTTTTTCTTCCAGAATCTCCTGGGTCAGATCCAGCGGGAATCCATAAGTGTCATACAGCTTAAACGCATGTTCGCCCGACAGCACACAGGTTCCTGCCGCCTTCATTTCTTCCTGCATTTCTGACAGGATACTTAAGCCCTGGTCGATGGTTTTGTCAAACTTTTCTTCTTCCTGAGTCAGAACCTTAAAGATAAATTCCTTCTTTTCTTCCAGTTCCGGATAACCGTCTTTGCTCTCATCAATCACGGTTGCACTTAAGGTAGCAAGGAACTTTCCGCCAATCCCAAGGAGCCTGCCATGACGGGCTGCCCGCCGGATTAAACGCCTCAGCACATAGCCGCGCCCTTCGTTAGAAGGCATGATTCCATCGGAAATCATAAAGGTGGCGGAACGCATATGGTCTGTAATCAGACGGATGGACACATCGTCCATGGCGTCTGTCCGGTACGTTTTGCCGGATACCTCGCATACTTTATCCCGAATCGCCTTCATGGTATCAATATCAAACACGGAATTCACATCCTGCACCACCACCGCAAGACGTTCCAGTCCCATGCCTGTGTCAATATTTTTGGTGGCCAGTTCTTCGTAATTACCGTGTCCGTCCCCGTCAAACTGGGTAAATACATTATTCCACACTTCCATGAAGCGGTCGCACTCACAGCCCACCTTACAGTCCGGGCTGCCGCAGCCATAAGCCTCTCCCCTGTCGTAATAAATCTCAGAACAGGGTCCGCAGGGTCCTGCCCCGTGTTCCCAGAAATTATCGCATTTTCCATTTTCATCCCGATAAAAACGGGTAATCTTTTCTGCCGGAACTCCCACTTCTTTCGTCCAGATTTCAAATGCCTCGTCATCTTCCCCGTAAATAGAAGGATACAGACGCTCCGGCTCCATGCCAATCGCTTCCGTCAGAAATTCCCAGCTCCAGGCAATGGCTTCGTGCTTGAAATAGTCCCCAAAGGAAAAATTTCCCAGCATCTCAAAAAAAGTAAGATGTCTTGCTGTTTTACCTACATTTTCAATATCTCCGGTCCTGATACATTTCTGACAGGTGGTCACCCGTTTCCGGGGCGGAATCTCCTGCCCTGTAAAATATGGCTTTAAGGGCGCCATTCCCGCATTGATCAGCAGCAGGCTGTTATCATTGTGGGGCACCAGGGAAAAACTTTTCATTGCCAGATGTTCTTTGCTCTCAAAAAATTCCAGATACATCCTGCGCAGTTCATTTACTCCATACTTCTTCACAACCAATTTCCTCCACTGTCTATTTCTCTTTCGCTGTCAGCTCTTCTGCCGCAGTCTTCGCATCTTTTCTGTCGCGCAGTTTTTTTCCAAAGAAAAGTCCGCATCCGGCTACTGCCGCCATCAGAATAAATTTTATTGCTGTCTGTATAAAACTGGCTAAAAATGCCATAGAAACACCTCCTGTCAAATCTGTCCTGCGCCTTTCGTCTTCAGGGCATATAATATCATATGAAACACAGTTTTTCAAGTATCCTCCAGTAAATGGTCTCCATCTGCAGCGGAAGTCGCCAGTTCATCACAGCGTTCATTCATAACATGTCCGTCATGGCCCTTTACCCATATAAATTTTACTTTATGAGGCGCCATGGCCTGTAACAGCTCCTGCCAGAGATCTATGTTCTTTACCGGCTTCCCGTCAGATTTTTTCCAGCCCTTTTTCTGCCAGCTCCAAATCCAGTTCTGGTTAAAGGCGTCCACCACATATCTGGAATCTGAATACAGCTCTACCTGACAGGGCCTTGTCAGCTCCTGCAGACTGCGGATTACCGCCATCAGTTCCATGCGGTTGTTGGTTGTTTTCCGGTATCCGGCTGAAATTTCCTTTTTATACAGTTTTCCTGAAGCATCCAGATAAGTCAGAACTGCCCCGTAACCTCCCGGCCCGTCGGGATTCCCCCTTGCAGCTCCGTCCGTATATATTTTTACTTCCATATGTTTCCTCCGATTTTATATTTCCTTCAGCAGGATTTCCTGATTCTCCCGTTCCACGCCCAGAATCTGTTCCCTGCTCTCCCGGTTCCGGGGGAGATTCACATATTCCTGCACCAGCTCATAATGTTTCCACATATGCATGGGCACAATGTATTCTGCCTGTACATGTTCTCTGAAATAATCAATCCCCAGATATCGGTCTTCTTCCTGTCTTGGGTCCATTACCACAAAAGCCAGATCAATCTTCCTGCCTGAAATCAGATTTATCTGCTCCTTATAGGTCTTTTCCTGATAATCATTGTCTTTCTCCGGTTCCCCTTCCCACCTCCACCAGTTCAGATCCCCTGCATGGTAAATGGTTTTTCCGGCAACCGTTACCAGAAATGCCACGCCGCTGTCTGTGGACAGCAGTGTTTCTACCTTTATATCATCTGTCCTTTGCGTTTCCCCCGGTTTCACATATGTGATACTTTCTTTTATATTCTCCGCCACACCCAGCCGGCGCAGAAAGGCACTGCCCAGTTTTCTCTTTATTTCCCTGGCAAAAATATAGCGGATATTGGGATACTTTTCTTTCCATTTCAGTACTTCCACATCGAAATGATCCCCATGCTCATGACTGGCAAACACATAAACGGGCGTGTCCGCGGGAAATTCCGGCATATTCCCATGATATACGCAGGAAGGGATATAATCTCCTCTGTAATAATCAAAAACCAGTACCCGGCCCTCTGTTTCCACACAGAAAGCACTGTGATGAATATATGTAATTTTCATGTCTTCCTCCATTCTGTTTCAGGTAATCTATAACCTGTTCCCTATTATACTGAACTTTCCGGAAAATGTATAGCAGAAAGTTGCCGTTCACACGACACCGTGCATCACGCTGCACGGTGTCCGGCCAAAGAAGTAGTGGCTGCCGGACATCCGGCCCCTCACCAAAGGTGACTTTAAATGACCGGATGTCGTTACTGTTCACACCTGTAAGGTGTGAACAGTAACAGCAGAAACACAGATAAATCTGTGTTTCTGATTTCCCCTGGACTTTCTTTTTCCCATATGGTATACTACAGGAAATACTAAGAAAGGAAGGGCCATATGACAAATACAGAATTGCTGCAGGCATTGTATGATGATATGCAGACGGTAAAAGGACATGTTTTTTCTCTGGATGAAAAAGTTTCTTCTCTGGATGAAAAAGTTTCTTCTCTGGATGAAAAAGTTTCTTCTCTGGATGAAAAAGTTTCTTCTCTGGATGAGAGAGTTTCTTCTCTGGAAACAGAAATTGCAAAAATACCTTCTCTGGAAAAGAAAATTTCTAAAATCAGTCTTATCCTTGAAAATGAAACAAACCGTAATATCAAAATCATTGCAGAAGCTCATCTCGATTTATCCAGAAAATTAAACGAATCCATAAAACTCAGCAACGATGTCAAAGCAGAACAGGAAATTCACAGTATTTACATCAATGCATTCAACAGACAGTTACAGGTATTCTGATCAGACAATACTGTCGCACAAATGCTTTTGTCCAAAGACAGACGGAGCATTTTCCGCAAAAAGGGACACTGGCCCTGCTGCCGTGTCCCTTTTTTATTTTACAGAAAATACCGTGTCACGCTAACGCCTGAAAATCTCTTCCTGCAGAATAAAAAGACCATTTTCTCAAAAACAAATTTCTCTTATATATCTTATATAATAATACAGACAAGTCCCCCATTGCTGTCATTGACAATTTTCTGCATGGTATCCTGCAGTTTCACCTGGCTTTCGTCGTCCATCATGGTAATCTTGCTGCGGATTCCGTCTTCCACCAGCTCTCCGATGGATTTCCCGAAAATATTGGTCTGCCAGATTCCTTCTTCCTGTTCTCTGGAAGTTTTGATATACCCAATCAGGTCCTGAGCCTGTTCCTCGCTTCCGATAATCGGAGCAATTTCCGTCTCCACATTGGCTTTAATCATGTGTATGGACGGAGACTGCGCTTTGATTTTCACCCCGAATTTATTGCCGTGGCGAATCAGCACCGGTTCCTCGATTTCAATATCCGTAAGCTGGGGCGTTACCACGCCATACCCTTTCTGTTTCACCGCTTCCATGGCGCTTCCCACTTTATCATACTCTTTTTTCATGGCGGATAATTCCCGAATCATGGAAATCAGCTGATATTCGCCGGATATGGGAACCCCGGTAAGCTCGCTCATATTCTCATAATAATATTTCTGGTCAATATCAATTACAATCTGTACGCATCCTCTGGACAATTCCACCTTATCCAGCTTCATTCTCCGTACATATTCTCCTTCCGGTACCAGCTCCGTATTCCGTACATCTTTGGCATAAGTAAATTTCTTTAAAATCTGCATGGCATTCTGGATAACATTTTCTTTGATTTTATGGGTATTATCCAGCATTTCCACCCACTTCGGCAGGAAAAAATCCACCCGTTCAATGGGAAATTCATAGAGAATCCCTTCCAGAATCCGAAAAATATCATCTTTTCTGAGCTGCTCGCAGTTCACCGGAAGAGTGGAAACACCATATTTTTCCGAAAGTTCTTCCGCCAGCTTCTGGCTCTCCGCTCCGTAAGGCTTCTGGGTGTTCAGCAGTAAGATGAACGGTTTTCCGATTTTTTTCAGACCTGCAACGGTTTTTTCTTCCGCAGGAATATAGCTTTCCCTTGGAAGTTCCGTAATGGAACCGTCCGTGGTAATTACAATCCCGATATTGGAATGCTCCCGGATTACTTTCTGAGTACCGATTTCCGCTGCCTGGGTAAAGGGAATCTCATAGTCAAACCAGGGAGTTTTTACCATACGTTCCGCGCCCTCTTCCATATGCCCGGTTGCCCCGTCTACCATAAATCCCACGCAGTCAATCAGTCTGACGCTCACTTCCAGATCCTCGTTCAGTTTGATTTTTGCAGCCTCTTTCGGCACAAATTTCGGCTCCGTAGTCATAATGGTTTTGCCCTGAGCCGACTGAGGCAGTTCGTCGGTAGCCCGCTCCCTGCTGTGCACATCTTCCATTTCCGGCAGCACCATCACATCCATAAATCGTTTGATAAAAGTGGATTTGCCTGTTCGCACCGGCCCCACCACCCCGATATAAATGTCTCCATTCGTCCTGGCACTGATGTCTTTGTAAATATTATATGTACCGGTATTAATATTTTCCATAAAAAAACCTCCTGTTCTACTGTTATCAGTATATGCAGAAGGTTTGCATGGAATGCTAAAATTTGTACAAAGATTAAGGTAAAATACCGGCTCATTTCATAACTTTCAGCGCACCCGGCAGGCATTCATACCGCAGCCGCACCGGATCGCCCAGATCTTCTCCGTCCATATGGCCGGTCATGGGCTCCTGCAGCCACAGGGTACAGGATTCGCAGTCAGCCACCTCTATTCCCTGAAATCCCACATGTTTCCCCTTGAGCAGGGTAAACAGAAGAAACAGGGCCCGCAATTTTCCCACCCCGTAAATATAACAGACAGATAACCTGCCGTCCTGATCCGAAGCCTGCGGCGCCATGGGAAGACCGCCGCCTTCACATCTGTGATTCATCACAGCCATGCAAATCAGCCCCTGGATTCTCTTTTTCTCTCCCTGGTCAAACTGAAGGTTTGCCTGAACATCCGGCAGTTCTGCCAGTGTCAGTATGGTCTGAATAAAATAAGACAGCCTTCCCAGATGGAGCCTGTTTAAAAACACTTTCATTCCGGCGGCATTGACACGTCTGCAGACTTCCGCATCCATGCCAATCCCCGAACTGATGTTGAAATATGCACTTTTCTCCGGATTCCTGCCCCAGGATACCTTTCCGATATCCATATAATACAAATCATGAGATTCCAGAATCAGCCTCAGGGCAGCCAGAGGATCTTTGGGAAGCCCCAGCCCTCTGCCCAGATCATTGCCGGAACCGGTGGGAATATAGCCAAACCGTACCCGGTCAAAATCCCTGATTCCGTTCACCACTTCATTTGCTGTGCCGTCGCCGCCCACCACCACCAGAGAAATCTCTTCTTCCTGGTATTTTTCCGTCAGTTTTTCCGCCAGTTCTCCGGCATGGCCTTTGTATTTTGTGAGGAAGGCCCGGTAAGGCACCTTCCTCTCTTTCAGTTCTGCTTCCAGTTGCCGCCAGATTTTTCTGCTCTTGCCGGTTCTGGAAGCCACATTTACAATAAAATAATACATATTCTGTCGCTTTCTCTGCTGATTTACTCAGCATTCCCGGCCTTTTTCGGCGCCCTTCCATACAGCTCCACCTGTTTGCAGATACGCCGCATCAGTTTACTGTCAATGGCTCCCGGCTTCATACGCCACATCCAGTTACAGCCAAGGGTGGAGGGGGTATTCATTCTTCCCTCGCTTCCAATTCCCAGCAAATCCTGCATGGTCACTACCGCGGTATCACTGACACTGGACCAGACGCCCCGCATGACGCCCCAGTGATACCCTTCGTCTTTGCTCAGATTCAGGTAATCTTTTGCAAAAGCCACACAGGGTCTGGGTGCTGTCTTCATCCATCCCAGAATGGTATCATTATCATGGGTGCCCGCATAAACCACCGAATTGGTATTATAGTTATGAGGCAGGTAGTCACCGTCTTCTCTGCTGTCAAAGGCAAACTGTATTAACTTCATGCCGGGATAACCGGATGCTTCCAGCATCTCATGAACAGCCTCTGTAAGAAATCCCAGGTCTTCCGCAATAATATCCAGTCTGCCCAGATCTTTTTCAATGGAGCGGAACAGTTTAATACCAGGCCCTTTCCGCCACTCCCCGTTTTTAGCTGTTTTATCTCCGAAAGGAATGGCATAATAAGACTCAAAGCCCCGAAAATGGTCAATACGCACCACGTCAAAGAGTTTTGACATTTTATCCAGCCGCTTCTTCCACCAGCGGTAATCGTCCTGTTCCATCACATCCCAGCGAAACAGCGGATTACCCCACAACTGACCGTCATCCGAAAATGCATCCGGCGGACATCCCGCCACATCAATGGGCACCAGATTCTCGTTCAGGTAAAACTGAGAGGGATTTGCCCACACATCCGCACTGTCCATGGCCACGTAAATGGGCACATCTCCGATAATCCGGATTCCCCTTTCATTGGCATATGCTTTCAGGCTGTTCCACTGTTTGTAAAAAAGATACTGCAGCACTTTCCAGAACTCTGTCGCTTCTTCCAGTTCTTCGCCGGCTTTCTGCAGCGCTTCTTCCCGGCGCAGCCGCAGGTCTTCCTCCCATTCACTCCAGGCTGTTCCCTCATGGGCGTCTTTCAGCGCCATAAACAGGGCATAATCATTAAGCCAGTCTGCCTGTTCCTGACAGAATCCTTCATAATCCTCCGGTATATTTTTCCGGAACCGGTCAAAAGCCTTATGTAATAACGCATAACGGTTTACATAGAGAATTCCGTAATCTACCCTGGTAATATCCCTTCCCCACTCATAAGACTGGCATTCCTTTCGGGTGAGGAGCTTTTCTTTACAGAGCTTTTCCAGATCTATAAAATAAGGATTACCGGCAAAACTGGAAAAAGACTGATAGGGAGAATCTCCGTAACTGGTAGGGCAGATGGGCAGCACCTGCCAGTAACTCTGCTCTGCCTTCACCAGAAAGTCCACAAATTTTTCCGCCTCTTTTCCCAGTGTTCCAATCCCGTAGGGAGAGGGCAGAGATGAAATATGCATTAAAACTCCACTACTACGCATCACGCGTACCTCCTGTTATCAAATCTGTTTACTGCCATCCGGTCTGCCTGTCTCAGTTTCCCCGGATGAATCTATCGTTTTTACACTTTCTCCCTGTACCAGATGAAACGGAATGATCTCATGGACAGGCACAGGTTCCATGTCTATATTCTGTAATAATATTTCCACACTCCTTACCGCCAGAACCTGATACTGCTGCTGAATGGTGGTAAGTTTGGGATTATAATACTCCGCCATGGTAATTCCGTCAAATCCCATGACAGAAATATCTTCCGGCACGCGCCGGCCGCTGTCAATAATGGCACGAATTGCCCCAATGGCCGTCACATCACTCATGGCAAATACAGCAGTGATGTCTTCTGCCTTCTTCAGAAGGCGTTTCATGGCCCCGTAAGCACTCTCATACGAGAAACTTGATTTCTCATAATACTTCTGTTCCTCAAAGGAAATCTGATGTTTCTGAAAACTTCTGACACACCCGGAATATCTCTGCTTGCTGGTATGGGACAGAGAAAAATCGCCCCCCAGTATTCCGATTCTTTTATGCCCCTGCCCGATGAGATGATCTATGGCATATTCCCCTGCCGCTTCATCATCTGTGGACACACTGGATAAATTATCAAATCCCAGATCCGCCCCCTGATTGGTAACCAGGACACATGGAACATTTATTTTCTGAAATGACTGCTCAAAGAATCTGGGATTGCCTCCCAGAAACAACATACCCCGCGGCTTGTGTTCCCGGCAGACAATCGCAGCCTCTTCCACTTCGTTATCATTTTCATCAATATAATTGATGCTCACCGTATATCTGGTGGCCTCCACTCTTTTCTGTATGGCCTCCACAATACTGGCAAAAAGCATGTTGGAAGTACCTTTTACCAGCACTGCAATGGCCTTGCTGCTGTTTTGTTTCAGATGTCTGGCATTGTTATTGGGCACAAAATGACGCGCTGCCACGATTTCCGTAATTCTTTTTTTAGCTTCCGGACTCACATCCCTGCGGTTGTTCAGCACTCTGGACACGGTACTTACCGAATATCCGGATTCTCTTGCAATATCTTTTATGGTCAACATATCATTTCCCACCTTATCTTAAATCTAGCCTTTTACCGCACCTGCCACAACACCCTCGATAATGTGTTTCTGACATGCCATGTAAAATACGATAATCGGGATAATCGCCAGCACCAGCATTGCCATCATGGCGCCCATATCCACAGAACCATATCCACCCTTCAGGTACTGAATGGCAATGGGAATGGTCTTCCAGCGTTTGATGTCCAGTACCAGATACGGGAGCAGATAGTCATTCCAGATCCACATTGCCTGAAGAATTGCCACGGTGATACAGGTGGGTTTTAAAATCGGAAATACAATCTGGAAAAATGTCTGAACGGGGGTACAGCCGTCAATCATGGCTGCTTCCTCAATTTCCAGCGGAATACTACGTACAAATCCGCAGAACATAAACACCGCCAGACCGGCTCCAAATCCCAGATATACTAATATAATACCAACCGGGCTGGATAAATGCAACATATTTGCTAATTTTGATAACGTAAACATTACCATCTGGAACGGTACAATCATGGAAAACAGACATAAATAGTACATTCCGGAAGAAAATTTAGATTTTACCCTGGATATGTACCATGCGCACATGGAAGTACATAAAATAATAACCGCTACGGAAAATACGGTGATAAACAGGGAATTTTTAAATGCGTCAAAGAAATGGATTTTCTCCATACCATTGACATAATTATCCCATTTTACAAACATTTTGTCTGTGGGAATCGCAAAGGGCTTCCGGCTGATATATACTTTCTTTTTAAAAGAGTTAATCAGCACCAGCACAATCGGAAATACCCATGCAACAGAAAGTAAACTGAAAAATATGGTATAAATCCATCCGTGTTTTGCTTTTCTTACACCCATTACTGCTGCACCTCCTTACGTCTTGTAAGATAGTTCTGTCCAACGGCAATCAATGCTACCAGAATAAAGAATATTACTGCTTTTGCCTGGCCCACGCCTTCAAATCCTGACCGGCCGTAGAAGGTGTTGAAAATATTCAGCGCCAGCAGTTCTGACATATTGGAAGGTTCTCCGTTGGTCAGCGCCAGGTTCTGGTCAAAGAGCTTAAATCCGTTGGTCAGTGTTAAAAAGGTACAGATGGTAATGGAAGGCATTACCATTGGAATGGTTACGTTCTTTAAAATCTGAGCATTGGTGGCACCGTCAATTTTTGCTGCCTCAATCAGTTCTCCCGGAATATTCTGGATACCGGAAATATAGATAATCATCATATAACCAATCTGCTGCCAGCACATCAGAATAACCAGACCCCAGAATCCATAGGCTGAATTATAAGTCAGGGTTTTCTGGAAATGTGCCAGAATACCGTTTAACAATAACTGCCAGATATATCCAAGAACGATACCGCCAATCAGGTTCGGCATGAAAAATACGGTTCGGAAAATATTTGTTCCCTTAATTCCCTTTGTTAAAAGCATCGCAATTGCAAATGCCAGTACGTTAATCAATAACACGGACACAATTGTAAATGCGGCAGTGTACCAGAGTGCGTGCCCAAATGTTTTGTCTGTAAATATTTTAAAATAATTACTGATACCTACAAATTTTGCATCGGTAACTGTCGTAAACTTACAAAATGATAAATAGATACCCATAAGAAAAGGAACTATGAATCCAATTGTAAATGCTACCAGAGTCGGCAGTGCAAAAACAGGAAAATATTTTTTAAGTGATTTTTGCATAAATTACCTCCCATGTTCTGAAAATGGGGGTGGCGCCTACCACCCCCGTATTTCTTTTTCTGATATGTTTTGCAGTGAAATCTTATTCGCTTACTGCCTGGACTTCTGCTGCCCATCCGTCAACAAACGCTGTCTTTACTGCATCCCATTCGCCGGTGCCCTGTGCATACTCAAGTAATGCGCTTCCTACACCGTTTTTCCAGTTTTCAGAAGGCATTGTGGTAAAACACCATGCAACGGTTGCGTGTCCTGCGTCGATATCTTCCTGAGAAGCTGCTACCAGCGGATTTGCCGGCTGATATTCATCGGTAAAGGTGGAGAACGGAGTTACGAATCCCATTTCATCGCGGAAGGAAGTACGTCCTTCATCAGATGTGATAACCCATTCTACAAATGCCAGTGTTGCGTCGATGTCTTCCTGAGAAGCGTTTTTATTTACACACCAGTAGTTCTCAGAACCGGTGCAGAGCCCCTGATTTTCTTCTCCCTCTACGCCGATGTAGATTGGAAGCATACCAAGGTCTTCGTCTGCTACTTCGTTGTCTTTGATATCGTTGTAAGCCCATGTACCATTCTGATAGAATACTGCTTCACCCATTGCAAATTCTGCTGCTGCATCTTCACCGGTCATGCTGGATAACATGGTAGGCTCTACGGTAGAGTCTGTGATGTACAGATCCCACATATTTTTGTAGTTGTCAAGATAGGTTCCTTTGATTGCGTCGGTAGTTTCAATACCGTCTGCCTGATATTCATAATAAATCGGAAGGTTGGCCAGATGAGTCTTGAATCTCCAGTCAGAGGAGGAATCCATACCTGCGGAAGTAAATGCACCGTTGATTCCCAAATCGTCTTTCTTTGCCTGCATATCATCTGCTACTTCTTTTAATTTTGCAAAACTGTTGATTTCGGAAGCGTCTTTGATTTTTGCTCCGTCCAGTGCGCAGTAATCAGCCAGCAGCTTCTTGTTGTAAATCAGTCCGTATGTTTCAATAACATATGCAATACCCTGTACTTCGCCGGAATCAGCAATCAGTGCGAAATCATCGCTCTTTAAGTTCTTGTACAGTGCGCTTTCTTTTAAGTCATAGCAGTAATCTGCCTAGGAAGCAAGTCCTACCGGTCCGTTTACCTGGAACAGTGTGGGTGCTTCTTCTTTTGCCATCTCAGATTTCAGTGTGGACTCATATGTTCCGGAAGCTGCTGTCTCTACCGTTACAGGAACACCTGTCTGCTCGGTATAAGTCTCTGCCAGAGCTTTCCACTGATCTGCCTGTTCCGGCTTGAAATTCAGATAATACACAGCGCCGTCCCCGCTGGCTGCCTGGCTGTCATCCTTGCTTTCTTCCTGACTGTCGTCTGTACTCTCTTCTGTGGTGCTTCCGCTGTTGTCAGCAGCATCGTTTTTGTTTCCGTTGTTGCTTCCGCAGCCGGCTGCCATAGTTGCTGCCATAGCTGCCACCAGCATCAATGATACTAATTTCTTTTTCATTTTACATCCTCCTGTTGATTTGTGTTTTTTCTGAAAACCTTACTGAAATCTTTGCCGGTAACCTTTCCGGTAACTTTCCCGGTAACGTTTTCATCTGATATGGCAAGTATAACTCCATTCTCAAAAAAATGCAATATCATTTTTCACTTTTGTTGTTACTTTGTAGATTATACACAGTTTTGCATGTTGGTTTTTGTAGGATTTTAACAACAGAAAATCAAAGATTTGAAAAAATGAGGTACAGAGCGCACTTTCATGCTTTAGCGTGACATGGTATTTCCTGAAAAAAGAATGCGTTCAGCGCATTCTCCGCGCGCGAGCGGATTGCGCAGCAATAAACTTCCTCTCCGCGAGCTGCGCATAATTGTTTTGTCTTACAGGAAATACTTTCATGCTTCAGCGTGACATGGTATTTCCTGTAAGATAAAAAAGAACTGGCCTGCCGCAGCATTACCAGCTCTCTTTTTCGCGAATATTTTATCAGTAGTAAACCACTCCGTACTGTGCATAAAAGTTCATACAGTATTCCAGAATCCCCATACCTGCTGCAAAGCAGGCCAGAAGAAACACCAGGAAAATGGCCCCTTTATCGTATCTGAGTATTTCTTCCTGCCCCTCTCCTTTCTTCATATTGGAGGCGAGCAGTTCTCCGCCCAGTGCAATGAGTATCAGAGGCCACAGCTTCATGATAATTTCCAGAGACAGGGGCGGATAAAACATATGCACCATAAACAAAATTCCAAAAAGTATCATCAGGATTCCACATGTAATGCTTCCAACTCTTCTGGTTCTCATTTCATCAGCTCCTCCTGCTTCCCGTCTTTTTCCTCCAGTTCTCTTTTCTTACCCCGAATCAGGTAAAGTCCGCCCAGTATCAGCAATATGCTTACGCATACTCTGGGAACGCTGTCCATAATATTCCAGTAAATTTCACCTGGAATCAGCCACCGCAGATAATCCATCATATAGTCCCACAGCATGGCCGCTCCAATGATAATCAGCACTGCAGCCAGAATATTGTTCCGTTTTCTGTCCCATTTTTCCAGCGGAAGCATCCGCTCCAGATGAAACAGATAATCGTCTTCCAGTGCATAAAATTCTTCATCTGACATTCCCCGGATATTGTGCACATTAAAAAAGCTGTAGCACCACAGAATCGGCAGTATGAAAAGTACCGGCCCAATGCTTAAAAATGCCGCCAGGAAAATCAGTATCCAGAACACTGCCATAATACTGGCCCCCTGTTTCATAAATCCCATGTACATTTCACCCGCCCCTGGTATCAGGGAAAAGCAAAAGGCTAAAAATCCGTTTTTCTTCTTTGTCATCTTGTTACCTCCTGATTTCTTTCATTTTCAGAACCATCCATTTCTATACGGAATAATCCGCTGCTGATATCATTTAGCAGCCCGGTGATTTCTTTACTGTGGCGCCTCAGTTTGCCCACAACGCCTTCTTCTCTCTCCCGGCTCTCCTGTGTCTGTTCCGTCCGGTGATTTTCCAATACATTCGGCTCCAAATTCTGTACATTGGCCGTTATCGTCAGCAGAAAGATAGAAGCGGCCACCGCCAGCCCCACTTTCAGACTGTAAATCATAAGCTGTACCTGTCTGGAAGTCTCTTTCAGCTTTACAGACGCCTGCACGTCAAGCTGCCGGGTTCTGTTTAAAATCTCTTCTTTTAAATACCGGGGCGGCTCTTCCTGCATACTCTGTGCAAATTTCCTGCATTCTTCCGGCTTCCCGTCTGAAATCAGCTCCGAATCCTCATATTCCGGGAACCCTTCTTCCATCCAGCTTCCAAACCGCTCCGCACAGAAGGTACAGGCACCGATATGGGTGAAAAAATCTGTTTCTTCCGGCTCTTTCAGTTTTCCCTCCTGCCAGTCGCAGAACAGGTCCCTGGAAATATGCACTGTTGCAGGTGTATGCGATGTCCGTTCCGTCCCTTCGGTATAAGTTCCTTCTTCCGTATGGTTTCTCGTCATCCGGCAGCCCTCCCTTCCATTATTTTGCGAATCATGGCTTTTGCCCGGTAAATCTGCGTCTGGACCGTTTTGATTCCTTTCTCTGACTCTTCCGCAATTTCCCTGGCTGTTTTCTCCCGGTAAAAATGTTCCGTGGCAATTTCCTTATAGGGACTTTTCAGGCTCTGACAGACAGTGTAAACATATTCTTTTGATTCCCGCCTTAAATAAGCCTCCTCCGGACTTTCCCCGTCGTCTTTCAGTTCTTCAAAATACGTATCTTCTTTCGGCTCGCTGCGCCTTTTTGCGCTTTTTAAAAAATCAAGCCCTTTGTTGGTTGCAATCTTGCATATCCAGGCCTTTTCATAATCTTTCTGAAAGGTGGCAAGATTTTTATAAACAGATAAAAAAGTTTCCTGTGTCAGATCTTCCGCGTCAAACTGGTTGCCCGTCATCTTAAAGCAGATGGAATACACCAGTCTTTCGTATGTATCCAGCAGGTAACCAAAATATTCTTCTTTACCGATTCTATCCGCCTCCTTTCGTTTCTTCACTACCTGTCATTTATCTATAACGAAGGCGCCGGGTATATGACTTCAATATTTTTAAATACTTTTAAATATTTTTAAACAAAAAAAAGAATGCACATAACGCATTCTCTGTGCGCCAGCGGATTGCGGAGCAATACATTTCATCTCCGCGAGCTGCGCATATTTTTTCTTCTGCAGGAACGGACTTTCATGCTTTCGCATGACAGGTCTTTGCTGTTACTGCCTGTTTCTGTCTCTTTCCGGCTTCACCAGTTCTTCCATCACTTTCAGTCCCGTGGGCGTGGCCGCAAGGCCCCCTTCTCCTGTTTCTTTCAGGGAACAGGGCAGAGCCATCCCTATGGTGCGCATGGCGTCGATTACTTCGTCCGGCGGTATCCGGCTGGTAATCCCGGCCATGGCCATATCCGCGCTGGTAACAGCGTTTACGGCTCCAATCACATTCCGCTTCACGCAGGGCACTTCCACCAGCCCTGCCACCGGGTCGCAGACCAGGCCAAGGAGATTTTTCAGCGCTATAGCGGCGGCATGGATAATTTCCTGTTCCCCGCCGCCCATCAGGTACGCAAGGCCTCCGGCGGCCATGGCGCTGGCGCTTCCGATTTCTGCCTGGCAGCCTCCCGTGGCTCCTGCAATAAACGCCCGCTCCGCAATGACGGTTCCAATGCCTGCGGCAGTGAACATGGCCTCCGTCATCTTTTCACCGGATACGCCAAAACAGTCCTGATACGTGAGAAAAACTGCCGGCATCACCCCGCAGGAGCCTGCGGTGGGCGCCGCCACAATCCGCTTCATACAGGCGTTAGATTCTCCCATTTTCAGTGCCCGTATCATGACCTGGCTCATAAAGCTGCCGGAAATGGTATTCCCGGCCTTTAAGGCTTCCTCCAGTTTCTGCCCGTCCGTTCCCACCAGGCCGCTGGCAGATTTCAGTGTTCCGTCGTAAGATTCATCCGCCCTGCCCATGGTATCATACATATGCCGCATGGCAGAGAAAGTTTCTTCCTCTGATACCATGCGTTCTGACATATCATCTTCCATCACAATACGGAAAAAGGGCTTTTTCTGTTCTGCGGCGGCAGTTATAATTTCATTCAGCGAGTGAAAACTCATGATTTGCACCAGGTCTCAGGCGAAAATACCTGCATTTTCGTCTGAGGCGCAAACGCAAAGGGTGAAAGATGTGTGTTTGCATTTTACCCTTTCTTCTGTTTTTCTTTCACCCTTTTTCTTCTTTTTCTTCCTGTTCTTCCTTTTCTTCTTCCAGGCTCAGATAGGTAACCTTGTGGATTCCCTCTAATTTTTCCAGCCACTTTATGGATTCCCTGGGAACTTCCTTATCACATTCCAGCACCAGCACCGCATTTCCGCCCCGCTTGTCCCGGTATAGCTGCATGGTTGCAATATTGACGGATTTATGGGCCAGCATGGAAGTAACTTCCGCCACATGTCCCGGCTCATCCTGATTCCGTACAATCAGCGTGGGATAGTCTCCGCAGAAGTTAGCTTCCACTCCGTCAATCTCACAGACTTTAATCCTTCCGCCGCCCAGGGATGAAGCCACGACTTCCAGATACCGTCCTTTTGTTCCGGTCAGCTTCATCAAAACGGAATTGGGATGGGCGTCCCGCAGTTCAATTCCCCGGAAGGAATATGCAAGCCCCATTCTGTCCGCCCAGGCGAAACTGTCCGGTATTCGTTCGTCGTCCGTACTCATTTTCAATAATCCTGCTATCAGTGCACGGTCCGTTCCATGGCCTTTCCCCGTCGCAAGGAAAGAACCGTGCAGGCAGATTTCCGCTTTTGCCACCGGCTCGTTCAGCAGCCGCCGGCCAATATGGCCGATGCGCACCGCTCCCGCTGTGTGGGAACTGGACGGCCCTACCATCACAGGCCCCACAATATCAAATAAATTCATAATTTCTCCTGTTCCCGCTCCCGCAGCCTGCAGCAGAATACTATTTTCCTGTCAGTTCCTCTGCAAGGGCTTCCATTTCCGGAATGTCAGCCTCTTTCATCACCGACTTAATGGAAACCACTTTGTCACAGATGGTAATGTCTTTCATCTGCTCCAGAACAGCTCTCATGGTTCTGGCTGCCACCGGAGCCCAGGTTCCGTTCTCAATCAGAGCAACGGTGCGCTTCTGGAAATTCTTGCTCTTTAAATGGTGCAGGAAGTCTTCCATGCAGGGGAATACCCCTCCGTCATAGCTGGCTGCCGCAAGCACCATTTTGTCATAACGAAACGCATCTTCAATTGCCTCCGCCATGTCGTCTCTGGACAAATCGGTAATGGCCACTTTTTTCGCTCCTTTTGATTCCAGGATTTCTTTCATCTTAATGGCCGCCTTTTTGGTGTTTCCGTGAATGGAGGCATAAGCCACCAGAATTCCTTCATCTTCCGGCTGATAACTGCTCCAGATATTGTATTTTTCAATATAATAAGCCAGGTTTTCTTTTAATATCGGGCCGTGCAGAGGGCAGATCATGGCGATATCCAAAGCTGCTGCCTTTTTCAGCAGAGCCTGTACCTGCGCACCGTATTTCCCCACAATATTGAAATAATATCTTCTGGCTTCACAGGCCCAGTCTTCTTCCGTATCCAGCGCGCCGAATTTTCCGAATCCGTCTGCGGAGAACAGAATTTTCTCTGATTTCTCATAGGAAACCATCACTTCCGGCCAGTGTACCATGGGGGCCATCACGAAAGTCAGTTCATGGGTACCCAGATTCAGAGTATCTCCTTCTTTTACCACCAGGGAACGGTCAGATAAATCCATTTCAAAGAACTGCTGAATCATCGGAAAGGTTTTGGCATTGCCCACTACCTTCATGTCCGGATATTTCTCTGCAAGAATCTTCACATTGGCCGCGTGATCCGGCTCCATATGGGAAACCACCAGATAATCCACGGTCCTTCCTGCCAGAGCTTTTTCCAGATTTTCCAGCCACTCGTCTTTCCTTCTGGCGTCCACGGTATCCATAACCGCGGTTTTTTCATCCAGAATTACATAGGAATTGTAGGATACTCCGTTTGGAATCACATACTGGCTTTCAAATAAATCAAGATCTTTGTCGTCTGCGCCAATATATATGATATTGTCTGTAATTGTTACATCCTTCATACTTATTATTTTCCTCCTGAATTTTTGTATAAAAACTCTTCTGCGAGTTCTGACAGGAAACAGGGACTGCCAGAACCTGGCAATCCCTATTCCGGCTATTCTATTTTACTTACCGGAGAGATATTCGTCAATACCTTTTGCGGCAGCTTTTCCTGCGCCCATAGCAAGAATTACCGTTGCGGCTCCCGTTACCGCGTCGCCGCCTGCAAATACGCCGGGCTTGCTGGTTGCCCCGTTTTCTTCTTCTGCCACAATACATTTCCAGCGGTTCACATCCAGCCCTTTGGTGGTGGAGGAAATCAACGGATTGGGAGAAGTTCCCAGAGACATAATCACCGTATCCAGCTCCAGTTCAAATTCTGAATCCGGAACCTCCACCGGTCTTCTTCTGCCGGATTCGTCAGGCTCGCCCAGCTCCATACGAACACAGGTCATACCCCTGACCCAGCCGTTGTCGTCTACCAGAATTTCTTTCGGGTTGGTCAGCAGGTTAAAAATAATGCCTTCCTCTTTCGCATGATGCACTTCTTCCACACGGGCCGGAAGCTCCGCTTCGCTTCTGCGGTATACCACATATACTTCCGCACCCAGCCGGAGAGCCGTTCTGGCTGCGTCCATGGCCACGTTGCCGCCGCCTACTACCGCAACCTTCTTCCCTTTCATAATAGGGGTATCATATTCTTCCTTAAACGCCTTCATCAGATTATTTCTGGTGAGGAATTCATTGGCGGAAAAGACGCCGTTGGCCTGCTCGCCGGGGATTCCCATAAATTTGGGCAGCCCTGCGCCGGAACCGATAAACACCGCTTCAAAGCCTTCTTCTTCCATCAGCTCATCAATGGTGCCCGCTTTTCCGATTACCACGTTTGTCTCAATCTTCACACCGAGGGATTTTACATTTTCAATTTCCTTTGCCACCACGTCGTTCTTGGGCAGACGGAATTCCGGAATTCCGTAAATCAGTACGCCGCCCGGCTCATGAAGGGCTTCAAATATGGTTACGTCATAGCCCATTTTTGCCAGATCTCCGGCACAGGTCAGCCCTGCAGGGCCGGAACCGATTACGGCTACTTTATGGTCTTTTTTCTCTGTTGCAGGCTGAGGCTTAATGTTATGCTCTCTTGCCCAGTCTGCGGTAAACCGCTCCAGTTTACCGATGGAAACCGGTTCTCCCTTTACGCCCCGGACGCATTTTCCTTCGCACTGGCTTTCCTGGGGGCAGACCCGGCCGCACACAGCCGGGAGGGCGCTGGATTTGCTGATGGTCTGATAGGCCTCCTCAAATCTGCCTTCCTTAATCTGGCCTACAAATCCTGGAATGTCAATGGCTACCGGACAGCCTTTGACACACTGGGCATTTTTGCAGTTCAGACATCTCTCTGCCTCTTCCATGGCTTCTTCCTTATTATATCCAAGACACACTTCCTCAAAATTCGCGGCGCGCACCTGTGGCTCCTGCTCTCTTACCGGTACTTTCTTTAATACATCCATTATCTGTCACCTCCGCAATGTCCGCATCCGCCATGGTGAGTATTCCCTTCCGTGAGCTTCAGCATACTTCTTCCTTCTTCTGTCTTATACATCTGCTGGCGTTTCATGGCCTGGTCAAAATCTACCAGGTGGCCGTCAAATTCCGGACCGTCCACACAGGCAAATTTCACCTGGTCTCCCACTGTTACACGGCAGGCGCCGCACATGCCGGTTCCGTCCACCATAATGGGATTCAGAGAAACAATGGTGGGAATCTCCAGCTTTTTCGTCAGAAGACAGACAAATTTCATCATAATCATGGGGCCGATTGCGATACACAAATCATATGTATTTCCATTCTGTACCAGTTCTTCCAGCTGATTGGTTCCCATGCCGTGGAATCCATAACTTCCGTCATCGGTAGTTACATAGAGATTTCCTGCCACCTCTCTCATTTCCTCTTCCAGAATCAGCAAATCTTTTGTCTTGGAACCCATGATGACATCACAGCTTACGCCCTGTGCATGGAGCCATTTTACCTGAGGATACACGGGAGCAGTTCCCACGCCTCCGGCAATAAATACAATTTTCTTCTGTTTCAGTTCTTCCACAGGAGTTTCCGTCAGCTCAGACGCACAGCCCAGAGGGCCCACAAAATCCTGGAATGCATCTCCTTCCTCCAGAGATTCCATCCGCTGAGTGGACGCTCCCACAATCTGGAATACAATAGTAACGGTTCCTGCTTCCTGGTCATAATCACAGATGGTAAGGGGGATTCTCTCTCCTTCTTCATCCATTTTCACAATTACAAACTGGCCGGGCAGACAGGATCTGGCCACACGGGGCGCTTTTACATCCATAAGAAAAATCTTATCTGCCAGCTTTTTCTTTTTTACGATTGGGTACATACTTAAACCTCCGCCTGTTTCCTCTTCTACGTGTTATAAAGGCAGCGAATCAGTTTTCGCTGCCCGCTGTCATTTTTTATTCTAATATACTTTCCGGGAAATTTCAATTATTTTGTGCAACAGTTCAGCCATAGTCTGCATTGCGGGCGAATCATACTGGTATGCATGAGCTCAAAATGCAGGCTATGTGCGGAACGCACCCCAGGCCTCAGACAGGAGCTGCTTCAGCAGCGGGCAGCCTGCCTGTCAGGCGGTCTGTGGCCTGTTTTTTTGGGGGCGTGGGCTGAACTGTTACGACTATCAGCCATAGCCTGCATTGCGGGCGAATCATACTGGTATGCATGAGCTCAAAATGCAGGCTATGTGCGGAACGCACCCCAGGCCTCAG
>CATLIX010000002.1 GCA_949959185.1 uncultured Eubacterium sp. | reverse complement strand
ACCACATATATCCACGTGGTCATTTCAAGCACTTTATTTTAGATATTTAAGCTGTCTACTTGACAAGGGGCTGATCACACTGTATACGGCCGCTGTTTTTACTCCAAATAAATTAAAGTATTCTGCTGTACTGTCTGCAAGTAATTTTTCATCGTCTATGATTAAACACTGGTATGTCATGGGGATTCCTTTCCTGTGCTCATGATTCCGAATGGGTACGGAACCTGTTCGTACTGACATGTGGTTTCCTGCTTTTATTATATCGGCAATTGCTGCCTGTGACAATAAAAATCTGACCATTACTGTTCACACCCTACGGGTGTGAACAGTAATGTTTTATGCCGCACTTTCCTCCCTCAGAAAGCACCCTTTCCCCTCCCCGGTCATACTATATCAATAAGTAACAATAAGGAGAACTTTATGGAAAAATTAATGGAAATCAGCCATGTGGGTTATTCCTATCATACCATGCAGGGGGAAACGCCTGCTTTATCCAATATAAATTTTACGGTTCATAAAGGTGATTTTCTGGCCATTGTGGGGCCCAGCGGGTGCGGCAAATCCACCCTCCTCTCCCTTCTGTCAGGACTTCTGGAACCGGAACACGGTTCCATCTTATTTTATGGGCAGAAGCTGAACCAGAAAAGCTGCAATGCCATCGGTTACATGCTGCAGCACGATCACCTGTTTGAATGGCGCACCATTGAAAAAAACGTTCTGCTGGGACTGGAAATCCAGAATAAACTGACGCCGGAAACAAAAGAAACGGCACTGGATATGCTGAAAACCTACGGTCTGTACAAATTCAAAGATGCCAGGCCTTCTCAGCTCTCCGGCGGAATGCGCCAGCGGGCGGCACTGATTCGCACCCTGGTACTGAAGCCGGAAATCCTGCTGCTGGATGAACCTTTTTCCGCACTGGATTATCAGACACGTCTTACGGTAGGAGATGATATCGGAGCGATTATCAAAAAAGAAGGGAAAACTGCAATTTTAGTGACTCATGATTTGTCAGAAGCCGTCAGCCTGGGCAGCCAGGTGCTGGTATTGAGCAAACGTCCTGCCACCATTCAGACTGTGGTAGATATTGATTTTCCGGGCAACATCAGCGCACTGGAGCGGAGAAACTCTCCGGAATTTAAAGATTATTTTAATAAAATATGGAAGGAGCTGAATGAAAATGAGTGAAATATCCCTTGCCCAGCAGAATTTTCTGCTCGCTCAGAAAAAGCATAAACGTACCGTCACAGTCAGCAGACTGTGTATTTTTATTTTATTTCTGGCTGTCTGGGAAGGGGCTGCCAGACTGGATTTGATTGATTCCTTCATTTTCAGCAGTCCTTCCAAAATTCTGCTCTGCGCTTACGGAATGATACTGGACCAGACCCTGTTCGCCCATATCGGTATTACGTTGTTTGAAACCATGGTCAGTTTTCTGCTTGTAATTCTGATATCCCTGGCAGTAACCATTATATTATGGTTAAATAAAGGACTTTCCGAAACACTGGAGCCTTATCTGGTCATTTTAAACAGTCTGCCGAAATCTGCCCTGGCGCCTCTGCTCATTGTATGGCTGGGTGCAACCTACAACACCATTATCATTACCGGCGTGTCCGTAGCCATCTTCGGCTCCATTTTAAGCCTCTACACCAGCTTCCAGTCTGTGGATCCGGAAAAAATAAAGCTGATTTACACCATGGGCGGCAGAAAATACCATGCGCTCACCAAAGTAATTCTGCCTGCCGGTATCCCCACCCTGTTCTCGCTTATGAAGGTCAATATCGGCCTTTGTCTGGTGGGAGTCATTATCGGCGAATTCATTGCTTCCCGGCAGGGGCTGGGCTATCTGATTATTTACGGCAGCCAGGTATTTAAGCTGGACTGGGTAATTATGTCCATTGTGATTCTGTGTATTCTGGCCTGGGGTCTTTACAGCCTGATTACCCTTCTGGAAAAGCGTTATCTGAAACATTTCTTATAAAAGCCTTTCGCCTCTGTAAGCAGAATGGCCATAATCCTTCCGAACAATCGGATAAGTATCCGGGGCAGCCTTCACTTCAGGGCTGTTTCGGATTCTGCCCGAAATTCCTGCCAGACAATCTCCGCTTCTTCTTCCGTGCAGAGGGAAATCCAGTAATCGCCTGTCTGTCTCTGCACAAAATATCCATTCTGATTACCAAAACAGTCTTTTTTCACCACATCAAATTCTATCTGTTCCACAGGAAAAGACATTCCCGCTCCGGTCATTTTAATGTAGCTTTCTTTTAAAGTCCAGATTTGAAAAAAGCGGCTATATGCTGCTTCATCCATCTCTTCCTGGTCTTTTCCCAGAATATAGCGCTGCTCTTTCAGGCTGCAGCAGCGGCGGACAACAGGTATCCGTACCTTTTTCACTTTTTCCCCGTCCACGCCCACTTCACACCGGGCAACTGCGCATACTACAAGGCCTTCCGTGTTGCTTACATTAAAACAAATCCCCTTCTCCGGCTTCCAGAAAGGCTTCCCATGTATTCCTTTTTCCACCTTTCTTCTGTCAAATTCCATACCAAAACAGTTTTTAAAACCATAATTTAATATTTCATCCGCCAGTATTCTCTGATGCTTCAGATATTCTCCCGGTTTTTCTCCATGCCGGGGACAGAAGGCATAATAAACTGTAACCTCATTACCATTCACGCCGGTCACTGGCATCCGCTTAATTTCCCCCTTCTTTGAGATTTTCGCGAATCTTTATGGAAAATTCTTCATAAATGCCCACGGGTATTTCATCTTCAAAAGAATATTCTTCTGTGGTCTCTTTTTCAAAATTATAAACCACCGCACGCTGTTTCTCCGAATCCACAATCCAGTATTCCCTGACTCCCGCACTCTGGTACTTAAACAGCTTGATATAATAATCCATACGCCTGCTGCCGGGAGAAACAATTTCAATTACCCAGTCCGGCGCGCCGTGGCACCCTTTTTCATCCAGTTTGGAGCTGTCACAGATCACAGACAAATCAGGCTCCACATAAGTAAACTCATCCTTATTCAGAAACACCGCAAAAGGCGCCGGATATACCTCGCAGTCTCCATGTTTATTCCTGATGTAACTTTTTATTTCATAGGTGAATTTTGTTACCAGACTCTGATGGGTTCTTCCCGGAGGCGCCATATCATAAATCTGTCCGTCAATCAGTTCTGCCCTCTGCCCTTCCGGCAGGCTGTAAATATCTTCTGTTGTAAAGAATTCTTTTTTTCTCAATGCTTCCATATCATTCCCTCGCTTTCCTGTAAGAGACAAAAAGGAGCTGTAATAATTACAGCTCCCATTCAGCCAAAGAAGGGACTCGAACCCTCGACCTGCGCATTACGAATGCGACGCGCTACCAACTGCGCCACTTTGGCATATGACACGGAACCGTTCTGTTCCGTCTGCGATTGGTAATTCTCAATTATTATACCCGCTTTGACACCGTTTTGCAATCCCTTTTTTCTACAAAATTAAAATTTTTTCTATTGACATTTTCTGGTTTCCATTTATAATGTATTTTGTGTTTAATAATATTAAACACAAAATACATTATCAGTTTGACTTTACAATTACTATACTTCATGTTTATATTCAGAAAGGATGATTTCCATGGACATTGGACACCGTATGAAAGAACTGCGCATTCAGTACGGACTGACCCAGCAGGAGCTGGCAGACCGGAGCGAACTTTCCAAAGGGTTTATTTCCCAGCTGGAGCGCAACCTCACTTCTCCTTCCGTGGGGACCCTGCTTGACATCATCCAGTGCCTTGGCACCACCCCGGCAGAATTTTTTTCTGACCCGGAACCGGAACAGATTGTATTTAAACAGGAGGATTATTTTATAAAGGAAAATGAGGACCTGCACCACACCATCAAATGGCTCATTCCCAACGCCCAGAAAAATGCCATGGAACCGGTACTTATGAAGCTGGCTCCCCAGGGCTCCTCCGAAATCCAGCTTCCTCATGAAGCGGAAGAATTCGGGTATGTATTAAAAGGCTCCATCCGGCTCTGTTACGGAGGCCGGACCTATACGGTCAGACAGGGAGAATCCTTTTATTTCAAAGCAGGAAAAAAGCACTATATCGAAAATTACAGCGGCAGGGAAGCAACCATCCTCTGGGTTTCCACTCCCCCCAGCTTTTAGGAGGACAACAAACGATGAGCAAACGACTGATTGATTTACAGCATATCACCAAATCCTTTGACGGACAGACCGTTCTGGACGATTTGAACCTGTACATCCGTGAAAATGAATTTCTTACCTTATTAGGACCCTCCGGCTGCGGAAAAACCACCACTCTCCGGATTATCGGCGGTTTCGAGGCGCCGGATGCAGGCACGGTGATTTTCGACGGAACAGACATCACCGGACTGGCCCCCAACGAACGTCAGTTAAATACGGTATTCCAGAAATATGCTTTGTTTCCCCATATGTCCATTGCGGAAAATATTGCCTTCGGCCTGAAAATCCGTAAAAAGAGCAAAGCCTACATTGATGACAAAATCAAATATGCCTTAAAACTGGTGAACCTGGACGGATTCGAACGAAGGAGCGTGGATTCCTTAAGCGGCGGCCAGCAGCAGCGGATTGCCATTGCACGTGCCATCGTAAATGAGCCGAAAGTACTGCTTCTGGACGAACCCCTGGGGGCGCTGGATTTGAAGCTCAGACAGGATATGCAGTATGAGCTGATACGCCTGAAAAATGAGCTGGGCATTACCTTTGTCTATGTTACCCACGACCAGGAAGAAGCTCTTACCATGTCGGACACCATTGTGGTTATGAACCAGGGTTATATTCAGCAGATTGGAACACCGGAAGACATTTACAATGAACCCACCAACGCTTTTGTAGCCGATTTTATCGGAGAAAGCAATATTATTGACGGTCTGATGCTGGAAGACCGTCTGGTAAAGATTCTGGATGTGAATTTCCCCTGTGTGGACGAAGGATTCGGCTGCAATACCCCGGTGGACGTGGTCATCCGGCCGGAGGATGTGGAACTGGTTGCCCCGGAACAGGGTATGCTGGAGGGAGACGTTATCTCCCTGATTTTCAAAGGCGTTCACTGGGAAATTGAAGTACTGGCCAACGGCTGCGAATGGCTGGTGCAGACCACTCAGATGCATCCGGTGGGCTCCCATGTGGGCATCCGGGTAGACCCCTTTAACATTCAGATTATGAACAAACCGGAATCCAGTGACGAAAAGGCGGTGGAATCAGATGCGTGACCTGAAAAGACAGCTCCTGACGGGGCCATATCTCTTATGGATGGCAGGATTTATTCTGCTGCCGGTGGTAATGATTCTTTATTATGCCTTTACCACCACCAGCGGCCATTTTACCCTGCTGAATATCACATCCATAACTGTCTCCATCCATATGAAGGCATTGCTGCTTTCCCTGAAGCTGGCGCTGCTTTGCACCGGAATCTGCCTGATTCTGGCTTACCCGCTGGCCATGATTTTAACTAAAATGAAAGTCAGACGTCAGGGATTTATCGTGTTTATTTTTATCCTGCCCATGTGGATGAATTTCATGCTGCGGATTCTGGCCTGGCGGATGCTTCTGTCCAACAACGGTGTCATCAACACTTTGCTGAACACCCTGCATCTTCCGGCTCTGGATGTTTTAAATACGCCTTTTGCCGTGGTTTTCTGCATGGTATATGATTTTCTTCCTTTTATGATACTTCCCATCTATAACGCCATGGCGCGGATTCAGCCGGACATTATTGAAGCTGCCAGAGATCTGGGAGCGGGAAGCATTACCATATTTTTTAAAATCATTGTACCCCTTACCATATCCGGAGTCATCAGCGGCATTACCATGGTATTTGTCCCGGCCCTGACTTCTTTCGCCATTTCCGACCTGCTGGGCGGAGGCAAGGTACTGCTCATCGGAAATGTGATTGAGCAGGCCTTTATGCAGGAATACAACTGGAATCTGGGCTCCGGCCTTTCTCTGGTACTGATGGTATTTGTCATTGCAAGTATGGCTCTGATGAGCTCAAAAGGGGACGAAGGAGGTGCCGGCGTATGGTAAAAAAATCTGCGGAACGAATTTATCTGACCATTATTTTTCTGTTTTTGTACCTTCCCATTGCGGTGCTGATTATTCTGTCCTTCAATGATTCCAAAACAAAAGTTCAGTGGGGCGGATTTACCCTGAAATGGTACAAAAACCTCTTTTCCGACAGCACCATTATGGCGGCGTTCGGAACCACCATTTTTATTTCTCTGGCTTCCGCCCTGTTTGCCACTCTTCTGGGTACCCTGGCAGCCCTGGGCATCGACGCCATGAAAAAGCGGAATCAGACCATTATGATTGGCGCCACCAATATCCCTCTGCTCAATGCGGATATTGTTACAGGCATTTCCATGATGCTTCTGTTTGTCCGATTTACCAGACTGGGCATGAACACGGTGCTGATTGCACATATTACCTTTAACATTCCCTATGTTATCCTGAATGTGCTGCCCCGGCTGAAACAGAGCAGCCGCACCACCTACGAAGCCGCACTGGATCTGGGAGCCACCCCCTTTTATGCCTTTGTTAAAATCATCTGGCCCCAGATACGCCCCGGCGTGCTTTCCGGCTTTCTCATGGCAATGACCATGTCGCTGGATGATTTTTCTGTCACCTATTTCACCAAAGGCGCGGGCATCAACACATTGTCCACCATGATTTACACGGAAATGCGCAAAGGCATCCGGCCGGAAATGTACGCCCTGTCTACCATTTTATTTTTACTGGCGCTGGTATTGCTGCTGTTTATGAACTTCGGCCCTTCCGCCCGCAAAATGAACAAAGGAGAACTGTCCCCATGAAACATGCATCACATTCCCCCTGCCTGCAAATGAAACGCGTTCTGAGAAAACTTCCTCTGCTGGCGGTATTCGCCCTCTGGGTCCTTCTGGCCGGCTGCGGCAAAGACTCGGAAAACACTCTGACGGTGCTGAATTACGGAAAATATCTGGAACCGGAAGCCATAGAGATGTTTGAGGAAGAGACAGGCATCAAAGTAGAATACGAAGAATACATTACCCCGGAAAATATGTACACAAAATACCGGGCCGGCGCTATTGATTACGATGTAATCTGCACCTCAGATTACATGATAGAAAAACTGATTCAGGAGGGCGAAGTCCAGGAACTGAATTTTGACAATATTCCCCTGAAAGAAAATCTGGACTCCACCTATTTTGATTTTTCAAAATCCTTTGACCCGGAAAACAAATATACCATCCCCTATTTTTTCGGAACGGTAGGCATTCTCTACAACAAAGATATGGTGGATGAAGCCGAAGTAAATTCCTGGAATATTCTGTGGGACGAAAAATACAGCGGCCAGATTATCATGGCAGACTCTGTCAGGGACTCTTTTATGGTGCCCTTAAAGCTGCTGGGGGAATCTCTGAATACCACGAACGAACAGGCCCTGAAGCAGGCCCAGGATATGCTGATTCGGCAGAAACCCCTGGTCTATTCCTATCTGGTGGATGAAGCCCAGGACGAAATGATTGGAAATAACGCCGCCATGGCTGTGGTCTATTCCGGAGAGGCCGGATATGCGCTGGAATTTAACGACAAACTCGCTTTTTCCGTACCGGAGGAAGGCTCCAATATGTGGATTGATTCCTGGTTTATCCCAAAATCTGCAAAACAGAAAGAAAATGCGGAAAAATTCCTGAATTTTCTGTGCCGGGAAGATATCTCCATGATGAATTTTGACTATGTATATTATGCCACTCCCAATGTCAGAACCAGAGAAGCTCTGGATGAGGAACTGCAGGAAAACACTACCATCTTCCCGCCAAAAGAAACTCTGGATAACTGCGAAGTATTAAAACCTCTGGACGATGAATCCACCATGAAACTGAATCTGCTCTGGAAGGAAGTAAAGGCAGCAGATTAAAAAAGAGGCTGTGTTTCACAGCCCCTTTTTATTTGAATAATTCTGTGTTCAGAATTTCAGTATCTTACTGCTTTGTTGCATTCATAAAGTATTTCATACCATAGATGGTTGCATAGATACCGTCCACATTTGATTTCTGCATGTAGATATCATTGTAGTAATACAGCGGAACAACTGCCCATGTATTCATCAGCATATCTTCTGCCGTATGCATCAGTTCCACACGTTTTGCAAAATCTGCAGTATTGCGGATTTCTGTAATCAGTGCGTCGTACTCTGCCCATTCAGGCGCGGAATCACTCTTTTTACCCTTTCCTAACTGCATATCATTGTTACCGGAATCGGAAGTGAAAATCTCCAGCATATTGACCGGGTCATTGTAGTCAGCCAGCCATCCCTCACGGGCGATGGTGAAGTTTCCGTTCTTCCGGTCTTCCAGGAATACGTTCCAGTCTTCTGTCTTGATTTCAAGACCGATTCCCAGAAGTGCAAAATCCTGCTGCACTGCTGCTGCAATCGCTTCATGGCCGGTACCCTCATTGGTCAGATATGTCATGTTGATTGCCGGATCAATTTTGTATGAACCGTCACCGTTGTCTGTGAAACTGTATCCTGCTTCTTCCATCAGCTTCTTTGCATCTTCTACCATGGCTGCGCCTGTGGTCTCTGCGTCATAATAGCTGGTATCTTCCTGCTTGAATACGCCGCCGTTACCGTCTGCCATACCCACCGGAACAAAGGAATCCGCCAGAATCTGTCCGGACTGCCCGATATTCTCAACAATGAACTGACGGTCAATCAGAATATTCATTGCCTGACGCATTTTTGCTGCTTCTTCTACGGTTTTTCCGTCAAAAACCGGATCGTTTACATTGAAACCAATATAGTAGGTTCCCAGGTTATCCAGGATACCGAATTCCGGATTTACGCCGTTCAGAGAAGAAATTTCATCATTTGGCACGGTATCAATATAATCCACATCGCCGCTGTTGTATGCCGCGTAAATAGCGGTATCATCCGCGTTTAACATAAAATGAAGTTCTTCCATGGTTACGCTGTCAACATTATGATAATTGGGATTCTTTTTGTAGACCATGCTTTCGTCATGATTCCATGATTCCAGTGTATAAGCGCCGTTGCATACAAATCCTGCTTCCTCCGCCCATTTTCCAGGAATGTCTCCGTCCGGATTTGCTGCTTCCACGGAAGCCTGATGTACCGGGAAGAATGTGGGGAACGCCATTAAGTCGTTGAAATAAGGGCATGGATTAGTCAGCGTAATCACCAGGGTATAATCATCCGGAGCCTCAACATTCAGAGTGCCGTCATCTTTCCGCGCGATAATGTCAAACAGATATCCATAATCTGCCGCTGTTTCTTCCGCACACGCACGGTTCCAGCTATACACAAAATCCTTTGCAGTCAGGTCATCTCCGTTGCTCCATTTGGATTCTTTCAGCTTAACGGTATAAACAGTATAAACCTTTTTCTCTTCTTCGTCTGCTGCTTCTCCTTCTGTTGATTCTGCAGCCTCTCCTTCTGCCGCTTCATTTCCGTCCGTTGCTGCTGCGTCCGCTGTTTCTCCTTCTGTTACTTCTTCTCCGTCTTCTGTCACCTGTTTCACTTCAGGCATATCGGTTGCCAGATCCGGAATCAGATTGCCATCTTTGTCATACGTATACAATCCTGCAAACGTATTTACAGCAAGACATCCGCCATCCACAGAACTGTTCAGCGCCGGATCCAGATAATCCGGTTCAGATGCCAGATTGATGTTCAGCACGTTTGGGTCTGTGTTTGTCTGAGAAGTTTCAGATGAATCATCTGCAGCATCTGCATTCTCATCTGTTCCTTCTGTCTTTGTATCATTGGCCGCACCATTTTTATCTCCGCCGCAGGCGGTAAGACTCAATGCCATACACGCAACCAGTAATACAGATACCAGTTTCTTTTTCATATTAATTCCTCCTGTTAAAAAATTAAATCTATCCCTTATTGAACTGCAAATGTTCAATAAAGTATGCTTTCACCAAAGAAAATCTCTGGAA
The DNA here is from genome assembly GCA_949959185.1 of uncultured Eubacterium sp. GTDB lineage: Bacteria > Bacillota > Clostridia > Lachnospirales > Lachnospiraceae > Petralouisia. The sequence goes on along the minus strand of CATLIX010000002.1, from coordinate 114,302 downwards.
AACACCTTATTTATTCCAACATGCAACCATATGGCCGTTCCCCCGGTCCGTAAGCTGCGGCATCTCTTCTGCACACTGTTCCGTGGCATACCGGCATCTGGTTCGGAACGGACAGCCCGTGGGCATTTTCAGCGGACTCGGCACATCTCCCTCCAGAATAATGCGCCTGCTGTTTCTCGCTGTTTCCGGATCCGGAATGGGAACCGCCGACAGCAGGCTTAACGTATAGGGATGGATGGGATTCACGTTCAGTTCATCCGCATCCGCCAGCTCCATCATTTTTCCAAGATACATCACCGCAATACGGTCGGAAATATGATGTACAATCAAAAGGTCATGGGCGATAAACAGATAGGCTACGCCCAGTTTTTCCTGTAATTCTTCAAACATGTTGACAACCTGTGCCTGAATGGACACATCCAGCGCGGAAACCGGCTCGTCGCACACAATAAATTTGGGATTTACCGCCAGTGCACGGGCGATTCCGATACGCTGTCTCTGTCCGCCGGAAAATTCATGAGCATACCGCATGGCATGTTCGGCGTTCAGTCCCACCAAATCCATTAACTGCAGGATTTTCTCCCGGCGTTCCTCTCTGCCGCTGTACAGTTTATGTACATCCAGCGGCTCTCCGATAATATCCTCCACGGTCATCCGGGGGTTCAGGGAAGAATAAGGATCCTGAAATACCATCTGCATCTGCTTCCGGTAAGGCAGCATATCCACATCCACTTTTTTGCCCATCACCGGTTTCCCGTCTGTTCCCAGTTTTAACTTTCCCTTTTCGTCATACTGTTCTCCGCTGTCGAAAAGGACGTTTCCGTCAAATTCAATTCTCCCTGCCGTGGGCTGATACAGACGCAGCAGCGTCCTTCCCACCGTGGTTTTTCCGCAGCCTGACTCTCCCACCAGTCCCAGTGTCTCTCCGGGCTTCACTGCAAAGGAAATATCATCCACCGCTTTCAGGGGAATGGTCTTAAATCCCTGACGCACGGGAAAGTACTGTTTTAAGTGATCCACCTTTAACAGGTATTTTTCCTTCTCACTCATGACTGTTCTCCTTCCTGTGCTTCATACAATTCTTTTATATTCATCCAGCAGCTTGCCAGATGGGTTTCACTGACGCGCAGCTCCTCCGGCTTCTCTTTCAGGCAGATTTTCATGGCTGCGTCGCATCTGGGACAGAACGCACAGCCCTCCGGCATCTGCAGCAGATTGATAGGGGTTCCGCCAATGGGAACCAGCTTTTCATTCATATTGTCTGTCTTCGGAATGGAGCGCAGCAGGCCTTTCGTATATTCATGGGCCGGACGATAGAAAATATCATCCGCTGTGCCTCTTTCGCAGACACGTCCGCCATACATAACCAGAATTTCATCACACATGCTGGCAATTACGCCCAGATCATGAGTCACCATGATAATGGCCATGCCCAGCTTCTGCTGCAGTTCCTGCATCAACTCCAGAATCTGAGCCTGAATGGTCACATCCAGCGCAGTGGTAGGTTCATCCGCAATCAGAATATCCGGCTCGCATACAAGAGCCATGGCAATCATCACACGCTGGCGCATACCGCCGGAAAGCTCATGGGGATACTGTTTCAGCCGGCTCTCCGGCTCATTTACGCCCACCAGCGTCAGCATTTCAATGGCCCGCTCCCTGGCCTGCTTCTTATCTTTATCTGTATGAAGAAGAATCGCCTCCGTAAGCTGGCTTCCCACCGTAAACACCGGATTCAGGCTGGTCATGGGGTCCTGGAAAATAATAGAACATTTCGCTCCCCGGAACTTCTGCATCTGCCTGCTGTTCCATCCGATAATATCCTCTCCCTGATACCTCACTTCCCCGCCGGTGATTCTACCGGTTTCCGCAAGAATCTGCATAACGGAATAGGCGGTTACCGACTTACCGGAACCGGATTCTCCCACAATTCCCAGGGTTTTTCCGGGCTCCAGGGTAAAGGAAATTCCATTTACCGCCTGCACCTCTCCATTTTCCGTAAAAAAACTGGTATGGAGATCTTTTACTTCCAAAATATATTTATTATCTTCACTCATTCTGCTTATCTCCTTACTTCAGTTTCGAATCAAATGTATCCCGCAGGCCGTCCCCCAGCAAATTAAGCGCCAGCACAATCAGGCAGATTGCAATGGCCGGAATCACCAGGCGCAGAGGATAGGACTGCATACCTGCTCTGGCGTCGTTGGCCAGACTTCCCAGAGAAGTCAGAGGGTCCGAAACACCCAGCCCAAGGAAACTCAGATAACTCTCTGTAAAAATTGCGCTCGGCACCTGCAGGGCTGTGGTAATAATAATGACCGACAGACAGTTGGGCAGAATATGCTTTCTGAGAATCCTGCCGTTTTTTGTACCGATACAGCGGGCCGCCAGCACATACTCATTGTTCTTAATCGTAAGAATCTGTCCGCGAATCAGCCTTGCCATGCTTACCCAGTACAGCAGGCCGAACACAATAAAAATCGAAATCATATTGGTTCCCAGCGCCTGCAGCACAGTGCCTTCCAGCACAGATTTCAAGGTCTCATTCAGCACCACGGACAACAGAATAATAATCAGCATATCCGGCAGAGAATAGATGACGTCCACAATACGCATCATAATCAAATCCAGCGTTCCTCCGAAATAGCCGGCAATAGAGCCGTACAAAAGACCGATAATCAATACCATAATGGAAGCCACAACTCCCACGGACAGGCTTACCCTTGTTCCGTAAATCACACGGATAAAGTAATCCCTGCTCAGGCTGTCCGTACCGAAAATACGAGGAAACAGCTTTTCTCCGGTTTCCTCCATGTACTTTGTCTCCAGTTTGGAATATTCAAAAGGCCCCATATTCGCCGCCGTTTTGTCACGCACTCCGTTTACCGATATAATCTGTGAATATTTGTAAGGCACAATCATGGGCGCGATAATGATAAGAGCAAGAATCAGCACCAGTACCACAATACTGCCCATAGCCAGAGGACTTTTCCTGAGACGTCTCATACCGTCTTTGAAAAAGGTGGTGGACTCTCCCATAACATCCTGCTGTTTCTTCTCCTCCTCCGTTGCCTGTTCAAAATCTTTATCTTTAAATTTGCTCAAATCCACCTGTGCGGAAAAGAGCTGCCTCTTTTTCAGTTCCTGATTCTCCACCATGGTTTCCATCCTTTCTGTCCTTCTCTATTCAAACGTGATTCTCGGATCTATCATCTTATATGCGATATCCGTCAGCAGATTTGCAATTACCATCAATATGGCAAGAAACAGCGTTACAGCCATAATCATGGTATAATCACGGTTTACGATACTGGTTACAAAAGTAGAACCCAGTCCTCCGATGGTAAAAATATTCTCCACCACCATGGAACCGGTCAGAATATAGGCAACCATGGGACTCACGTAGGTCACTACCGGAACCAGAGCATTGCGGAGGGCATGTTTGAAAATCACCTTCCAGCCCGGAACGCCCTTTGCCTTTGCTGTACGGACATAATCCTGATTCAGAGCATCCAGCATACTTGTTTTGGTCAGACGTGTAATATATGCCATGGGATATACGCTAAGGGCGATAATCGGCAGAACATAATTGGGATTGCCGGAAGACCACACCGGAAACCATCCCAGCTTCAGACAGAATACCAGCAGAAGCAGCGTAGCCAGCACAAAAGAGGGCATTGCTGTTCCCAGAGTTGTAAAAAAGATAATCAGACGATCCGGAAACCGGTTCCGGGTAAGGGCTGCAATGCTGCCCAGCACCAGTCCGATTACAATGGCAACTGCCGCTGCCATTCCCCCCAGCTTTGCCGACACCTGGAAACGCCCTGTAATTTCCTTCCAGATATCACGTCCGTTATGTAAAGAAATTCCCCAGTCTCCATGCAGCAGGTTATTCAGATAGATTACATACTGCTCTCCCAGTGGTTTATCCAGATTATACCGTTTCTCCAGAACTTTCTGGGCCTCCGCGCTGGTAGCCTTCTCCTTGTTAAAGGGCCCGCCCGGAATCGCATTCATTACAAAAAATGTAATGGCGCTGACAATGAAAATCGTAACAATTGCCAGTACGAGTCGTTTTCCAATATACTTTGCCAGTCAATTGTCATTTGTCAACAAAAAATTTAGAATTTCCCCAAATTTACTCTTGCATTTTTCCGGTTTTCGTGGTACAGTTAAGCCCACACGGAATCTGTGTGGACCATAATCTTCCAGGCTGCCAGCACAGCACAGGAGGTATTATGACATACGAACAGTTTAAGCAGCAGCTCGTCGCCAGTCTGGAAGAGCTGTTTCCCGCGGGCACTTCTGTTTCCATCCGCCCTTTTTCCCATAACAATCATATTCTGCTGGACGGACTCACCATTCTGGAGCCGGGCAGTAATGTTTCCCCTGCTATTTATCTGAACCATTATTATGAAAGCTATCAGAACGGAACTTCCTTTTCCGTCCTTAAGGCCCGTATACTGCACTATTACCATGAACACTGCAATGTCAGAACCGTGGACACTTCCTTTTTCACCTGTTTTGAGAATATTCGTTCCCGCATTGCCTGTAAACTGATAAATTACGAAAAAAACAGGGAACTTCTGAAAGAAATTCCCCATTTTCCCTGGATGGACCTCGCCGTTGTATTTTATTGTCTGATACAGGAAGGGCCTGGAAAACATGCGTCCATTCCCATTTTCAACGAGCATCTGGCATACTGGAATATTTCCGGAGATACGCTGTTCTCTCTGGCCCGGCAGAATACGCCTCTTCTGCTCCCGTTCCGCTGGGATTCCCTGGCAGACCTTATTTTTCCCTCCCTTGACGTACTCCCGGAAGAAAAACAGCAGTCTGCCAGAGAAACTCTGTCTTCCGAAATTGTTCCCATGTATGTGCTCACCAACCGTCTGCGGCTGAACGGCGCCTGCTGTATCCTCTATCAGGATACTCTGAAACAGGTATCCGGCCAGTTGAACGACAGCCTCTATATACTTCCCAGCAGTGTCCATGAAGTAATTGCCATTCCTGCTTCCCGCGCAGGCAATCCCGGAGAACTGCCCCGGATTGTGAGGGAAATCAACCTGGCTGAAGTCTCCCCGGAAGAAATTCTTTCCGACTGCGTTTACTTCTATGACAGAAATTCCTGCCAGCTCTCCATATGCTGATTTCTGTCTGCATTTTCCGCATAATATAACGACGGGAGCGCCCGCCGGTTTCGGCTGTGGGCAGCTCCCGCAGAAAATGTCACACCAGTTCCAGATACAGCTTCTCATATTTTCCGGCAGATTTTTTCCAGGAATTATCCTCATTCATGCACCGCTTCATCATAGCTTTCCAGTCTTTGGGATGGTTGCAGAACACATCACAGGCATACCGTACAATCATCAGCATTTCCGAAGCATTATAATTGGCAAAGCTGAACCCGTTTCCCGTATGCCAGATTTCATTGTAAGGCTCTACCGTATCCTTTAATCCCCCTGTCTCCCGGACAATGGGAATGGTACCGTAGCGCATACTGATTAACTGGCTCAGGCCGCATGGCTCAAACTGAGAAGGCATGAGGAACGCATCTGCGCCGCCGTAAATCAGATGGGCCTTTTCTTCGCTGTAGCCTATGGTGGCAGACACCCGGTCCGGATACTTCCAGTCGAAATGACGGAAGAAATTCTGAAACTGTTCTTCCCCCGTACCCAGCACCGCCACCTGTACATTCAGGGTATTCATCATTTCCTCCAGCACTGCCCGTACCAGATCAAATCCTTTCTGCTGAGTCAGCCGGGACACCATGCCGATTACCATGGCGGAACTGTCTTTCCGAAGGCCCAGAGCGGCCTGCAACGCTTCTTTATTCTGCTTCTTCCTGGCAATCGTCTTCACGTCGAAGTTTGCCTTCAGCCTGGAATCCGTCCTGGGGTCATACTCCTCATTGTCAATCCCGTTTACAATACCGGAGAGCTTGCCGGAAATCTCCCTCATTACACCGTCCAGCCCTTCACCGCCCTGCTGTCCCTGAATCTCTCTGGCATATGTCTCACTGACCGCATTGACCCGGTTTGCGTGAAGGATTCCCGCTTTCAGAAAATTCGTTTCCCCATAGGCCTCCATGGCTCCGTAACGGTAATGGGAAGGCAGATCCCGGCAGTTTTCAATATCGTCTATCCGCCACCGGCCCTGAAATTTCTGATTATGAATGGTAAGGACTGTGCGGATATTCTGATAGAAGGCGTTTTCCCGGTAAAATGCATCCAGAAATACCGGAATCAGCGCTGTCTGCCAGTCATGGCAGTGTATGATATCCGGGCAGAAACCCAGTTCCGGCAGGCTGGCCAGCACTGCCCGGCAGAAAAATGCGAATTTATTCACATCTTCAAAAATCTGGTTATAAGGACCGTTTCCTGCAAAATAATGCTCATTATCTATAAAATAATAGTGAACACCTTCCACGCTGGCTTCATAAATTCCTATGTATTCCTGTTCTCTCGGCATATCTGCATGGAACTCGGTCACGTATTTCATATTCTGCCGATGTTCTTCTGAAATACACAGATATTTCGGCAGAATAATCCTTACGTCAAAGGTTTCCTTATCCAGATATTTCGGCAAAGCCCCCACCACATCTGCCAGACCTCCGGTCTTGACAAAAGGATTCCCCTCGGATGCTGCAAAGAGTATCTTCTTCATGTAAAAACCTCCTACTTATTCTCTTAACTTATATTCTAACCGAATTTTGTCCGCAATTAAAGCTATAAATTCAGAATTTGTAGGTTTTCCTTTCCCATTGTGAATGGTATAGCCGAATAATTCGTCAATGGTATCCATTTTTCCTCTGCTCCATGCAACCTCAATGGCATGGCGGATGGCCCGTTCCACCCGGCTTGGCGTGGTCTGATACTTCTTTGCAATTCCAGGATACAGGATTTTGGTAATGGAATTCAGCATTTCCATATCCCGCACCGACATGATAATGGCCTCCCGCAGATACTGATATCCTTTGATATGGGCAGGTACGCCGATTTCATGGATAATGTTTGTCACATCGCTTTCCAGATTCCGTTCCTCCAGATCCTGCTTCTTCTCATAGGCATTGACCTTTCGTACCTCTGTTCCCCTGCGCAGTTCCGAATTCCGCACATGCTTGATACGGTTCAGCACTACTTCGTTGTCAAAAGGCTTCATAATATAGTAATCCGCTCCCAGAGAAAATGCGTCCTCTGTGATTTTTTCCTGTCCGATTGCGGTTATTATAATAAACGCCGGATGTTTTTTGATATTTTTATCGCTTCTGATTTTGTCCATCACAGTCAGTCCGTCCAGTTTAGGCATAACAATGTCAAGCAATACCACGTCCGGTTCCTTCTTTTTTATCATTTCGTATGCTTCTTCTCCATCTTTCGCTGTTCCTACTACCTGAAGTTCTTCGTCGCTTTTTACGATGTCTCCCAATTCCCTCAGCATTCTCTCATTGTCATCTGCAATTGCCACATTTAATTTTTCCACGCTAAATCCTCCTGTTGGTTTTCATAATAATCCCTCATAAAAGGCAACTATTTGTATTATATCCTCAAATAAATATTCCTTCAATAAAAAGATTTCTCTGATTTTCGACAAAGAAATCCTGGTATTATCATTTTAACACGAACCTTGTCAAATTAGTGCTTTTTTACCATAACATTATTATCATACCGATTATAGCGCTATATATTTTGTCGAATTGTGTCGTATCATTTTTGGAAAATGACTTTTCCGCACGGCAAAACAGCACAGGACCCTTTCCGATTATCCTGTGCCGTTGCTGATATGCTCTTTCTGATTCCGTATTTCACCGGCCCCATATTCTCCACCGTCAGAAAACTACGGCGTTCTCATGGTCACTGGCCTGCAATTCATCAAATTTTATTTCCTCTCCTCCGCAATAATATCCGAAATACTGTTCTTTTAAGGTTTTGTATGCTCCGCGCGGCAGGTGAATCTTCTTACCGCTATTCAGACAGATTTCCTGGGCATTCAGATTATCAATATACTCCAGATTCATAACATAGGCAACCCCCACCCTTACAAATTCCTGATATCCGGCAAGCATATCATAAATTTCCGTCAGCGTCATACGCAGCAGATGCTGACTGTCATCTGCAAGATGCAGACACTGATTTTTCCGCTGGGCCTCGCAGTACACAATATCATGCAAAGCCACACGCTGCATTCTCCCCTCAATCCGCAGAACCAGATATTTCTTCCGATCCTCTTCCACCTCTCTGAAAACCCCGTCCAGAATCGGAAACAGCATCTCCTCTGTGACAGGTTTCACCAGATACTGAGCCGCGTTCACGCCGAATGCCTCAAGGGCATGTTCTCTGGAAGTGGTAAGAAACACAATTCTGCTTCCATTTCCCATGTCACGCAGTTCTCTGGCTGCTTCAATCCCCGGCTTCTCCGGCATATATATATCCATCAGCAGCAGATCCGGAATATAATTCCCTTCTCTGACTTTACAGAGCAGTTCATATGCACTTTTAAAGCGTTCCGCCCTGAAATCCATTCCCGGATGCTTTTTCTTATAGTCATACAGCATTTGCTCCGTCTTATTTAATTCTTCTGTTTCGTCATCACAAAGGGCTATCAGATACACAGACAGTACTCCTCCCATGTTTTATTTTCCTGTTTTCACTATTTTTTACTGTTTACATTATTTTTATTATTTACATTTTTTATAAATAAGATTATATTACATTATATTACAAAAAAAGATATTTATGGTATAATTTGCACTTTTTATGGTACAATTTGTCGGAAATCAGCCTTGCAGTCCACAGACTCCCTGCGGACTGTGACAAATCAGCTACAGCATCCCCAGCAGAGACTCCCAGGTCTTTTTCTCCCCGGTAATCTCCCCATCCGGATATTTATACCCCAGAACTTTCTTCTGGTAGGTATTTACCGCTTCCTCCATTCCCTTCCCAAACTGAGGACGTTTTCCGTTATCCTCCTCGATAGCTCCGTAATAATAATCCAGAGCCTTCATCCTCCGTTCCAGAGGAGTTACCACCGGATGATATTTATTGTCATTTCTGGAAACTGTGGGAGTATTGCCAATGGTTTCATCCCCGGCGATACCATCCGGAGCAGAACCGGTGATTTTCTGTACATCCAGAATAAACTGTTTCTGCGTATAGACATAGTCCTGTTCTTTCCGGCCGCCGGTATAGATTACGTTCCCCTGTCCGTCATAGACATACTGTCCGGGCCCGCAGTCTTTCATGGCAAATTCCCTGTTGTGATAAGCCCCCGTCTGATTCTGGCAGATACCGTCTTTCCAGCCGGAACCCACCCGGTACCATTCTTCCATGGGCCTGGATTCTCCCTGAAACGGTCCTGCCCCGGTGTCCGGCTCCTCCTGCCCAATCTGTTTCTGAAAATCTCTCCACAACTCTGGACTGTCCATCATTTTCCTGGGACAGTATTTCCCTCTGGCATCAAAATGCCGAATCACTCTCTCTGCCGGAATGTCAGCAGTCTTCATCAGCTCCTTCACCAGTTCAATGGCATTTGCACGGGCTTTCTCATAATCTCCGTCGCTGTTTACACAGATTTCAATATTGATGGTATTCCTGTTGTCCGCGTCTTTCACCCCATGGACGGTATTGTATTCCACTCCTATGGAAAAGGTGCCGTCCTTATGCTCTGCAGCCTGACAGACTCCGTCTGAGCCTGCGTAATAGTGGACGGACGTACTTAAATGCCCGGCCGACTGGGCGAAAGCATGGCGGCGGGCATCCGCCCCTCTGGCGTAATTATCTGTTTCATGAATTACAATATATTTTGGATGATTTTCATTTTCATAGGTGTTTTGTGCGGAAATATAATCTCTGTTTATGGTCATGTCCGTTTTCCTCCTCTATTCATTCCTCCTCTGCTAATTTATATTCCTGCCTGCGTTCCGTCAGACCCTGCAGATGGAATTTTTCGACTGAAAAGCACGCAAAAGAAATGTCAGATAAAGATTTAAAATTTTACAGCAAAACGGTCTTTCCTGCAGAACAATGAACCCGGCAGGTCAGCTTACCGCCGACCCGCCGGGTCCAAAGTGAATATGTTGTATGTATTATGTACAGACAATCCGCCTCTCGGCAAATTATCACCTCTGACACGTTACATCTTTACCATTACGGACACTCCGTCCGGAATCACCGCAATGTGGGCATCTTTTCCTTTTGCTTCCAGAGCTTTTGCCAGAGCCTCATTCACATCGGAAGCTGTCTCAAAGCCCATTTCCTCTGCCATGGCCCGGTATTGTTCGCACATCACATAAATAACCCTGTGATGGATTAAAATCCGGCTCTGAATCTGATATTCCCACTGATCCGGTTTTGTCTCATCCTGGGGAACCTTCCGGATTTCTTCCATAAGGCTTTCGGGACTTTCACAGTTTTTCAGCGCCTGATAAAATCCCTCCCCGCCGTGACCGTCTCCGCAGTTGGATACCATAATAATAATACCGTCTTCTTCAGAAGCCGCTTCTGCGGCTGTCATTCCTTTTACAGACTGATACATGTTCTGGTCCAGCGGATAACCGCCGTTTGTGGAAATGGCAATATCTGCGGCTTTCTCAGGGGTTACCTGGCAATACTGACGGAGGAACCGGCAGCCGGCTGCATGTGCCTCGACTGCATCACCGGCCACCGCATGTACAACTCTTTTGTCTGCGTCAATGATGACGTTGACAATGTACTTCTGGTCCGCCATTTTACTGGCGGCAACCATATCCCTGTGAATGGGATTGTTTTCCAGTACGCCTGTGCGGCTGTACGGAGAATCTATAAATGCGGAACAGTGGTTTCCGAGAACTGTTACCGCACTGGATACACCGGGCAGAACGCTTTTGCGTCCGCCGGAAAATCCTGCAAAAAAGTGGGTTTCAATAAATCCCTCGCTTACCAGCAAATCAGCTTCTGCGGCTATCCTGTTAATCAGCAGAGGAGCCCCGGAAGGCAGTGTGCCCAGATTTACCATATCATCCATATTCTGGCTGTCGTGGATGACAATGTTCTCCTGCTCCACAATTTCCTGACCGAATTTGCCCACCAGTTCTTCTCTGGTGGTAGCCCGGTGGAACCCTGTTGCAATCAGCAACGTAACGTCCGCACCGGGATTCCCTTCCCGGATTTCCTTCAGCATAAAGGGTATAATATGTTTGCTTGGTACCGGTCTGGTATGGTCTGAGCAGATGATAACTACCTTCTGTTTATCCCTGGAAAGCTCGGAGAGCTTCGGGGAGCCGATGGGATGCTCCATGGCTTCCAGAACGATTTCATCCTCTGTCTTATCTGCCGCCGGCATGGATGCAATGGAAGATTCCAGAACCTCATAATCTAAATTATCATCCAGATGAAGCATCATGCCCTCTCTGGAAAACGGAAGTTTCATATCCATAAAGTTCACCTCTATTTCACACCCATCCAACCGGAAATTACCATCATCTGTACTTCGGATGTACCTTCGTAAATCTCTGTAATTTTGGCGTCACGCATCATACGCTCAATGGGGTAATCTTTTGTATATCCATATCCTCCGTAAAGCTGCAGGCAGCGGCGAGTTACGTCGGAAGCATTTCTGGAAGCCACCAGTTTTGCCATAGCCGCTTTATGAGAGAATGGCTCATGGTCATCTTTGGCACATGCCGCCTGATATACCAGGAGTTTTGCAGCCTCTGTGTTGGCCTGCATCTGTGCCAGCTCAAACTGGGTATTCTGGAACTGGGAAATACGTCGGCCAAACTGGGTACGCTCCTGTACATATTTTACGGTCTCCTCAATGGCTCCTTCTGCAATGCCAAGGGCCTGAGCCGCAATACCCACACGTCCGCCGTCCAGTGTCATCATGGCGTACTTAAAGCCTTTGCCCAATTCTCCCACAAGGTTTTCTTTTGGAACGATACAGTCTTCAAAAATCAGCTCACAGGTGGAAGATGCACGAATTCCCATCTTGTCTTCCAGTTTCCCGATGGAAAATCCCGGAAATCCCTTTTCTACGATAAATGCGGAAATCCCTTTGGTACCCTGTGATTTATCTGTCATGGCAAGCACGAAAAATACGTCTGCCACCCCTGCATTTGTTATGAAAATTTTGGAGCCATTCAGCACCCAGTGGTCGCCTTTGTCCACAGCAACCGTTTTCTGTCCGGAGGCGTCTGTTCCTGCGTTTGCCTCTGTCAGTGCAAATGCGCCAATCCATTCGCCGGAGCATAATTTCGGCAGATATTTCTGCTTCTGTTCCTCGGTTCCGAACTGGTAAATGGGCGTACAGCAGAGGGATGTATGGGCCGATACAATAACTCCTGTGGTACCGCAGTATTTGCTCAGTTCTTCCACGGTCTGGATGTATGCCAGCGTATCCATGCCGGCTCCGCCATATTCTTCCGGAAAGGGAATGCCCAGAAGTCCCATTTCTGCCATTTTCTTCACATTTTCCATGGGAAATTCTTCTGTCTTATCTATTTCTGCCGCCAGAGGCTTTACTTCGTTTACTGCAAACTCATGTACCATGTCCAGAATATCCTGGTGTAATTCATCTCTTTTAAAATCCATAACATTTCCTCCTCATTTTTCTTATCCTGTGTATCAAAATATCTCAGACACACCTTTTATATGTTCCTCAATTTATGCTTTCCGCGCTTTAAATGCCGCTGTCAGCGCCGGCACAACTTCATTCAGATTTCCAACGATTCCATAATCTGCCACGTCAAAAATCGGCGCGTCTTCGTCTTTATTTACGGCAATCACCGTATCGGAACCGGAAATGCCTGCCAGATGCTGGATTGCTCCGGAAATACCGATTGCAAAATAGAGCTTCGGAGCCACCGTCTTACCGGACTGCCCTACCTGATGGGCATGGGGCATCCAGCCTGCGTCTACCACTGCTCTGCTGCAGCCAAGGGTTGCGCCCAGTTCTGCCGCCAGATCCTCCAGCAGTCCGAAGTTTTCTGCAGAGCCAACGCCCCGGCCGCCGGATACGATAATCTCAGCTTCTTCCAGATTCACAGCTTCTGCAATTTCACTGACACGTTCTACCAGAGTGGTACGGATTTCTTCCGGAGCCACATGAATATCTTCTTTTATAATCTCTCCGGTGCGTCCTTCCTCATATGCGCCTTTTTTGAATACGCCGGGCCTTACCGTTCCCATCTGGGGGCGATGTTCCGGACACATAATTGTTGCCATCAGGTTACCGCCGAAGGTGGGACGGGTCCAGGCAATATTTCCCGTTTCCTCGTCAATGTCAATACCGGTACAGTCTGCAGTCAGACCTGTCTGCAGGCGGCAGGACACTCTTGGGCCCATATCCCGGCCATTGTTGGTTGCGCCGATCATCAATGTTTCCGGTTTATATTTTTCCACTAACGTAACCATTGCTTTCGTAAAAGCGTCTGTGGTGTAGTATTCATATTCCGGTCCGTCTACGATAATGGCGGAATCTGCTCCGTAGCAGATGGCGTCTTTTGCCACACCTTCAATATCTTTGCCGATAACGACTGCCACCAGCGGACATCCTTTCTGGTCTGCCAGCGGTTTTGCCACATTCAAAAGTTCATAGCCCACATTTTTTGCCTTTCCGCATTCTGTTTCGATGAACACCCATATATTTTTATAATCATTCAGATTGCTCATATCCGGCCCCTCCTTATAAAAGTTTTGCTTCTTCCAGCAACTTCACTACTTCATTTGCCGCATCTGCTGCTTCCATGCCTGCCAGCTTCACGCCTGATTTTTCTCTTACCGGCGTATAGGTCTTCTTCACCCTCGTGGGAGAGCCGTTTAATCCGCACAGCTCCAGTTTGATGGATGGGATATCTTCTTCGGTCAGTACCGGAATTTCTTTTTTCTTGGCAGCCATTTTGCTCTTAATGGTAGGATAACGGGGCTCGTAGGGCAGTTTTACAACCGTTACCACTGCCGGAAGTCTGGTGGAAATCATGTCATAACCTGCGTCATATTCCCGCTTTACCTGAATTTCTCCGTCCTTTTCCACAATATCCAGCGCATATGTAATCTGAGGCAAATCCAGATGTTCTGCAATCTCAGGCCCTACCTGAGCGGTATCTCCGTCTGTTGCCTGTTTTCCGCAGAGGATTAAATCGAATTTCAGCCCTTCTTTTTCTTCTACTGCCTTAATAGCCTCAGAAAGGATATAACTGGTGGCAAGGGTATCGGAACCGCCGAAATTCCTGCTGGAAATCAGATATCCGTTGTCCGCTCCTACTGCAAGGCAGGATTTGATGGCTTCTTTGGCCTGTTCCGGCCCCATGGAAATCACAATCAGTTTTCCGCCCAGCTGTTCTTTCAGTCTCACGCCAACTTCCTGGGCGTAGGTATCAAAGGGATTCACAATGCTGGGAACGCCTTTGCGGACCAGGGTGTGAGTTTCAGGATCTACCTTGATTTCATTCGTATCAGGTACCTGTTTCATGCAAACACAAATATTCATAATGCTTCCTCCTCATTTTAAACATCTGAATTATAATCTGTAACAAACTTTGCCCGGATTCAGAATCATTTTCGGGTCGAATACACGTTTGATGCCTTCCATAATTCCCATGTTGGTCTCTCCAACGGAATCTACCAGATATTTTACCTTACCGGAGCCAATCCCGTGCTCACCGGAAACAAGTCCGCCGCAGTCTGTTGCTTCCTTATATATAATGTCAAAGAATTTATCTACCCGGCTCTTGAATTCCTCTTCCTCCAAATCATTGGAGCACTGATAAATATGAAGGTTTCCGTCTCCTGCATGACCAAAAGACTTAATGGTCAGTCCGCAGTCTTTCCCTGTTTTATTGACAAATTCCAGGTAATCGGCAATTTTGTTTACCGGAACCACCACGTCGCACTCATCCAGCAGCTTTGTTTCTTCCATAATTGCTTCCAGGAAAGAAGAACGTGCAGCCCATGCGTCTTTCATCTTGGATGGAGTATCTGCCACCAGCACGTCGATGGCTCCCTCTTCCAGTACCAGCTCTGCGGCCTGCTCTACCAGCGCGTCCACTTCTTCCTCTGAATTTCCATCCAGTGTCACCAGCAGGTATGCGCCGATTTCCGTTCCGTCCAGCTCCTGGGGAAATACGGATTTTCCAATATAACGCTCGGAAGCCAGCACAATTTCACGCTCCATAAACTCAATGGCCTGCGGGTCCATATGGGCCATCTTAAATTTCGGAACCGTTGCAAGGGCAGAATGCAGGTCTTCAAATGGGATAATCAGGGAAGCCGCCGCCTTCGGCGCAGGTATAATCTTTAAGGTCAGTTCCGTAATAATGCCAAGGGTTCCTTCGGAGCCAATCATCAGATTCAGCAGAGAGTATCCGGAAGATGTTTTGGATACGGTTGCTCCCAGACGGGTAATTTCACCTGTGGGAAGTACAACGGTCATAGCCCGCACATAATCACGGGTTGCTCCGTATTTCACCGCACGCATACCTCCCGCATTGGTTGCCACATTTCCGCCCACACATGCAAATTTCTCTCCGGGGTCCGGGGGATACAGCATTCCCTGGCTCTGGCAGTCTTCCGCAAGGTCGTTTAACAGTACCCCTGCTTCGATTTCCACCACAAAATTCTCCATGTCATAAGATTTAATCTTATTCATTTTGGAAATGTCCATGAGCACGCCTCCATACAGAGGCACCGCTCCTCCTGCAAGTCCGGTACCTGCTCCTCTGGGCGTTACAGGGATGTTGTTCTCATAACAGATTTTCATAATTCCTGCTACTTCTTCCGTGGAACGGGGCTGAACTGCCACATCCGGCATATGAGTTCCGTAAATCGGCATCTCATCTTTCGCATAATCCGGATTGATGTCTTCTCCCTGGAAAACATAATCCGTGACTGCTTTCAGCTGCTCCACAATTTCAGGTGTCAGTTTGTTGTACATGTTGCTACCTCCTTGAACATTTATTTTTCCTGCTGTATTCAGAAACCTGTTTGCTTTCTTTTCCATCAAAGTTCCATTAAAATCCCATCAGGGACCCGGCATAACAGATGATGCCTGCCAGAACTACAAACAATATAAAATATTTAAAAACTTTACTTAAAATCTTACTTTCCGAGCCTGGCTGCCCGATGGCTCCCGCACCGATGGCAATTCCCTGGGGACATATCATCTTGCCGATTCCGGCTCCCATCACATTCGCCGCCGCCATCCAGGTGGGATTCAAATCAAGGGCTGCGGCTGTCTCGCTCTGGAGCCCGCCGAACAGCACGCAGGTGGAAGTTCCGGAACCTGTTACAAATGCGCCCAGCGCTCCAATCAGCGGCGCTATCAGCGGATAGAAAGAACCGGTAACAGCTACTAAAAATTTCGCTATATCAGAAATCATTCCGCTGTAACTCATAATTTTCGCAGTGGCCATTACAGCACAGATGGTAAGTATGGTCTTCCAGTATTTTTTCAGCGTTTCCAGAAAAACATCCGCTATATCTTTCGCACCGGCTCCCTGTATGGCCCCTCCGATGATGGCTGCCAGGAATATCATAACCCCAGGTGTGTTAATCCAGCTGAAGCTGAGGGCATTCCCGCCTTCCCCGGCATACACCACAAGGGTGCTCTTAATTCCGGCAATGGCATTATGTACAGGCGGACATAAGGTGGAAGTTACCATCAGAAACAGGAAAATCAGAAGAAAGGAACTCCAGGCTTTCAGCCCTTCCGCCACTCCCATGGAAGTTTTCTCCCCTGCTGTTTCGGAAATCTGAATGGCGTATGCTTCCTCCGGCTCCCGGTTAAAAATTCTGGCTGCTCCGATGATACATCCCATGGAGCAGATGGAGCCGATAATATCAGGAAGTTCCGGCCCGATAAAATGTGCGGTTAAAAACCATGGTACGGTAAAGGATAAGGCCGCAACCAGCGTAGTGGGAATCATACCCTTTAACGCCTTTATCCCTTTTCCGCAAATGCAGACCATCAAAAACGGAGATATAAAAGTCAGAATAAACTGTATATTTACAATGCTGCCTGCCAGTGAAAGCAAATCCGTGCCCGTTACCGTTGCCAGCGTCACCGTGGGAACTCCTACGGAGCCGAATGCGGTAGGGGTGGAATTTACCACCAGGCAGCTCAGAACTGCGCTCATGGGATCAAGGCCGATGGCTGTCAGCATGGACGCGGGAATTGCAACTGCTGTTCCGAATCCGGCCATTCCTTCCATGAAATTGCCAAACCCCCATCCGATAATCAAAGCCAGAACACGCCTGTCTCTGGAAACACCCGCCAGCATTCTCTTGACAGACTCCATAGCCCCGGTCTTCAACGTCAGATTATAAGTAAACAAAGCTGCCACAATCACCAGACAGATAGGCCATAACGCATTCAGAACGCCTTCCAGAGCTGCTGTTGAAATACACAGGATACTTAACCCCCAATATCCCGCCGCCAGAGCTGCCGTAATAAAAAGTGCAATGACACAGGCCTTATGCCCGGCCATTTTCAGGCCGCTGAGTGCCGCAATCAGCCAGATAATCGGCAGCATCGCAAGTACAAATTCCAATAACAGCATAGTATTCCTCCTCCCTTTAAATTGGATAATCCAATATTGTTATTTTTCTCTTTTTTATGTAGAATACAGTTAAATATTCCGATATTCTTACATTTTTCCTTTTATTGGGTAATCCAATTATTAAGTATATTATAGCACCTGATTCTGAAACATCAAGTACTTTTTATATTTCCGGCAATTTATTCAAATTTATCGGATTTCTTTTGTATATATTCACGATAATTGGATTACCCACTTATAGGATTTTCAGGTCAAAAGTATCATTTTTTTATTATTTGGGAATAATACAGGAAGAATGTCACATGTGAAATAAAGATAAAAAGAGCAATCAGAGAACAATGTGGCAAACCCACTTCAACTCCCCTGCCCCTCAATCTTGAGGGGATTGCACACTTTGACGCGCCGAGCCTGGTCGCTTCAGCGACATTATTCCATTCATGCGAGTGCGCAGGCGGACTGCTCAGCAATAGATTTCCTCTCCGCGAGCCGCGCATAATTGTTTTCTCTTATAGGAAATCCATTAACTTTAACGCTTCATAGTAACATGGTATTTCCTATAAGAGAAAAGCGGGCTGATGTTATATCAGCCCGTAATGTTTGCAGCCCTGGTAAATTCCGTCTTCCCAGAGGGCTGCGGTCACATATTCCGCCGCGTCTTTTGCCTGCTGCATTCCATCTCCCATGGCGATGGAATGGGCGGTATATTCCAGCATATCCAAATCGTTGGTGCTGTCTCCGAAGGAGTAGGTATTTTCATGGGCGACATCCAGAATCTCGCAGATTTCCCGGATTCCCGTGGCTTTATTGTACCCTTTCGGCACAATTTCCATAAAATCTCCGCCCCGGTGGATAATGGTATAATCTTTTCCGATTTCCTGTTCCAGCTCTTTCTGGCGTTCCCGCTCCTTTAAATAATTCACGCAGAATTTGCTCACTTCCAGGCTGGCTTCATTTCCGGTCACCCGCACCATCTTTTCTCCCAGCGTCCCCCGCAGCCCTTTTGGAAAGGGGGAATCCTCCGGGAACCGCTCCGTATCCAGATAAATCAGATGGCGCCCTTCCAGAACGTAAGCTGCTTCCATCTGCCGCAGAAATTCATTGATATGCTGAATCTTTTCCAGCGGGATTCTGTAATAGAATTTTTCTTCTCCCTGAAACTCCCCATAAGTACCGCAGCCTGCCAGTATTCCGTCAAATCCCAGAGGCATCAGGGGCTCGTCAGGAATGAAAATCCTGGTTCTGCCGCTGCTGATAAACAGATAATGGCCCTGCTCTTTCATAAGCCGAAATGCCTCTCTTGTGCTGTCCGGTATGCGCTGTTTCTCATCCCAGATGGTTCCGTCGATATCAAAAAACACTGCTTTTCTCATATTCCTGTCCTCTCTGCTGTTTCCATTCTCTGTCTATATACTACTTATTGAACTGCGGATGATTCTTCATATGGAGTCTGCATATACGCTCTGTTAATCCTTCATAAGTAGACTGTTCTGCTTCCAGCACCTGTTCCACACCCTTTGATTTCAAAAAGGCCGTAGTTTTGGGGCCGATACTGTACACACCGCAGGAGCCCCAGTCTTTCCCCACAGCATTCATAAACCGTTCCGCGGAAGAAGCACAGGTAAATGCCACTCCGTCGCAGGCTGCCACAGACTGCAGCAGCCCCGGTTCCGGCGTTACGGAGCGGTTCTCATACACCACCACTTCCTCAAACCGGCAGCAGTCCGCCAGAGCTTCTTTCAGATGGCTGTCCGCATTGCCGCCTTTCAGATACCAGACGCATTCCGTTCCGCTCAGACGGCTTCGCAGGGTATCTGCAAGGGCGTCACTGTGAAATGCTTCCGGTACCAGATCCGGATAAATTCCGTAAGAACCCAGCAGTTCCGCTGTTTTTTTGCCGATAGCCGCCACCTTACAGCCTGCCAGCCTTCTCATATCCAGCCCCTGTTCCCGGAAATTCCCGAAAAATGCTTCCACACCGTTTTTACTGGTAAACAGCAGCCAGTCTCCCTCTTTCAGTTCTTCCGATATCGGAATCTGTTTCACCCGCTCAATCACTCCCACCTGCACTTCATCCACAACAGCTCCCTGGCTTTGCAGCAGTTCTTTCAGCCGGGTGGGTTTTTCTCCGATTTTCGGAATCAGATACCGCTTTCCGAACAGTGGACGGTTTTCCATGAAATTCAGTTCTTCCCGCAGGGAAACCACTTCTCCCACCACAATCAACGCAGGAGAAATCAGGCCTTCCTGATCCACTTTCTCCGCAATATGCTCCAAATCGGAAACACATGTTTTCTGCTCCGGCGTGGTGGCCTGGGAAATCACAGCAATCTCTGCGGTGCCTGCCATTCCGGCCTCCCTTAACCTGTCGGCAATTTCTCCCACTTTGCTCAGTCCCATCAGGAACACACAGGTTTCCTTACTGTCTGCCATGGCCTGGAAATTGATGTCCGCCAGCTCGTCGTTCCGGTCATGAGCAGTCACCACATGGAACCCCAGCGCTTTTCCGCGATGGGTAATGGGAATTCCGGCGTAAGCCGGCCCTGCAATACAGGAACTGATTCCCGGCACCACCTGAAAATTCACTCCATGTTCTCTCAGATACATGCCTTCCTCTCCGCCCCGGCCAAACACATACACATCTCCGCCTTTCAGCCGGACGGTTTTCCCGTATTCCATGCTTTTCTGTACCAGCAGACGGTTAATTTCTCCCTGTTTCATGGTGTGGTTGCTGCTGGCTTTTCCCACATAAATCTTTTCGCAGCCGGGCTTTGCTTCCTCCAGAAGTTCCGGAGCAGCCAGCCGGTCATAGACAATACAGTCGGCTTCCCGGATTTCTTTCAGTCCCTTTACCGTAATCAGGCCCGGATCTCCGGGGCCGGCTCCCACCAGAACAACCGTTCCTGCAAGCTGGCTGCGGATTTCCCTGGCTGCTTCACGTGCCAGCTCCTCCGGTTCCCTGCCGGATACTGACGCGTAAGCCTGACGGCTCCCTGTCTCATTTCCGAACATGGCTCTGAGACAAAAGGTTTCTTCTCCGTCCTTCTCCAGAACAGCTCCCACCGGAAGATGGCAGCTCGCGCCCATTTCCTGCAGAAAACTGCGCTCTCCTGCCGCTGCGGCGGCAGTATCGTCATCACTGAGGGCGTCCAGCATATCCCGCAGCCTTTCCTCCCCCTCCCGGATTTCCAGTGCAAGGATTCCCTGCGCGGGAGCCGGAATCATTTCCTCCAAATCCAGATACTGTGTAATTTTATCCTGCATATGCATCCGGTGAAGTCCGGCGGCTGCCAGAACAATACCGTCCAGCTTCTCCTCCTCCATTTTCCGGAGCCGGGTATCCACATTCCCGCGGATTCCCACGATATTCAAATCCGGCCGCAGGCGTTTTAGCTGAAACTCCCTTCGTTTGCTGCCTGTTCCAATCACTGCTCCCTGGGGCAGCTCCGCCAGAGAGTTTTTTTCACGCAGAATCAGCACATCTCTGGGGTCTTCCCGTTTCCAGGCTCTGGTAAATACCAGACCGGGCGCGGGGCGGGCCGGCATATCTTTCATACTGTGCACGCCGAGCTGAATTTCACCGGAGAGGAGTTTTTCTTCAATTTCCCTTACAAATACCCCCCTGTCTCCAATCTCGTGAAGAGGTTTATCCAGAACCAGATCTCCCCTGGTCTTAATAATCTGAATTTCAAATTCCTCCTGGGGGTAAAACTCTCTCAGTCTTTCACATACATATTCCGCCTGGGTAAGGGCCAGTCTGGAACCTCTTGTACCAATCATATATTTCATATTTTTTCTCCCATTCTGTTATATCTGAAAAAGCTGTCCCACCAGCTTCTTATATGCTTCCTGTTCCTCTTCGGAATCCAGCTTTTTCAATTCCCGTATAGGTTCCCGCAAAAGACGTTGCAAAGAGGCGTTCAGTACCTTTTTCAGAAGTTTCTGTTCCCTTGGGGTAAGTTCCATTTTCCGGTTCAGGTAATCGTAGCCGTCTGTCACAATCTCGCTGCACCGCTGCTGCAGGGATTCTATGGTGGAATCCATACGGCTCTGGAAAAACCACTCCACCGTCTCCTGCAGCTTACTATCCACCAGTTTCCCGCTCTCCTTCAGCAACTGCTCCCTCTCTTTCTGATTCCGGGACGCAATTTCCTGCAGCGTATCCAGATTGATTAAGGTCACCTGGGGTTCTTTTGCAAAGGCGGTGTCGATATCTCTGGGAGCCGCCAGATCCAGGAAAGCCAGAGGCCCCGCGGGAGAGAAATCCTCTTTCCGTATAATCAGATGGGGCGAAGATGTGGCGCTGACCACAATTTCACACTGTCTGACAGCCTGCCTCCAGTCTTCGTAAGGAATTACCTCCAGCCGGGGAAATTCCTCCCGGAGCTTTTTCGCATGGGAATAATTCCTGCTGCAGGCAATGACCTGGATTCCCTGATATTCATATATGTATTTCAATGCAAGAGACGCTGTTTTCCCGCTGCCGATGACCAGAATCCGTTTCCCCCCGATACCGTAGTCCTCCTGCAGCTTCCGCACACCGATATAACTGACAGACAAAGGCTTTTCGCTGACCTTCCATTCCGTTTTAATCTGCTTTGCGCAGGTGATGGCGTCCCGCACCACTTTATTCAGTTCCTTTCCGCTGTAACCCATGGTTCTGGAATAATCCAGCGCCTCTTTTACCTGCCCCAGAATCTGGTCTTCCCCCAGCACCAGGGATTCCATGCCTGCGGCAATCCGGAACAGATAGCCCATGGCTTCCTTCCCGGACAGCTTCATCAGATATTCTTTCAAATCCACATCCGGAAACATGGATTCATATATTTCCTGTATCTGCCTCTGCTGCTCCTCTGTCTCATACAGATAATAGACCTCGCTTCTGTTACAGGTGAAAAGCACCATACACTGTTCCACCCCTGCCTTTTCCCCTTTCTGGAAAAATTCCAGCTTCATGGCATCTGTGAAAGAGGTCTTATCCCGGACGTCAAGTCCGGCTTTCTTATAGTTTATCCCCAAAAAACCAAACTGCATGGTTTCCTTCATCTCCTTGTTGCGTTTTATAGAAAAAGAATGCGCCTGCGCATTCTTCGCGCGCGAGCGGATTGCCTGGCAATAAATTTCCTCTCCGCGAGCTGCGCATATTAATTTTTATCTTATAGGAAGACACTTTCACGCTTTAGCGTGACAAGGTCTTTCCTGTCTTTCCTATAAGATAAAAAACGAGGCTGCACATCCGGCAGCCCCGCTTATGCTTATTCAGCATAACATATTTTTCGTCATATAGGAAGATAAATTATTCCTCCGGCGTCTCTAGCCAATATACCCTGCGAAAAGGAATGCAAAGATATAGGAAGATGCGGCCACACATGCCCAGGTAATTCCCCCCAGAGCAATGGGCTTGAGGCCTTTGGAAAATACATCCTTAAACTTAATCTTAAATCCTACGCCCGCCAGTGCGGAAGCAAACAGGAATTTACTTACCACTTTCAGCAGATTACTTCCCACATCGCTGAATACACCATATGTATTCAGGCCTGCCATTACCACAAACCAGAGAATGAACATGGGGAATGTTTTCTTTACTACTGCCAGAATGCTGTCGTTGCTTCCTGCTTCACCATTCTTCTTAGCGTCTCTTGCCATCAGAACAGTCCATACGATAGCCACAAAAATCAACATGGTGGTACGCACCAGTTTTACATTCAGAGCTCCGCTGAATTCCGGATTGCCAATCATGGCCTGGTAAGTTGCCTGAGCTCCGGCCACAGAAGATGTATCATTGATAGCTGTTCCTGCCACAAATGCAAACTGATTCTCGGTAAATCCGATTGCCGGTGCAATATACGGATAGGAGAATGCTGAAATTGTATCAAACAGGAAGATTGCCGCCATACCAAATGCGATTTCCGCATCTGTTGCCTTGATAATACGGCTTAAAGTAGCAATTGCAGTTCCGCCGCAGATACAGGTTCCGCCGCCTACCAGAACAGAAGTATTCTTTGTAACTCCGATTTTTCTGCCCACCAGCATTGCAACTGCAAAGGACAGACAGATGTTGAACAGGATTAAAGGCAATGCCCTTACGCCGGTTCCCATAATGTCAGCAAAGCTCAGTGTTCCGCCGGTCATGATAATACCCCAGTTCAGAAACTGTTTGCTGCAGTAGGTAGTTCCTTCTTTAAAATCCTTATCCACAGAAGGGATAATGTTGCAGATAATCATGGAAACTAATAATGCAACCATCGGTCCGCCCATAACCACGCGCCCGAATACGGAAGACTGCAAATCTGTAGATTTTGTCGCCAGATATCCAATCACCAGGCACAGTATAATGGCGCCATATTTTTTCTTTGAACCCATCTCTCAAATTCCTCCCAAATTAACAGGTTGCTCCTCCTGCCAGATGAAGCTGTGCATCCAGTATTTCCTGTTTTCTTTCTAAAATATCATTTGCCAGAAGCTGTTTTTCCACTTCCTCAAATCCGATTCTCGCAATGGTATCTGCGAAACGCTCTCCCGTCTTGCCCTGTTCACGGAAGAACAGAATTGCTTTTTCCACGGTATCCAGAAGTTCTTCTTCCGTGGTGAAAATTTTGGATAAAGGCTGTCCGTGAGCAACTTTCTTGCCCCATCTTCCGCCTATGTAAATCTTATATCCCGGTGTTCCCTCTTCAATCACATCAAACGGACACTGCTCGATACAACGTCCGCAGTTGTTGCAGGTATCTTTGTCAATGGCAAGTTCACCGTCTTCCACTTTTGCCGCGCCCATGGGACAGGCAGTTTCCACCTGGCATTTCTTGCAGCCGTTGCACATATCTTCGTCCACGTTCGGAATAAGCTGGCCCACAATACCCAGATCATTCAGGTCAGGTTTTACACAGTTGTTGGGGCAGCCGCCTGTTGCAATTTTAAATTTATGCGGCAGCTTCACGGTATGATATCCCTTGTAGAAACGCTCATGGATTTTCTGAGATAAATCAAAGGTATCATACAGTCCGTACTGGCAGGTGGTTCCCTTGCAGGATACTACCGGACGAACCAGCGAACCGGTACCGCCGGTTTCAAGGCCAGCCTTTGCAATGTACTCACGGAACGGCTCAATATTGTCAAAATGAATTCCCCGTACCTCAACGGTAAGACGTGTGGTAAATTCCACATCGCCGTTTCCGAACTTCTCTGCTGCCTCTGCAATCACTTTGGTCTGTTCTGCTGTGATTTTACCATTTACGGTAATCACACGTCCGTTAAATAAATCTGTTCCTTTGTTGTTCAGAAATCCGAGTCCTTTTACTCTTTTGATTTCTTCCGGTTTAATTGTGCATCCCATGTCTCTCAATCTCCTTTTTCTGTTTTTTATGCTTCCACATCATTAAATGTAATACCGCCTTCCAGCACCTTTGTATTCTTATAGCCGTAGAATTTCAACCGGTTCTGGAGCAGGTAAGCTCTCTTGCCTTTATTACATACCAGCAGTATCTTATCATCCGGCTCCAGACCTTCTACAGGCCCTTCCACTGTGGTCAGCTCCACATAAGGCGCTCCCTCAATGGACGGCGCCAGGCAGGCGTCCACTACCTTATAGCCTTCTGCCGCCCCTGCCGCATATTCCGCCGGGGTAAATGTCTCGAATTTACCGTTGATTTTGTTCATCAGAACATTCAGCGTATGCTCGAAGGGGTGAATGGCTGTGGAAAAAGGCGGTGCATAAGCCAGATCCATATCTGCCAGGTCGGTAAGGGTTCCTTTCAGCATAATACCTGTAACTGCAATATCCACTACCTTATCCACTGCTCCTGCGCCGATTACCTGTACGCCCAGAAGTTTCAGGGAATCCTTATCTGCAATCATTTTAATTACAAAAGTGCCTGCTCCGGGGAAATAATGTGCTTTGTCATCCACAACAGTAATTACGCTGACCGGATGGAAGCCTTCTGCCTCAGCCTGCGCTTCTGTCAGTCCGGTTCTTCCCACGTTCAGTCCCGGCAGCTTACATACGGCAGTTCCCAGCACACCCCGGTATCCAAGATTTGCGCCCATGATATTCTGAGCAATCAGACGTCCGCTGATGTTGGCTGTGGAGCCCATGGGGGACCATGCAGCCTTTCCGGTCAGAGCGTTGTGAACCATTGCACAGTCTCCTGCCGCATAGATATCGGGAAGATTTGTCTCCCCGTTCTCATTTGTCATAATGGTTCCCTTAAACATTTCCAGTCCGATTCCCTCCAGAAATGCCGTGTTGGGCCGGATTCCGGCACTGAGTACCACCAGATCCGCCTTGTATGCTTTCTTACTGGTAATTACCTTTTCAACTTTTCCGTCTCCTTCGATTCCGGTTACCGCCACTCCCGTTACCACCGGGATTCCGCTTTCCTGCAGTTTGCCTTCCACATATTCAGCCATCTCCGCGTCAAATCCGGGAAGAGCATGTTCCGCCATATCCAGCACGAAAGGACGAACGCCCTGCAGTTTTAAATTCTCTGCAATTTCCAGGCCAATGTAACCTGCGCCTACTACTACGGCACGTTTTACATTTCCCGCATCCACCACGTCACGAATCTGAATGGCGTCTTCCGGCGTCCTTACAAAGAACACATTTTCCAGATCACAGCCTTCCATGGGAGGTTTCACAGGGCTTGCTCCAACGGAAATAATCAGTTTGTCGTACTCATGAACCTGTTCCTCTCCGGTCTTCAGATTCCTGGCCACAACTTTTTTTCCTTCCGGGTCAACCTTTACCGCTTCCGTCTCTGTCAGCACGGTAACGCCTGTCAGTCTGGAATACTTCTCCGGTGTGTTCACAATCAACTGCTCCCGGTCCTCAATCACATGGCCCACATAATAGGGAAGGCCGCAGCCTGCATAGGAAATGTCAGCCCCTTTATTCAGGACAACCACTTCATTCCCGCGGTCTTCCCGCATCAGTTTTGCAGCCACTTTGGTTCCGGCAGCAACGCCTCCAAGAACTAATACTTTCATCTCATACCTCCTTCATCTATTGAAAATCGACAAAATTTTCTATATTATTATGATAGCACTTGTTAAATTCCGCGTAAAATAGTAAAATTCAAATAGTACCATAGGCATTATCCTATAGATAAACGGAAGAAAACGGAGGAGTCATTATGGCTACTTTAAAACAACTGAAAACCTTTATTGCAGTAGTGGAATATAAGAAGATGAGCGAAGCCGCCAGACGTCTGTACATTTCCCAGCCCACCGTAAGCCAGATTATCTCAGACCTGGAAAACGAATATCAGACCAGACTGTTTGAACGGTTCCCCAGAGAGCTGAAAATCACCCCGGCAGGTATGCTCCTGTTAGACAGCGCCAGAGAAATTGTCGCAAGCCACGAACATCTGGAACAGTCCATGAAACATGCCAATTCCCTGCGCCCCCTGCGTATCGGCGCAACCCTCACCATCGGCAATACCATGATGGGCGCACTGGTGGAAGAGCTGAACCGCCTGCACTCCGACATTGACGTAACCGTATTTGTGGACAATACCAAAATCATTGAACACCGGATGATTAACAATGAACTGGACATTGCACTGGTAGAAGGAATCATCGTCCGGCAGGAAATTATGACGGAACCTGTTATCGAGGATTCCCTCTGCGTCATCTGCGGCAATAAGCATCCCTTTGCCTCCAGAGACTCCATATCCATCGAAGATCTCAGACATCAGGATTTTATTATGCGGGAAAAGGGAAGCGGAACCCGTGCCATTTTTGAAAATATCATGCTGACCCATCACATTCCTTTTGTAACGAGATGGGAATGCAGCAGCCGCTGCGGGATTGTGGATGCAGTACGCCATAACCTGGGCCTTGGCATCCTGTCCCGGCGCTGTATCACAGAGTATGTGGAAAAGGGTGAAATCCGTTCCCTGCCTCTGGAAAATGTATCCATGAAACGGTATTTTTATCTCTGCCATAACCAGAGCAAGCCTGTTACCTCCCAGATGCAGGATTTCATCCAGCTTGTGGAATCCCTGCCCCGTACACAAACATAACCCCTCTGCCAGATTAATCTCCTGACATAAAAAATCTTTCTGTTTTATTTTCCCGGTTAAATTCTGCCAATATGGGAATACTGTTTCCGTATTCGTATTATCTGTCATCCTAATTTCACAGGAGGTCATTATGTCCAAAGATTATATAGCAGAATTTCGGGGAGATTTGCAGGAATTCCATGAAATGACGGAAAAATTTTACCGGAAAGACATAAATATCGCAGAATATAAGCGCTTTTCCGGAGGTTTCGGAAGTTATGCCCAGAGAGGCGGCGCCTCCAGTATGCTGCGTCTTCGCCTGACCGGCGGAGAAATCCGCAAAGAACAGCTTCTGTTTATTGCGGAAAGTATCGAAAAATACAAAATTACACTGGTACATTTTTCCACCTGCCAGAGTCTGCAGCTTCACAACCTGTCTGAGGCGCAGGTCTGCGCCCTGATAGAAGAATCCTTCGACCATGGCATTATCACCAGAGGCGGCGGAGGCGACTATCCCAGAAATGTCATGTGTTCCCCTCTCTCCGGCGTACAGAAGGGAGAATATTTTGACGTTCTTCCCTACGCAAAAGCTGCCGCTGACTATCTGCTTGGATTTATCCATACCGTAAAACTTCCCCGGAAGTTAAAGGTATGCTTTTCCAGTTCTCAGGAAAACATCACTCATGCCACATTCCGGGATCTGGGGTTTGTGGCCACAGAACGAAACACCTTTGACGTATACAGCGCAGGAGGTCTGGGCCGGGAGCCCCGCATGGGAGCTCTGGTGGCCTCTGATGTGGAGCCTTCCGGAATCCTTTACTGTATCAAAGCAATGGTGGATACCTTTGTCACTTACGGGAACTATGAAAACCGCGGAAAATCCCGTACCCGCTTCATGCAGGATACTCTGGGATGCGAAGGTTATATTCAGGCATTTCAGGAAAAGCTGTCTCTGGCATATTCCGAAGAACATCTGGATATTCATCCTGATATTCCGGTAACAGCCAAACCGGGGGACGGAACCACTCCCCGCCATCCCCGTATAATCCCTCAGAAACAGGAAGGGCTGTACGCCCTGCACTACCATCCGCCCGGCGGCAGCCCTCACCCGGAATTTTTCCGCAGCCTGTACAACGCCATCCTTCCCATGGAGGATGCGGTGCTTCGGATTTCTCCGGACCAGAGCCTTTATATTCTCAATCTGACCGGCTCCGAAGCGGAAAAGCTGCTGCCCCTGACTGCAGACAGCGCGGAAACCTTATTTGAAACTTCCGTATCCTGTATCGGCGCTTCCATCTGCCAGATTGGCGCCAGAGATTCCCAGGCTCTGCTGGCTGCCTGCCTGAAACGTGTCCGTCAGGAGCATTTTCCTGACGGAGTGCTTCCCAAAATTCATATTTCCGGCTGCCCCTCCTCCTGCTCCGGCCATCAGATTGCTTCTCTTGGCTTTCGGGGCGGCGTCCGGCAGACTCCGGACGGACCGCGCCCGGCCTTTGCCGTATATGAAATGGGCTGCCCCCTCCGGGGCCGGGAAGCATTCGGCACGGAACTGGGCCTTATGCTGGAATCTGAAATTCCTGAATTTCTCGTGGAACTGGGAACGGAGATTGCTGCCCGCAGCATGACTTACGAACAGTTTGTGAAAGAGCACCATGATGATTTTCTGAACATTGTAAAAAAATATCTGTGATTCCGTTCTGACAGAATTCACACATTTTACGGACTTTGCAGCAGGTGCAAAGTCCTGTTCTGAACTGTTACCGAAAACTTTCCCATTTTCCAAAAAGAAGTTGCAAAAACCTTAATTCACATTATAATGGAGTTATATCATACGGAGGAATCTATACTGCCACCGGAGTCCACCTGTACAGTTCCACCGATTTATACAACTGGACAGACGAGGGCGTTGTCTTAAAGCCCATGTCATCCGAAAATGATTTCCGGACAGATTATTTCCGTAATCTGTATGGAGCACTACAACAATCAATATTATATGGTGGATTCCGGCCTGCGCCAGTACGCTGTGGCAGACAGCCTGTACGGCCCATGGTCCTCCCATCCCCTTATGATGTGGAACGGAACAGAAACCACCCCTGTTGACTATCACACGGAAAGCAGCAGCGTGCTTCCGGTACCCACGAGTCAGTGCTGTACTTATATCCACATAGGCGACAGCTGATTTCTCTTTCACTCCATATTCCCAACCCCCTGCAGATTCTGTTCATAAAACCTCTGCCGGTCCACCGGCTTTCCATAATAGAAGCCCTGAATATAATCGGGACTCAGCCTGCGCAGCTTCATCAGTTCTTCCTCCGTCTCTATTCCCTCAAAGCAGACGCCCATGCCAATGCTGTGAGCCATGTCCACAATATGGCCAATCAGCTTATAGTCGAAATCACTGGAAACTGCCTTGGAGGTAAAGCTCCGATCCAGTTTCAGCAGATTCACCCGGAGATTCTTCAGATAGGCAAGGGAAGAATAACCCGTTCCGAAATCGTCCAGTGCAATCTTTACCTGATTCTCATTCAGCACATCCAAAAGCCGCTGCACCGAATCGTCGTAAGAAATCATGCCGCTTTCCGTAAACTCAAACAACACGGTTCCCGGATTGATACCAAGTTCCTGAATGGAAGCCATAATTCCGCTTACCACATCCGACTTGCAAATCTGAATAAAAGACAGATTGATATTGATACGGAAATTCGGTATCAGCTCCTGCCACTCCATACCCTGGCGCATGGCAGTCTGGTACACCCATTCCCCCACCGGAATAATCAGGCCGCTCTCCTCCAGTATGGGAATGAAAATTCCCGGTGAAAGCATTCCGTATTCTTCGCCGGAAAACCGCAGCAATGCTTCCGCACCCACAATCCGCTCTGTCTCCACCGAAATAATCGGCTGATAATATACTTCAAATCCCTCGAAACCGTGGTTCACCGCATAGCGGAGCTTTTCCTGAATATCCAGGCTCTTCATGTAGGCCTTGTAATCTTCCTCCTGAAAAATATAAGAACAGTTCTTGCCGTTCTTCTTGGCCATACCCAGCGCAAATTCCGAATAATTGCACAAATCTTCAAAATCCTGTTCTTCGCTGGAAAATCCCACCACACCGGAAGAAATGGTATAAAAATTCCGATAACCCTGTTCTTTTCTCTGTTCTTCAATCAGAATCCGGACCTGGTGGTATTTCTTCCTGGCCTCCTGCACATCATCTCCCATCAGCAGCACCAGAAATTCATCTCCGTTTACCTTATAACAGCGCTCCGTTCCGCTGACCTGTTCCATACACTGGGCAATCAGCTTCAGGACACTGTCCCCCACTTCTATGCCGTAGCGCTCATTCACTTCTTTAAAATTGTCCACACCGATTCGCAAAAGAGCTCCCTGTATCCGGCCTTTCCGCCAGATTTTCTTATAATCCAGCTGTAACTGGCGTTCCGCAAACAGTCCCGTCACATCATCTGCCTTACGCTTGCTTCCGATTTCCGTAATTCTTCCCACCAGCATCCGGCTCTTTTCTCCGGTATCCTGAATCACCACGCCCCGGCAGCTAATCCAGACCAGGCGTCCTTCCCGGTCCACCCAGCGGTATTCCATATCGTGTTCCATACCGCCCTTATATTTCAGACGTTCCAGTTCTTCCGATAAAGCCGGAAAATCCTCCGGATAAATCACCTGCTCCAGCACCTTGCCCGCATTGGAAAAATGCGTGGAAGGCAAATTAAACTTTTCCAGTGCACGCTGAGAAATAATGTAATCCCCGTTGTCCAGATCCAGCAAAAACAGATAATCGTCGGTGCACCTGCCGAACACTTCCATGATATGCTCAAATTCTTCTTTCCCTGCAAGATTAAATGACGCCTTTTTCTCCATAACTCTGCCTCACATCTTTTCTTATACAAATTCTTACCTTTATTGTATCATTTTTTATCTGTTTTTCAACAAAATCTGATAAAATTCTCTCATTTTTTGTACAAAATGCAAAAATAGTTCTTGACCGATATACCGGTATATCGTATAATGGGATTATAAAATAAAAAAGGAGGAAGTTATGAGTAAAGTTGGTTTTATCGGTCTGGGCATTATGGGAAAACCCATGGCCCTGAACCTGTTAAAAGAAAAGGTTGAGCTCCTGGTATGCGACCTGAACAGAGAAGCGGTGGAAGAAGTGACAGCAGCCGGCGCAGCTTCCGGTACCTATGGGGAAATTGCCGCTCAGTGCAGCATAATTTTCCTGATACTTCCCAATGGAGACATATCCAAAGACGTCCTGTTTGGTAAAAGCGGGCTGGCCTCCGCCATGACCAGCGGAACTATCGTCTGCGATATGAGTTCCGTCACCCCTGTGGAGTCCCAGGAATGTTACAGCGAGCTGGCAAAAATCGGCGTGGGCTTTGTGGATGCTCCCGTATCCGGCGGTGAACCCGGCGCCATCAACGGAACACTGGCCTTTATGGCAGGAGGCGACCGGAAAGATTTCGATGCTCTGACGCCCTATTTTGACATTATGGGCTCCTCAGCAGTACTGATTGGCGGCAGCGGCAGCGGTTCCGTTACAAAACTGGCCAACCAGATTATTGTCAACAACACCATTGCCATTGTCTCCGAGGCTTTTGTCCTTGCCACGAAGGCCGGCGCAGATCCTTTGAAGGTATACCATGCCATCCGGGGCGGCCTTGCCGGAAGCGCTGTGCTGGACGCCAAAATTCCCATGATTGTGGAGCGGAATTTCGTACCCGGAGGCAAAATATCCATCAACCACAAAGACATCAAAAATGTAGTGAACACCGCCCACTCTCTGGATGTACCCATCCCCTACTCCGCCCAGTTGTATGAAATCCTGCAGACCCTGAAAATCCACGGACATATGAACGACGATCACGGCGGAATCGTACAGTATTTTGAAGGGCTGGCTGACGTGCAGGTAAAAAAAACAGAAGAATAGAAAGGAGGTCCCCATGTCATTACATGCAGATGTGCTGAATTCTTACGCTCCGGTGGACGAATCCCTGGCCGATACGCTCCTGGAGCAGGAAATTTCCAAAAACAGCAAAAAAATTGTGGTGCTGGATGACGACCCTACGGGCGTCCAGACCGTCCATGACATTTCCGTATATACCAGCTGGACAAAAGACAGCATCACCCAGGGATTTGCAGAAGAAAACAAACTGTTCTACATACTGACAAATTCCAGGGGATTTACAGCGGCGCAGACAGAACAGGTGCATAAGGAAATTGCGGCTGTTGTGGATGAAGTTTCCAGGGAAACCGGAACCGAATACATTTTTATCAGCCGAAGCGACTCCACCCTCCGGGGACATTATCCCCTGGAAACCGCAGTCCTGAAAGAATCTTATGAAAAAAACACCGGAAAACCTGTGGACGGTGAAATTCTCTGCCCCTTCTTCCGGGAAGGCGGCCGCTTTACCATTGACGACGTCCATTACGTCAAAGACGGCGACCGGCTGATTCCCGCAGCCGAAACAGAATTTGCCAGAGACAAAACCTTCGGCTACACGGTTTCCAACCTGAAGGAATACGTGGAGGAAAAGACAAAAGGAGCTTTCCGGAAAGAATCTGTCACCGCCATCTCCCTGAAAGACCTGCGGGAAATGCGTCTTGACGCCATAGAACAGCAGCTTATGGAGGTCACCGGATTTAACAAAATCATAGTCAACGCCATTGACTATGCCGACATCAAAGTATTCTGTATCGCGCTGTTCCGGGCCATGGCCAGAGGCAAAGTCTTTCTGTTCCGCACCGCTGCCGCCATTGTTAAGGTAATGGGCGGCGTTTCTGACCAGCCCCTGCTGACCAGAGACCAGATGGTAGTCCGGGAAACCGGCAACGGCGGAATTATCGTGGTGGGTTCCCATACGGAAAAAACCACCCGGCAGCTTGAAATGTTAAAGGAGAATCCTGACATTGCATTTGTGGAGCTGGACGCCACGCTGGTCAGAGAGGAAGATGCTTTTGACAGAGAGGTAGCCCGCTGCCTTGCTCTGGAAGAAGAATATCTGAAAGCCGGAACCACGGTCTGCGTCTATACCACAAGGGCTCTGATTACCGCAGATACCGGAGATAAGGAAGACGACCTGCGGCTGTCTGTAAAAATCTCGGACGCGGTACAGTCCCTGGTAGGCAGATTATCCGTAGTCCCCGCTTTCGTCATCGCCAAAGGAGGCATTACCTCCTCAGACGTGGGCACCAAAGCCCTTGCTGTACAGAAAGCCAGCGTACTGGGACAGATTAAGCCCGGCATTCCCGTATGGCAGACCGGGGCGGAAAGCAAATTCCCGCTGACTCCCTATGTCATCTTCCCCGGAAATGTAGGAGAAATTTCCACCCTGAAAGAAGCCGCTGAAATCTTAATGCAGCCATGAAACATGTGCAAAACCATATTACATATTAAGGAGGAATTATTATGTTTCTGTTTTTATCTCATCCCCTGGACCCGGAAGGATATGCATGGCCGGGAGAACCCGTTGTTCAGGTAAAGCAGTGTACAGACGTGTCAGAGGACTGTCCTTTCTGCAGTTTTACCTCAGAACTTCCCAACCACTGCGGTACCCACATGGATGCGCCCCGTCATTTTGTAAAAGACGGACTGAACATCAATGAACTGCCCATAGAGTATTTCTGCCATACAAAAATAGCTCTGCTGGAAATCCCAAAAGGCCCTGCTGAAGGTATCCACAAAGCAGACCTTCTGCCTTTTGCAGATACTTTATCAGAGGTTTCCTTTGCACTGATTCGCACGGGAATGGAGCAGTACCGGGATACCAACCAGAATCTTTACCAGAACGAAGGCGCTTATATCGCACCGGATGCAGGCGACTACCTGACAGAAGAATTTCCCAATCTGAAAGGTGTGGGCATGGATTTCCTTGCCATCGGCTCCGCCTCCTCCAAATGTCCCGAAGGAGAACTTCCGCCGGACTGCCACAGACATATGCTTGGATATTATACCGGAAAATTTGTCACCGGCGTAGAAGACATGCATTTATCCGAAATTCCAAAAGGTGCAAAAATCACAAGATTCTTCAATGCTCCCCTCAGAATCAAAGGACTGGATTCCAGTCAGGTGGTATGTATTGCTGAAATCGAAGATTAGTAAAAATCAGAAAGGCGCCTTTTCGTAAATTCCGTTTTGACAAATATTATTTACAGAAAAGGCGCCTTCCCCAAAATCAGAGCTGCAACTTCTGATTTCACTGTCAAGTATAGCGCAGATAACCTGTAAAATCAATAGTTTCATTCATGTATATACACGTATATATTTATTGTATTGCATTCAATCACAGGAGGTATTATTACTTATGATAAATATTTTATGTCTTATTGCTGCATTCGGAGGCGGTGTATTTGCCGCTTCTGTCGGCGGACTGGCATCATTCGTCCTGACCGGTGTTTTCGCCATTGCAGGTTCTGTGGCCAGTATGTGCGGCGCAGGCGATGCATCCAATATCTTACTGAACTATGTTGCGTTCGGACCGTTTTTCGGACCTTATGTGGCCTTTGCCGGAGGCGTGGCCGCTTCTGCTTTTGCCAAAAAGAAAGGTATCACAGAAAACGGCGCCGATATCATTACGCCTCTGTCCGGGCTGAACGAACCCGGCGTACTGCTGGTGGGCGGTATCTTCGGCGTAATTGGCTTTCTGTTCAAAGAACTGGTGGCGGGAAATCTCTTTGCCGGGACGATTTCTCCCCGTCTGGTTACCGATACCCCAGGACTTACCGTATTCTGCTCTGCCATCCTGGTCCGCTTCCTGTTCGGCAGAGGAAAACTGAGAACGGGAACAGCACTCATCAGTAAGGGCAAGGCCTTCTCCACCACCCTTCTGATTAGCATGGCTTACAGCCTTGTGGTGGGCGGCGTCTATGTGGGAGCCGTTTATGCAGGCGTTCCCATCGACGGGTTTGGCGGCTGCTATCCCCAGCTGATTTTCGGTATGGCCGCATTCGGCCTGGCTTTCGCAGCCATGGGCCACAACTTCTTTGGCTGCCATCATATTGTAATCATCGCCGCTGCCGCCGTGGTACAGTCTTACGGGGCAACCGGCAATCTGTATCTTGCTCTTGCAGTCAGTATCCTGTTCGGCACGCTGTCCGGGCTCCTTGCCGATATCACAGGCAATATGGTCAACAGCGGAACCGATTCCCATATTGACCCGCCGGCAACTGCTATTTTAATTATGACCTTTCTGATTAACGCCTGCTTTCCCATAGGTTAATGTCAGACGTATTCTGCAAAATAACATAAGTTTCCTTTTATCAGAAGGAGCCCTTTCCACTGCCTGGGAAAGGGCTCCTGCCTGTTATATCTGCCGCCATTTTCATTAAATTCCATTCAGTTATATTTAAAAGGAATCTTCCATTTTGCCGGATAATTGCTGTTTTAACTGTTCTTCCTTTTTCTCCAGAAACTGCAGATTGATATTCTGGGCAATGGTAAGATGGTGCTCAATCAGCCATTCCAGTCTGTCCAGATCCCGTTCCCGTACGGTTTCCAGTATGGTTCTGTGTTCCGTAATGGTATCTTCCATTCGTCCCTCTCTGGCAAAAGAAGTAACGTTCAGCCAGAAAATCCGATACATAAAACTGCGGTAAATTTCCAGCATGGATTCATTTCCAAGATACTGGACAACGCTCCGGTGGAATTCATAATCCTTTCTTCCAAATTCCTCACTGGAACCGGTGGAGTGAAAAATTTCTTTCTGCTTTACGACTTTATTGGTCATTTTCAGAATGTACTCCTGCCCTCTGGCTGTGTCAAGGTGCAGCGAAAGCTGTTTAAAGCAATAAGATTCAATGGCGTTTCGAATCTGATAGGTCTCCTGAATATCTTCTTTTGTCATACTATGTAAGATAAACCCTTTGCTGGGCAGCATGTCCAGGTAACGTTCCTGCTCCAGCCGCAGCACCGCATCGCGAAAAGGGGTTCTGGAAACCCCGGCCTTCCTGGCCATTTGATTCAGAGAATATATCTTCCCGGCTTCCAGTTCCCCGTCTTTTATCATTTCAATCAGATAATCATATGCCTGCCCCTGCAGTGACTGCGCTTCTTTCATAACGTATTCTCCCATACCAGTAGATTTTATTTCTATATATTATGAACGGAAACCCCGCAGCCGTCAAGTGAGGAAACTTACTTTAATTTTTCTGCAAAGTCTGCCATGGCCTCTGATATTTTAATCTGCTGGGGGCAGACTGCTTCACAGCTTCTGCAGCCCACGCAGGCATCCGGATGTTTTTCTTTCGGCACCGCCATCAGCGCCATGGGCGCAATAAACCCTCCCCCGGTAAAATTATGCTCATTGTAAAGCTCCAGCAAAGAGGGAATGTCCAGTCCCTGCGGACAGTGGCTCACACAGTAGTGACAGGCGGTACAGGGCAGCGTTCCGTTCAGCATCCCTTCCGCCACTGAGAGCAGCATATCCATTTCCTCCTGATTCAGCGGAATATCTTTCTCAAATGTTCTGATATTTTCTTTCATCTGACTCAAATCTGACATACCGGAAAGCACCACCGTCACCTCCGGCAGCGACTGGAGAAACCGGAAGGCCCAGGCCGGAATCCCTTCCTCCGGACGAAGATTTTGCAGGATTTCCGTCTCCTTCTCCGGCAGTTTTGCAAGTTTTCCGCCTCGCAGCGGTTCCATCACCCACACCGGAAGGTTGTAATCCTTCAGCAATTCCATTTTTTCTTTCGCTTCCTGGAAAGACCAGTCCAGATAATTAAGCTGAATCTGGCAGAATTCCATGTCTTTTCCATATGCCTCCAGGAAACGCTTCATCACCTCCAGGCTTCCGTGAGCGGAAAATCCCAGATGACGGATACGCCCATTTTTCTTCTGTTCCGTCAGATACCTGTAAATTCCGTATTTCTCATCCAGATAAGCGTCAATATTCATCTCACAGACATTGTGGAACAGATAAAAGTCAAAATAGGAAACCTGGCATTTTTCCAGCTGCTTTTCAAAAATTTCTTCCACCTTGTCCATATTGGAAAGGTCGTACCCCGGAAATTTTGTGGCAAGATAAAAGTTCTCCCGCGGATAGCGGCTCAGTGCCTTTCCCATTACCAGCTCTGAGTTCCCATTGTGGTAGCCCCATGCGGTATCATAGTAATTCACACCCTGCTCCATGGCATTTTCGATTCCATATTTTACACTTAACCTGTTAAAGAATATAATATTTTTTTCCATGATGCAAATACTTTTTCCGTATACACTACCATAGCTGGCGGGTATACTCTTCTGATTTCTTTTTCTCTTATCCGTGCCTGCATAAAATACTGCCCTTCACATATACTGTCCCTGAGGTGATTTTTCATGAAACAATTAAAATGCTATTTTCTGACCGGCATCCTTTTCGTTCTGATAACAGGAACCCTGTCTCACTTTCTGTATGAGTGGAGCGGCAGAAACCTTCTGGTGGGCCTGTTTACGCCTGTAAATGAATCTGTCTGGGAACATCTGAAACTGTTGTTTTTCCCAATGCTGCTCTTTTCAGCCATAATGATTCCGAACCTGAAAAAAACTTATCCCTGCATTGCCTCCTCTCTTTGTTTCGGAATTCTGGCAGGAACACTTTTTATCCCAATCTTTTTTTACAGTTATACATTTATTCTGGGAAAAAACGTGTTTGTCCTGGATCTCCTCTCTTTCCTGCTGGGCACTGTCCTTGCATATTTCAGCGCTTATAACCTCACTCTGTCCTGCAGACTCAGCCCTTACCGCCTTCCCCTGTACTGCGCTGTACTGCTCCTGTTTCTGTGTTTCATGCTGTTTACCTGTTATCCTCCGGACTCCGGCATATTTGCCGTGTACCGCCCATAACCCCGCAAAATATCATTTTGCTATTGACAAATGATGGAAAACTATTAAAATTAGAATTAGAACAATTCTAATTATAGAGTTTTTATTTCACGGGTAAGCCCCGGTACATGAAAACGCGAACGTGGCTTCCTGTCTCAGCGGAGGTGCTATGACGAAAAATGCTGCAAATATTCTGGAAATCATCAACAATTCTGAATGCCACTTAACGCCAGAACAGATATATCTGCGTTTAAAAGACAAAAACCAGACCGTGGCTCAGGCTACTGTTTATAACAATTTATCTTCTCTGTATCATCAGGGACTGATTCGGAAAATTTCCGTTGAAGGATATCCGGACCGTTATGACAGGGCGACCCGGCATGACCATCTGGTGTGCAGAAAATGCGGAAAACTGTCAGATATTGTACTGGAGGATCTGACTGCTTCTCTGGAAAAACAGATAGACGTACCCATACTTTCCTATGATTTAAAGATAAACTACATATGTGACGCATGTTTAAAAGAAGAAAAGGACAAATAACCATGAATTTAAGAAAAAAATCTTTATATGCTGCTCTTGCATCTGTTTCCAGGCTGACTGACATGCAATATGAACCGGCAAACGGAGAACTGAACAATATCCATCAGCGTCTGATGAACGGGCGGAAAGAATTTGAACAGGCCGTGACAAAAACCATGGACGCAGTCATCCAGATGAGTTCCATGGATTTGACGCTGGAAACGAATGTGGCCACTGTGGAACAGATTAACACTTCTATTTCCGCCTCTGCAGGCGCCATCAGCGAATCGGCAGAACTGACAGCCGGCATTACCACGGAAGTGTCAAAGGCCCATGATAATCTGACTGCAACCATTATCGAAGTTTCTGACGAATCCGGCAAAATCATGGAAGATATCCGGAACTGTGAAAACGAACTTACTTCTATTACCGATTTGTCTTCTTCCGCCATCTCCACCGCTCAGGGAATGAAGCAGGATATTTACGGACTCCTGGAAATCATTCAGCATATGAATGAAGCAATTGAAGCAATCAATGCCATTTCAGAACAGACCAACCTTCTGGCCTTAAACGCTTCCATAGAAGCCGCCCGTGCCGGTACCGCCGGCCGGGGATTTGCTGTTGTGGCGGAAGAAATACGGAAACTTGCAGATGAAACAAGAGCTCTTACAGGACGTATGGGCACTTTTGCAGACAGTATCCAGGACGCCTCCAGAAAAAGTTCTTCCAGCGTGGATACCACCGTCTCCGAGCTGGAACATATCAATGAAAATATTCAGAACGTATGGAAAATTACCAGAAATAACCGGGCCGGAATGGACAGCATTACAGATTCCGTTTCTTCTCTGGCCGCTGTCAGCGAAGAAATCAGCAGTTCCATGAATGAACTGGACAACCAGATGCAGCATGTAAACGAACAGTGCCAGAATCTGAAAGAGGACACAGATTCCCTGACCCTTTCCAGCGATTCCATTGCAGAACTTGTGGAACCATCCAAAATAATTGAAAAACACCTGGATGAATCCACAAAAATTATGGGAAATATGGCAAGAGATGCATTTTATATGCTGGACAACCAGATTATCCTCAACTGTCTGAATAACGCCATAAAAGCCCATCAGGACTGGTTACATACATTAAAAGATATCGTTCAGACCGGACAGTTAAAAGTATTGCAGACGGACTGCACCAGATGCGGCTTCGGCCATTTCTACTATTCTTTCAAACCTGTAAACCCGGCAGTCACGGAACTCTGGAAAGGCCTTGAAAGCAAACACAAAACCTTCCATTCTTATGGAACGGAAATGATTGCCGCTGTCCGTTCGGGCCGCACCGAAGAATTACCCCGGATATATGAAAAGGCAGAATGCTGCTCCAAAGACCTTCTGTCTGACTTCCATTCGCTGACCCGGACCATTGAGACATTGTCAGAAAGTCACATTCGGATTTTTGAATAATACTTCGTCCGGTCAGGCAGCATACATAAAAACAAAGAGGCTGTCGGAAAATAGAAGATTTACGCAATATATAGCTGTGAACCGTTGAGTTTCTCTGCATATATTGTCTGCAAATTTCATTCTCCGACAGCCTTTCTGACGCTCTGAAGCGACATTATTCCATTCCTGCGGGTGTGCATAATAAAACATTTTACGCTCCCAGGTTGGTATACCCCATCAGGCTGGCGTCCACTGCTCTGGCGGCTTCCCGGCCTTCCCGAATGGCCCACACCACCAGTGACTGGCCTCTGTGCATATCTCCGGCAGCAAACACATGTTTTACACTGGTCTCATACTGTTCTTTTCTGGTCTCCACATTGGTCCGCTGATTCAATGCTACCCCGAATGCGTCTGCCACATATTTTTCCGTTCCCAGAAATCCTGCCGCAATCAGTACCAGATCCGCATCCAGC
This sequence comes from uncultured Eubacterium sp., assembly GCA_949959185.1. GTDB lineage: Bacteria > Bacillota > Clostridia > Lachnospirales > Lachnospiraceae > Petralouisia. Next base: position 73,529 of record CATLIX010000002.1, on the reverse strand, counting down.
TTCTTCTCGGAACCCGGCACCTCCGCCATTACCATGCGTCCCGTTTTTTCGTCTTTTTTGCTCTCCAGCTTTACGGTGGTCAGGCCGCAGAGTTTGCCGTTTTTATCCTTCAGAAATTCTTTTACCGTAGTCTGATAAATACGGGGGTCATGGCCAAACACAGCAATAGCTTCTTCCTGACCGTAATCCGTCTTGCAGACCTTTGGCCACTGGGGCCAGGGATTGTCTTTTGCCCTCTCATCGGGCGCTTTTGGCATCATTTCAAGCTGGGTAACAGAAGCTGCCCCGTGCCGGATGGAGGTGCCTACACAGTCGTTTCCCGTGTCTCCGCCGCCGATAATCACCACTTTTTTCCCTTTGGCGGAAATATATTTGTTATCTTTTAAATCAGAATCCAGAAGGCTTTTCGTGGTGGCTGCCAGGAAATCCACCGCAAAGAAGATACCTTCGGCGTCCCGGCCGGGAACTTTGATATCGCGGGGATTTTTGGCGCCGCAGGCCAGAATAACCCGGTCGTATTCCTTCATAAGTTTGGAGGCTTTTACGTCTTTTCCCACGTTCACGCCTGTAATAAATTCTATTCCTTCTTCTTCCATGATGTGGATTTTCCGGTCAATCACATGCTTTTCCAGCTTCATATTGGGAATTCCGTACATGAGAAGTCCGCCCACCCGGTCGTCCCGCTCATATACGGTAACCTGATGGCCCCGTTTGTTGAGCTGGTCTGCCGCCGCAAGACCTGCCGGGCCGGAGCCTATCACAGCCACCTTCTTACCTGTGCGGACTTTCGGGGGTTTTGCTCTGGCAAAGCTCTGCTCATAAGCATTCTCAATAATTCCGTATTCATTTTCTTTCACGGAAACTGCGTCTCCGTAATGGCCGCAGGTACAGGCCGCTTCACAGAGAGCCGGACATACTCTGGAAGTAAATTCCGGAAAATTATTGGTTTTCACCAGGCGGTTATACGCCTGCTCCCAGTTGCCCGTATAAACCAGGTCATTCCACTCCGGCACCAGATTGTGCAGCGGACAGCCGGAGGTCATCCCCATCAGTTCCATGCCGGACTGGCAGAAAGGCACGCCGCAGGCCATGCACCTGGCTCCCTGCCTCTGCTGTTCTTCTCTGGTTAAAGGAGTGTGGAACTCCCGGTAGTTCCCAATACGCTCTCTGGGTGAAGCCGCCTCTGCTGTCTGTCTGTCATATTCCATAAATCCTGTTGGTTTTCCCATGTTCGCGTCCCTCCCTAATGTTTCATATTGGCATAGAATGCTTCAATCTGTGCCTGTTCTGAGCTTAAGCCTTTTTCTTCCATCTGTACAATGGCCATCATCATACGGTTGTAATCATACGGAATGATTTTCTTGAATCTGGGCAGATATTCACTGAAATTATCCAGCACTTCCTTCCCTTTCCGGGAATTGGTCAGTGTTACATGTTCTTTTATCATATCTTTCAGTTCCATCACGTCGTATTTGGAAGTGATTTCTTCTGAAAATACCATCTCTTTGTTGATTCTGGTATATAAATCATTCTCTTCGTCCAGCACATAGGCAATCCCGCCGCTCATGCCTGCCGCAAAGTTTTTCCCGGTTTTGCCAAGAACAACCACCCGGCCGCCGGTCATGTATTCACAGCCATGGTCTCCCACGCCTTCCACCACCGCAACGGCTCCGGAATTGCGGACGCAGAACCGTTCTCCGGCCACACCGTTGATAAATGCCTTGCCGCTGGTGGCTCCGTAAAGGGCCACATTTCCGATAATAATATTTTCATCCTGCTTAAATTTCACCCCGGTGGGCGGATAGACCACCAGTTTGCCTCCGGACAGCCCTTTTCCAAAATAGTCGTTGCTGTCGCCCACCAGTTCCAGTGTCAGGCCTTTGGGAATGAAAGCTCCAAAGCTCTGTCCTCCTGCTCCGGTGCATTTTACCAGGAAGGTATCTTCTTCCAGCGTATCGTCGAACCGTCTGGTGATTTCTGAGCCGAAAATCGTTCCGAAGGAACGGTCCGTATTGCTGACTTCCAGATCTATACTGCGTTTCTGGCCGCTTTCCAGCGCCGATTTCAACTGTTTCATCAATACTTTTTCATCTTTGGTCTTCTCCAGTTCAAAATCATAGACCTGCTTCGCATCAAAAATAACCTTTGATTTTGGCCCTGCGAATGGATTGTTCAGAATCCGGGATAAATCCAGTTCTTTTTCCCGCTCGGTCAAATCCTCCCGCACTTTCAGCAAATCGCTTCTTCCCACCAGTTCATCTACCGTGCGGATTCCCAGCTTCGCCATGTATTCCCGCAGTTCTTCCGCAATAAACCGCATGAAATGGATAACATATTCCGGTTTGCCTGCAAAACGTTTCCGCAGTTCGGGATTCTGAGTGGCAATTCCCGCCGGACAGGTATCCAGATTGCAGACCCGCATCATGACACAGCCCATGGTTACCAGGGGCGCTGTGGCAAATCCGAATTCCTCCGCACCCAGCATGGCTGCAATGGCCACGTCCCGGCCCGTCATCAGCTTCCCGTCTGTCTCAATCCGCACCTTATTGCGCAGACCATTCAAAATCAGCGTCTGATGGGTTTCAGAAAGTCCCAGCTCCCAGGGCAGCCCCGCATTGTGAATGGAACTGCTGGGGGCAGCCCCGGTTCCACCGTCGTAACCGGAAATCAGCACCACCTGGGCCCCTGCTTTGGCAACGCCTGCAGCCACAGTTCCCACGCCGGCTTCTGAGACCAGCTTCACGGTAATTCTGGCATTTTTGTTGGAATTTTTCAAATCATATATCAGCTGCTCCAAATCTTCAATGGAGTAAATATCGTGATGGGGCGGCGGAGAAATCAGAGATACCCCCGGCGTGGACAGTCTGGTACGGGCAATCCATGGATAAACCTTCTGTCCCGGCAGATGGCCGCCTTCTCCCGGCTTGGCCCCCTGAGCCATCTTAATCTGAATTTCTTTCGCGCTGACCAGATAGCGGCTGGTAACGCCGAACCGCCCGGAAGCCACCTGTTTGATGGCGGAACAGCGGTTCTTTCCGTCAGGCCCTGTCACCAGACGCTCCGGACTCTCTCCGCCCTCGCCGCTGTTGGATTTTCCGTGAAGGCGGTTCATGGCGATTGCCAGCGTCTCATGAGCTTCCTGAGAAATGGAGCCGTAGGACATGGCCCCCGTCTTAAACCTGGTCACAATGGAATCCACACTCTCCACTTCTTCCAGAGGAATTCCTTTCCTGGGATAATTGAAATCCATCATTCCCCGGATATTGGCTTTCTTCTCCTCCGCATTTGCCGCTTCCGTATACTGTTTGAACATCTGGTAGTCCCCCCGCTTCGTGGACTCCTGCAGGAGATGAATCGTGAGAGGATTGTACAGATGGCTGTCGGCGCCGCTGCGCATTTTATGGCGGCCCCTGCTTTCCAGAGTCAGATCTGTTTCCAGTCCCAGCGGGTCATAGGCGCTGGAGTGAAGGGCGTCCACATCCTGCTCAATATCTTTTAACGTAATGCCGCCGATTCGGCTTACGGTGTTGGTAAAATATGTTTCAATAACATCGGAGCTGATACCGATTGCCTCAAAAATTTTGGCTCCCTGATAAGACTGAATGGTGGAAATTCCCATTTTTGCCGCAATCTTTACAATTCCGTGAATAATCGCATGATTGTAATCTGCAATGGCCGCATAGTAATCTTTGTCCAGCATATGGTCGTCGATAAGCTGCTTTACCGTATCCTGTGCCAGATAGGGGTTGATGGCGCAGGCCCCGTAACCCAGCAGAGTTGCAAAATGATGTACCTCTCTCGGTTCTCCCGATTCCAGAATCACCGCCAGTGCGGTACGCTTTTTCGTCTTGATTAAATGCTGCTGCAATGCGGACACCGCCAGCAGAGAGGGGATGGGCACATGATTCTCATCCACGCCCCGGTCCGACAGAATCAGAATATTGGCTCCGTCCCGGTAAGCCCGGTCCGCTTCCACAAACAGGCGGTCAATGGCCTTTTCCAGGCTGGTATTCTTGTAATAAATAATGGGGATTTCCACTACTTTAAACCCTTCCACCTTCATGGCCTTGATTTTCATCAAATCCGTATTGGTGAGAATGGGATTTTCAACCTTTAATACCTGGCAGTTGGCAGGCTTTTCTTCCAGCAGGTTCCCGTCTTCCCCGATATATACGGTGGTGCTGGTCACCACTTCCTCCCGAATGGAATCAATGGGCGGATTGGTTACCTGAGCGAATTTCTGCTTAAAATAATTGAACAAAGGCTGATGGTCGCCTGCCAGCGCTGCCAGAGGCGTATCAATTCCCATAGCTGCTGTGCCTTCCCCACCGTTTCTGGCCATGGGAAGTATGGCTTCCTTCAGAGATTCGTACGTATAACCAAAGGTTTTCTGCATCCGCTGGCGTTCTTTTTTTTCATATTCCGGCACCCGCTGGTTTGGAATTTTCAAATCTGCCAGATTGATTAAATTCCGGTCCAGCCATTCCCCATAGGGCTGCCGGCCGGCATATTTTTCCTTTAATTCATCATCGTCGATGACCCGGCCCTGCACTGTGTCCACCAGAAGCATTTTTCCCGGACGCAGACGCTCCTTTGCCACAATTCTGGTGTGGTCAATATCCAGCACTCCCACTTCCGAGGAGAGAATCAGGTTGTCGTCATCGGTGATATAATACCGGGAAGGGCGCAGTCCGTTCCTGTCCAGAACTGCTCCCAGAATATCCCCGTCGCTGAATACAATGGAAGCCGGACCGTCCCAGGGCTCCATCATGGTAGCATAATACTGGTAAAAATCCTTTTTTTTCTGACTCATGAGACCGTTGTTGGCCCAGGGCTCCGGAATGGTAATCATCACCGCCAGAGGAAGCTCCATACCGCTCATCACCAGAAATTCCAGGGTATTGTCCAGCATGGCGGAATCGGAACCTTCCGCATTGACCACCGGAAGTACCTTCTGCAGCTCTCCCTTTAAATACTCGGATTCCATGGTTTCTTCCCTGGCCAGCATTTTATCCGCATTTCCCCGGATGGTGTTAATCTCCCCGTTATGGACAATCAGACGGTTGGGATGGGCCCGCTCCCAGCTTGGATTGGTATTGGTGGAAAATCTGGAATGCACCGTAGCAATGGCGGATTCATAGTCCCGATCCTGCAAATCTGCAAAAAACAGGCGAAGCTGCTCCACCAGAAACATGCCCTTGTATACAATGGTACGACTGGACAGGGATACCACATAGGTGTCGTCGCTGGACTGCTCGAAGACACGCCTTGCCACATAAAGCCTCCGGTCAAAATCCAGTCCCTGTTCCACCCCTTTGGGCCGCTTCACAAACCCCTGCATGATATAAGGCATACAGTCCACGGCTTTCTGGCCAAGCTGTCCAGGAGCAATGGGTACGTTCCGCCAGCCCAGAAATTCCATGCCTTCTTTTTTTACAATGACTTCAAACATTTTTCTGGCCTGGTTCCGTTTCAGTTCATCCTGGGAAAAGAAGAACATGCCGATTCCGTAATCCCGCTCTTCTCCCAGCGTAATTCCCGCTTCCTGAGCAGCCTTTTTGAAAAATTTATGAGAAATCTGTAGCAGAATCCCCACACCGTCTCCGGTCTTGCCTTCCGCGTCTTTTCCGGCTCTGTGCTTTAAATTCTCTACAATTTTCAATGCGTTTTCCACCGTCTGATGGCTTTTGACTCCTTTTATATTGACAACTGCACCTATTCCGCAGTTGTCATGCTCAAAACCGGGGTCATACATACCCATGGCTGTTCTTTTTGTTTCCTGCATGTTCTCATCCTCCCTGCTGTCCATTCCTGGCACTTTATCATGGTAAATCATTGCTCTGTCTGAACTAAGTATACACCTTTTTTCCTTCGCTGTAAACAGTTTTTTTCTTTTTATTTTCAGATAATATGATTATATATAAATATAAATAATTATTTTCAGATAATATAAGGAAGTATTTTATAAAAAGCAGTGATTGCAAACAATTCACTGCTGATATTTCCTGATTTTTCTTTTGTCTTACCGTTTAAAATCCGGAGGAAATTCAGATTTTTACGAATTGTGTGAGAATTGTGTAAGAATTGCAGACTGGAAGACATCATTTTTCCGGATATTCTTTCTCTTTCCAGTACCACCAGTTTAATTTTTCCTCTTCGTGCTGTTCATGCTCCGCATAATATACTGCGCAGCGGTATACATACAGGGCGCACCTGTCCTCCTGAAACCCTTTTTTCAGACAGTCCTGTCCATAGAGTTCTTCCGGATCTTTTCCATTTAAATCTTCAATACGGTGAATTCCAATATTTTTCAGATGCTGTTCCATTTTTTCCCGATTCCCGGAATATTTTTCAGATCCCCGGTGGGAAGTCCCGCTCCTGAAGTGTTTTTCGGTGCTTTCATTTGATTTTTCTCCTTCTCTTTCCTTTTCAACATCAGCCTCTGTCAGGCTCTCCTGAATACGAATTGTATGTGGGGGGGGAAATTCCATTCGCTGACCTGACTATATCATACGGAAAATTTTTTTACAACTGAAAAAATTTATACAGTCCGCACGAGTGCGCATCCATATTTTTATCTTATAGGAAAGTCATGGACTTTAACGCTTTATAGCGGCAAGGTCTTTCCTGTAAGATGAAAAAAAGACGCCGGCTCATTCCGGCGTCTTTTATATTGCAGCATATCATACTGTCTGCTGAATAACAGGCTGCACTGCTTACTGAAGCAGGGACAGTACACCCTGTGTGGACTGATTTGCCTGTGCAAGCATGGACTGGCCTGCCTGTGCAAGAATATTGTTCTTGCTGTATTCCACCATCTCGGATGCCATATCCGTATCACGGATTCTGGATTCTACTGCTGTGGTATTTTCCACAACGTTATCAAGGTTGGCGATGGTGTGCTCCAGTCTGTTCTGAACTGCACCGAGAGCAGAACGCTGAGCGGATACTTTGGAAATTGCGTCTGCAATGGCGTCGATTGCATAGGTTGCGGCTGTTCCGGTTTCATCGGATACATTCAGGTTCTTTACACCCAGTCCTGCTGCGTCCATGGCGTCGATATCAACAGTAATCTTATTGGTCATATCGGCGTCAGAACCTACATGGAGGTTGAAGGACAGGGATTTTTTCACTTCCACAGAGCCCTGTGTAATGGTGAATTTTCCATTTCCATCATTTGTTACAGCAGCTGCCTCGTCGGTTCCAATACTGGAAGCCTTCTGCAGTTCTTCTGCCATCATGGAATAAGCCTCTTTGGCGCTGATTACTTTTTCATCGCTCTTTGGCAGGGCAATGTCACCGATAACAGTATTGGTGGTTGTTCCTCCGTCTGTGCTGACACTGTCACCGTCATGAATCTTTGCCAGAATCGCATCTTTTGTAAGTTTAAAGGCTTCTTCATCCACATCTGCTTCGTCAACGATGGTATAGGTAACCTGGTCTGTACCGCTTCCAACGATTACCGTGTCTCCAACGTCCAGTGCATTGACTGCGTCATATACGTCTTTTGCCGCAATCGGAGTCTCTGCCGTAGCAGTTGTGGTAACGCCGGCTATGGTAACGCTGTCTCCTGTGTCGAAAGTTGCAGCTGTTGTGGAAAGTCCTGCACCTGCTTTTGCAATGGTTGCTGCTGTTTTGTCTACTACTTTTGCGGAACTGATTTCTCCTGCTTCCAGAGCAGAAACTATGGTAAAGTTTCCCGCCTTCGTCACATCTGCAGCAGCAGTAGTACCCGCTTTTGTTTCAGATACGGTCACATTGGTTCCCACAACCTGCTTTCCGTCTGCCAGGGCAGATTCCACAAATTTTGCAACTACATCCACACCAACAGTTCCTGCCGCTTCATCAGGGGCGCCGCTGCCGGCAGCTACTGTAAATTCCACACCTCCAACCTTTACTTTATCACCTGCTTTCCATTTCAGGTCATCAGCCGCAATTTTATCGGTTAAAGTATAGGTATTTCCCTGATAGGTTACGCTGTCTCCTGCATTCAGCGTAGTTGTGATAAAAGGAGCAACCGTAGATTTTACATACCCGTCCGTAGAAGTATTCAGTTCCCCGGCTTCTTTATGGTTTTCTGAGGTACCAATGGTATATTCCTGTCCGGCAATGGTAACCTTATCCCCGTTTTCCAGAGCTTTATCCAGCGCGAAGGTGGATGTTCCGCCGCCCAAATCGGTGAGTGTTCCCTTAAGGCCTGCGTCATGGGCTGCCACTTTCTGCGTGGTCACTGCCCCGGCACGGTTGCCTTTCAGCAGATAGATTTCATTGAATTTGGTCGTCTCAGCCACACGGTCGATTTCTGTAGTCAGCTGGTTGATTTCCGCCTGAATGGCATCCCGGTCAGACTCTGAATTGGTTCCGTTGGAAGCCTGGGTAGCCAGTTCATTCATACGCTGCAGCATGGAGTGCACTTCTGTCAGAGCTCCCTCTGCTGTCTGCACTGCAGATACACCGTCTTCTGCGTTGGTGGACGCACGGTCCAGACCGCGAATCTGTTTTCTCATTTTCTCGGAAATAGTCAGTCCTGCCGCATCGTCTGCCGCACGGTTAATCCGGTAACCGGAAGATAATTTTTCCGAAGATTTTGCCTGAGCGCTGGTGGTAACTCCCAGCATTCTGTTGGAATTCATTGCTGTTAAATTGTGCTGTACTACCATTGACATAATTTTTCCTCCTTGTCTTTAATGCCGCAAATCCGTTTGCGTGCATGTGGGCCGCCTCCCGCCTCTCTCTTGCAGGAGGCAGCGGATGTTGTTATACTCCGGCACTGCTGCCGGCATTTATAATAAGCAGAGGATTGCTCCGCATTATTACCTGTGCAGCTCCGTCGCCCGCTCCTTCCGGCGTGCTTTCCTGCGCTCCGCCATGAGAATGGCTTTGATTTTCTCCTTTGCCTCCGGAGAAAGTTCTCTGTCCCGGTAATGCTTTACCTCATTGCCCGGATCCGCTGCCATTCCGTAACGCTCCAGCGCCTCGCTTCTCACAATGTTATAAGCTCTGGGAGCATCAATCAGAATCCGCAGATTGTTGGAACTTCCTCCCGCAAATACCAGCTTGATATCATCCCCAATCAGCACATATTCTCCCGGCCTTACTGATAATTTCAGCATTTCAACCTCCTGTTCTCTCCCGGAATCCAGTTTTTACCGTTGCAATCCGGGGCTGCATGATTCCTGTTACCGGAAATCCCTGTACTTTTGCACTTTACCATGATAAAATTTCTGTCATATGGGAAATCCAAAGAACTTTTTACTTAAGAAAAACGTTTGCAACAGTTCTTACAATAATGTTGCAGAATGGAGGTATGGAATATGGGAACAACACAGCCAATTCGGGGAAAAGATGATTTGAAAAAATTTCTGGATTATTATCAGAACTGCCAGCCCAACATCAGGAACTATGCCCTGGTCCTGTTCGGACTGCACACCGCTCTGCGTATCAGCGACATTCTGAATCTGAACTGGGAAGATGTGTATGATTTTGAGGAAAAATGCTTTCGGGGGCATTTATTTCTCAGGGAGCACAAGACCGGAAAAGAAAATATGGTGGCCCTGAATGACCACCTGAAAGAAACGCTGCATCTTTACATGAAAAGCCGCAATCCGGCTCCGGAAGATTATATTTTCACAAAAACAACCGATTACAGAAGGCCTCTGAGCCGCTCCCAGGCCTTCCGCATTATGAAAAAAGCGGCGGAGGAAACACTGCACACCTCTCATGTGAGCTGCCATTCCCTCCGCAAAACTTTCGGTTATCATGCATGGAAACAGGGGGTTCCCCCTGCTCTTTTAATGGACATTTTCAATCATTCTTCCTACCGGGTCACAAAAAAATATCTTGGAATTGAACAGGACGAGCGGGATTCTGTTTTTACAAAAATTGATTTGTCATAAGAATTTCTCCTGAAAAATAAATTCAGGGGCTAAAGTTTTTCAGAGAAGCTCCGATATAAGAACTGTAAAGAAAAATGCAACATTATTGTAAGAAATGTTGCATTTTTAGTATAACCATTTTATAAGATTTCAATCTCCGCCTGTTCTGCCGGAGATTTTTTATGTTACAGGAAAGATTTTCCTGCAACATAAAAAGAGCTGTATTTTGCAACAGCTCCTTTTCTTAAAATATCACGGTACGGCCAAATCTTTCAGCCGATACTCCACGTCTGGTTATTGTAGCGGCCATGGCAACAGAAAATGGTCATACAGCAGGACAGCCGCTCTTTTAACCGTCTGTTACATCCTGTCCCTTTCTGTTCTGCAGCCAGATTGCTCCAATCAGAACAATTCCCGCCAGACCAAGTCCCGCTGTGGCTCCTGCAAACACGCCTCTGCTCTGCTCCATCCAGTCAAACAGTCTGGTCTCCACCCGAAGCACAGAGGTGAGATTGGCACCCATGTGGGCCAGCAGCGCTCCGTAAAAATGCCCGGATTGTTCCATAAACCAGGCCAGAAGAATACCAAGTACCCCTGCATAAACGAACTGCACCAGATTCATATGCAGCACTCCGAACAGCAGAGCCGAGAATAACATTGCTGTGAACCGGCTGCGTTTTTCCCGTTTTGTGCCTTCTTCCGTCTTTTTTTCATTGTTCAGAATCATCAGATCACAGAGCCTTCCATACACCACGCCCCGGTAAAGCAGTTCTTCCAGAAAAGGCGTCAGAAAGCAGGCGCCCAGCAGTTCAAAGAAAATACCGCCCGCAAAGAAATTCTCCGTTGCCTCCTGATACCCTTCTGAAATTTCCTCCAGGGTGGTCAGAGCCAGCACATTGTTCAGCGCCATGCCGATGACAGCTCCTGCCAGGAACATCAGCACTCCGTTGATGATTTTCTGAGCACGGGTTTTCCCGGCAAATTCCATCCCCATATGTTCCCAGAATACCGTAGGCTCTTTTCTGTCCCTCTGATAATATCTGGCAATAAATGGTATGGTTACCGCCACCGCTGCTGTCTGCAGAGCCATGTACTGTTTCTGGTAATCAGCCCCCAGAACAGAAGCCAGCATGGCAAACAGCGACATGGCCAGATTTGCCACCACAAAATAGATAAATATGGGATAAATGACATTCCACGATTTAAACATTGCGTTGTTACTGTAAGGATTATTCTTCTGATTCATGTTCTCCTTCCTTTTCCCGGTTTTGCACAGCTTTTTCATGGGATTCCTCTTTTTCCTGCTCCAACGTCTGTACCGGACCGGTCTTTCCATGTTCTTCCGGCGTTTTTTCTTCGCCGATTTTTTTATCGTCTTCCCCCGGTGCTTTCATTTCACCGGTTTTCTTATCTTCTTTTTCCAAAACCTGCTCTCCGCTGGTGTCATCCTCAATCTGAAGTTCTGTCTGCCGCACCTTCGCATCCTGGGCAAGAGCCTGCATAATCCGCCGCACATCTGCCGGAGAAAACATACCGATGGCTTTCACCAGCCCGTCGATATTGTTCCGGTTTACCACCAGGCTGCCGCCTTTTTCCAGAGGGATATTCAGACAGTTATCCGGATTGGACACATCTCCCAGACAGAGCCTGTTATTTTCATAATCACAGCGGAAGATTACTCCATTATAAATTATCTCCCCGTTTCCGTCTGCCAGTATGGAATAGGGCGCATTTCGGTCCCCGGTCAGTTTCCGGACTGCCGCTTCTTTTGTCTCAGGAGATATATGTTTCATCATATCCTGCTGTTTTTCCTGTCCGTCCTTATCGCCATCATACGCTTCCTTCAGATTCTGAGCATCCCCGGAGAAAAAGTTGCCTTTCCACATGCCGTCTGCCCCGTAACCTCTGTATTCCACGGCAGAATGATCCATCTCATCCAGAATTCTTGCCTGTTCCATGCGGGCGTATTCCGCCGCCAGCTTTCCGCCGAAAGCTCCCTGCTTTTTTTCTTCCTGTATTACTCCTGCGGCATAGCCCTGTACTGTCTGTGTAAAATAACTGTTTCCGAAAGTTCCCTGTACTTTATCTGACATAATGTTTCCTCCTTAAAAAAGAATGCCTTTCCTGCAGCATAATGGTTTTATCTTATAGGAAATCTATATACTTTAGCACTTCACAGTAACACGGTATTTCCTATAAGATAACAAAGTGGCCATGCCCACAGCAACTCCCCATCCCCTCATCCATGAGGGGCGCTGGACATCCTGTGGATGTCCGTTTAGCGCGGACCGAAGCGGAGCGTAGACCTGAACACTTTGCTGCGCCGAGTGCGGATTTGTCCTAAGGGGTACCAGGCTTGCCTGGGGGATACCTTAGGACGGTCACGAAGTGACATTTTCCTCTTGCACGAGTGCGCATCTTTGTTTTTGTCTTATAAGATAAAAAATGGCACTTATTCCCATCCTCCCTGGAAATAAATGCCATCCGTAGCTAAAGTACATATCGGCAGTTTCCGGAAAACCCTTTATATCTCTTTTATTAACAGCCACTTATCAAACGCTACCTTCAAAGAACTGCATTTTCCTGTAATTATGAAGCAATATTCGCCTTGCTTTTACATTTCATTTTGAAAACCGTAATTTCACAGTCAGCCTTAGAAAAACAGGAAAAACTCACACAAAAACCTCCGTATTCCCACTATAAATTCTACCTGCTACAGGTAGAATAGGTTCTGAATTTCTGATGAATTAATCCTGCTTCAACAAACTCATCTATTTCTGCCTGAACATATTCCTGAGACAAATTTAGTTTGTACTCCTGCAATTCTCCAACAAGCTGTGGAATTGTGAACCTATAATTCTTTTTTGAGAAAAGATGATTATAAATTATAAATTCTGCCTCTCTTTTAGAATTGCTTATTACTACTCTACACATATTTGCTCCTCCATTTCATTTATTCTTTTTTTAAGTGCTTCAATTATCTTTTGAACAATCATATTGCCTATTCTGTTTCCTATTTTTCCCAAAAGCTCATCTCTCTTTTCTTTTATTATAGAACTTCCATCTTTCATCAATACGTAAATATAAAAAACCGGCAAATAATCGGCATCAAGCCTCAATATATCAGAAATCCCACTTATTTCATCTAATATAGATATATTTCCATAATTATCATAAAAGTATATTGGCTGATCCAACCCAATAGAAATACTTTTAAATACAACAATTGTATCATATAGTTCTACATTAACAAACATATTTTGTGTTTCTTCTGTAACAATATCCCGTATAAGCGTTTCTATAGAACTCATTCCTATCGCCTTATAATGTTTGGAAATAAAAGACATTACAAATCCTCCGGCAGCTTTGGCCGTACCGCCTAAAATTTCATCAATAAAATCCAAAGTTGCACTCATATCCACCATAGTACCATCTGGTGGTGCAGCTAATCCTGACTGACCGGACAATGTATTCACTTTTAAAACAATTTTTCCAATAGCCTCCTTACTTCGTAACAAAGTTTCCTTTACAGCATCATCAATAGTCTTAAAATTCTCACTACGTTTAATCAGAGAATAATAACATTTGTTATTACGCAATAATTCGGATAATCGCTGTGATAAAATGTATTCTGATGAACCTTTTTTATATTTTTATTACGATAATATTCCGTATAAAAAATTTGTTTTAATACGGTCATCAGCCACGAATCATTCCATTGTGACAACGCATTTGATTTTTCCACAGTTGTAGCGTTGCCTAATGGAAACCATAATCCTGACACATCAAAAGGAATTACTACTTTATTATTTTGATGATTTGGTTCTTCAGACTGCTTACTTAGATATTCTTTAACAAGATCCCTTACTGTATACTCCAGTAAATAATCTGTTTTAATGACTCTGTGATGGTAAATAATATCCTTATATATATTAAAACGACGTTTAATGAAATCCTCTACAGAGTTAACCGCTTTCAGAGGAATACAAAACAAAATTTCTTCTCCATTTACTATTAATTGCATATCATTAATAATTCTTGTATAGTCAATCTGTCCTGAATTCATTCCTGAATTAATGGAATCTCTTGTTACATAATCCAGTCTGTCTCCATCGAGACTGCTGTCAATTATTCTATGCAACGAGCCAAATGCACCTTTTTCCTGAAAAATTCTTTTCACGCTTTCCCAAACAAGAACTTCAAATAAATTTTCATTATATCTCTCATATTCATCCGTAATTCTTGTTATTATTTCTGATAGTATACTATTACTTATTTCGTCACCCATTTGTTCATGAAGTTTCTTATTATCTTCAAAATATTTAGACATAATTTCCAAATACTTCTGAAGATTATGATTGTCAGTGCTCTCAAAACTTTTGTATTCCTGATAAACCGCTTTTAAAGCATACTCAACAACGTGGCTAAAGGGCGGATGCCCAATATCATGCAGCAATGCCGCTGCCCGAATCGCCTGAATTAAAATAATGTGGATAATCTGATATTCAGAGGACACATTATTAGGTATCAGCGAATGCCGCAATTTATCAAAATCAATTTGAGGCATTTCTCCCGGAGTTACTCCTCCTAACTTCTGATCACAAAAATCTGGTTTTTCTTTTATTTCCCCTAAAATCTCTGAAAACTCATTCTCAAAAATTTGATACATTTTATCCAACATTTCTTCAGATGCGTTCAATACAGAATAAAAAAACATATCTGAACAAAGTTTCATAGTCCCAATAGAATGCTCAAAACGCTTTGTTCTGTTAGTCGGAAATGTAAGATAAACTGTTGAATTCTGATACACATCATGCAAACGGTTAAAACCTATAGTAGAAATAATTCTCTTTTCATACTCAGACAATGCAACCAAACCATGAATAGTATCATTCAGATAAATGCCTTTTCTCAAGTATTTTTACCTCCCCTTCATTTGTTATAGCAATTATAATTCTTTTTCCGTATATATTCCACCATTTTTTTCCTGTTTTATGCATAAATATCACATATCCCATCAATCCATATATTCATTAGATTGATGGGATATGACTCAAACCTTTTAAAAATACAACATATACTCTACTATAGAAACGGAATCGTTAAATAAAATTAAATCAATCATTCCAACCCTTTACAGCAAATGCTTCCGCAGTTCCTCCCCGCTCCGGGCACTGAGATAAGCCGGTGCAACATCAAATACGGTTTTGCATCCCGTCTGTCCTTCCTGCGCCAGACGGTAAGCTGCTCTGGCATAGGCTGCAATCACACTGGCGGTAAATTCCGGATTGGAATCCAGTTTCAGGCTGTATTCAATCACGTGGCTGTGTTCCTGTTCCCGGCCGGTTTTACCGGAGCGGATGACAAATCCTCCATGGGGAATCCCGCTGTGATTTTTCAGCAGCTCTTCCTCACTGATAAAATGCACCGTTGTATCATAATCTGCAAAATAATTGGGCATGGTCTTAATGGCTTCTTCCACTTTCGCCCCGTCTGCTCCCTCTTCCAGCACCACAAAACATTCTCTGGTATGTTTCTGTCTTGTGGTAAGCTCCGGATTCTCCCCGGCCCGTACAGCGTCCAGGGCGCTGTCCACCGGAATGGTGTACTGCTTTGCATTTTTCACGCCCGGAATCCGGCGTACAGCGTCCGAGTGGCCCTGGCTGACGCCCTTTCCCCAGAACGTATAGTCTTTCCCTTCCGGCAGAATTGCATTGGCGTACATGCGGTTTAAGGAAAACATACCAGGATCCCAGCCCACAGAAATAATTCCCACGTGCCCGTTTTCTTTTGCAGCCGCATCCACATTCGCAAAATGCTCCGGAATTTTTGCATGAGTGTCAAAGCTGTCCACCACATTGAAATATTTCGCATACTCCGGCGTCTGCTCCGGCAGGTCCGTGGCGCTCCCACCGCAGAGAATCATTACATCAATCTTATCTTTCCATTCCTCCGCC
Organism: uncultured Eubacterium sp.; assembly: GCA_949959185.1. Lineage (GTDB taxonomy): Bacteria > Bacillota > Clostridia > Lachnospirales > Lachnospiraceae > Petralouisia. The sequence continues at coordinate 57,697 of CATLIX010000002.1, read as the reverse complement.
TGAGAAACGTGGCATACAGCCGCTTCTTTTGTGAGAATGGAAAGGGATTCCGGCTCCCTTCTGGTAAATACCGCCGCAAGCTCCATATCGGGATTCTGTTTCACCGCACACTCCACGCCTCTTCCGAGATTTCCATAACCTGAAATACCAATTCTAATACTCATCTTCCCTGCTCCTTTCCAGATACTCAATTACCTCCGCCAGCGTATCAAAGATTTCCGTTACCCCGGCTTTTCTCATTTCCTCAAAATCTTCCTCAAATCCATAGGAAACACCGATACAGTCAATGCCCGCCTCTCTGGCTCCCCTGGCGTCATACCGGCTGTCTCCAATCAGCACCACTTCTTCCTTATGGGAAATGCCGAGACGTTTCATAACGTCATGCAGCACTTCTATCTTGGTGCCTATATTTTCTTTCAGTCTGGCTCCCCCTATCAAATCGAAATACTGAGCCACGCCAAGGCGTTCCAGAATCCGGCGGCAGGGCACTTCCTCCTTCGAGGAGGCCACGCTGATTTTATACCCTTTTTCCTTCAGAATTTTTAATGCTTCTTCCACACCGGGAAACAGCTCACATTCAAACAGTCCGATGGTTTCATAACGTTCCCGGAAAACCAGATCCGCCTCTTTTGCCTTTTCCTCGGAAAACCCGTATTCCCGCTGAAAAGAATCTGCCAGAAGGGGGCCGATAAATCGTCGGATAGTGGCTCTGTCCGGTTCCGGTATTCCATATTTATCCAGTGCGTACCGCACGCTTTTTCCAACACCCTCTTCCGTATTGACCAGCGTTCCGTCCAAATCAAAGAGAATCGTTGTCTTTCTCATAGTGTCTCCTTTCTTCCTGTGCAATATTTCAGGCAATTGCGAAACTATCTGATTATCAAAATTTCATGTACAATTTCTACACTTTCCATGAAATATTTTCATCATACGAAAAGGCCGAAATGCCGGACGCACTGAACATTCCAGCGAGCCTTTGACTACGAAAGAGCATGTCAGCAAAGGCTTCCATTCTCTTTTAAGTCTCGCTTCCATGGTGCTGAAATGCATTTCTCACCTTTTGCATGAGGAAAACATTTGTACTCAAATTCACCGAATTGTACATGAAATTAGTACAATTATTGAGTTTCGCAATTGCCTGCGTGCAATATTTCTACTCCAGCCGCTCCAGCAGTTTCCTGCGCTTTTCATCAAACAGCAGTTCCCGGTTATACCGGTAATACCGTTCACAGCCGCCATTCTGCAGAAATCTTACGCTGTAATATCCGGAATTCAGCTCTGTGATAAACATAACCAGTTCCTGTCCGGTGCCGAAAGCTCCTTCCAGGAAGTCAAAGGCGTATTCCAGCGTCTGCAGGGCCAGTTCCTGCTGCCTCTCGTAGCTCTGATTTTCTCCTTCAAACAGCTCTCTGACACGCCAAAATGCTTTTTTGGGTTCTCCGGCCGGTTCCAGTTTCAGGGTCTGTAAAAATCTTTCCATGGTCTGAATCAGTCTGCGGTACTGTCGTTCTTCCTCACGGGCGAGCAGTTCCGCTTTTCGCTTATTAGTATAATCTGTATTTAATTTCCGGCACACGCATTCAAACAACTGGCCGCCTTCCGCTGTTGCAGAAGCTGCTTCTGTCAGTTCCCGGAACTCCAGCAGGCAGGACTGCAGCATTTCCATGTAGTCTTCCCGCTGAACCGCCTTTTTCAGTTCTTCATTGACTCTGGAAAGAATCAATCCCAGAACGCTGAGACGCTCGTCAAAGGAAGCATGGGCAATTTTTTTCAGCAGGATTTCATCCGGCCGCCCCTGAAAAATCTCATCCATCTGGTAATCCGTCTGATATTTATCATATAATTCCAGATAGTTGGCAAAATCTTTCGCGATTTTCGGAAACTGGATATACTGACCCACCACTTCCCTGTCCACGGTTTTCCCAAGCTGCCGGTACACTTTTATAAAATCAGACAAATCCTCCCAGCCTCTGGGAGTGGCAAAATTCCTTCCGTCTATGGTGGTTTCCATCTGGTAAAAATGCTGTTTTCTGGTATTCAGATAGGAAATCACAGCCCCATGGATTCCCTGATGGTAAGCGTACTCCTTCCATACCTCGAAATCTGCTTCCACCTCTATCTTTTTCACCCGGTCCATGGTCACCACGTCGAATTCCCGGACGGATTTGTTGTATTCCGGGGGATTCCCGGCCGCCACAATCACCCAGCCTTCGGGAATCTTATGGTTGCCGAAGGATTTGCATTGCAGAAACTGCAGCATGGCCGGCGCCAGGGTTTCCGATACGCAGTTAATCTCATCAATGAACAGAATTCCCTCTCTCAGGCCGGTCTGCTCCATTTTATCGTAAATGGAAGCCACAATCTCACTCATGGTGTATTCCGTCACCGCGTATTCCCGGCCGCCGTATTGTTTTCTGGAAATAAAAGGAAGGCCAATGGCGCTCTGTCTGGTATGATGGGTAATCGTATAGGCTACCAGCCCGATTCCGCACTCTCTGGAAATCTGTTCCATAATCTGGGTTTTGCCCACGCCGGGAGGCCCCAGCAGAAGCACCGGACGCTGGCGGATGGAAGGGATTTCATAAGCCCCGAACGTATCTTTTTTCAGATAAGCCTCTATGGTGTTTCTGATTTCTTCCTTCACTCGTCTGATATTCATAATCTTATGTCCCTCTTTCTCATAATGTCTGCAGTTCTTCTTCTCCCAGAATCAGTTTGATGGCCCAGGGAGGCACGTCCACATCCTGATAATCTTCCCGGAAAAATACAAAGGCTGTGTCATACACCGGTTTTTTCAGGGGATAGATTCCATATCCGTCCGTAAAATAAATCAGTCCCCGGAGCTTTTGGAAACTCTTTTTCTCCAGAAGAGTATTTACATAGGAAAAAGCCGGACGGAAATCCGTGCCGCCCATGCCCTTCAACTGAAACTGCTCCATATATTCCTCAAGCTGACGCCGGTTTTCTATCTCCACATCCGACTGCACCCGCTCGTCGCACTGGATGATATGAATGCAGAACCTGCGGTAAAAAGATTCCGACTGGCTTAAGATACTGTAAGTCTCCTCCAGAAATTTCCGCACCAGCACTGCCTTGCAGGACATGGAGGTGTCAATCACAATCACAAAATCTTCGATTTTCTGCATTTCACGGGTCTCCTGGTGCTCAATCAGGGGCATATTCCCATATAATTCCATGCCGTAATTGTAAAAGATATAGTCGAAACTGTCCAGATCCACCTGCATTTCTTCTTTCAGCACACAAAACTTTCTCAGAAACTCCCGGTAATCATACCGTTCCCGGTTCTCCACCCGAAGCTGTTCCTGCAGCCCTCTGGAATCCTCCGCTGCCTCTTTGGAAAAAGTCTCCAGCTCCGTCTCCATTTTATCCCGAATCTCCTGCCAGCGGTTCTGCTGCTCCAGGGGAGATTTCGGCCCGGAAGGCTCCCGCTGCCAGAGCATATGATCATCCACGGTAAATTCCTGTATCAGTCTGGCTGTCACCCGGATATCAGGCTCTGCTTTCTGCAGCAAATGAAACACTCCCTCCCCGTGAATCACCGGAATTTTTTTCATGAGACCGTCGTAGACCGCCCGGCGGTAAGGTTTGGGAGGATTGCGCAGGCACCGCAGAGGCAGGCTGTCCAGCACATATTCCGCCGCAATGTCACAGGCAAGATTCCAGTACATAAGTTCTTCTTCCTGCCTCTGTTTCCAGATATGCCCATACAGGCAGTGCAGGATACTGTGCAGATAACAGCGGTTCACCGGAACCGTGCCGATTTTATACTGCTCCGTAAGAAATTCCGGATTATAACGATAGACCAGACCATCCGTGGCCGCAGTCCTCAGAGCCATGGAAGGCTCCGGCTCCAGGCTGTGCAGGGCCACATCCAGAAACCGCAGATTCAGATACAGTTCACTTCTTACGTCCCGCAGGATTTCGTTGCAGATATCCACTTTTTCCAGTAATGCTTCCTCAAACATCATGACATCCTTTCATAAAGAATCACAAAGCGAACCGCTTCCGCTTCCCCGGAAACCGCCGGTGAGAGATATCCATCAGACTGCTTAAAACTTCCGTGTCCTTCCGAACCCCGGCTGCCTGCACCAGAAGGTCCAGCTCCTCTTTTGTCTCCGCAAAAGATTCGGCCATCCACTTTATTTCTTCCCGCTGTCCCTGTTCCAGGAAATATGCCGCCCCTTCCCGGATGTGCTGCCTCAGCCAGGAAGCATATCCGGCTTCGGCATCTTCCGATAATTCCCAGGGGCAGGAAAGCCTTGCCGCAGATATCTTTATATTATCTGTTAAATCCATATTATATTTCCCTGTTTCAAAAAGTTTATCATACTCCGCAAAAACAATTCCGGTATTCCGAAAGGTATTCCGGTACTGGATGCCCATGCCATGGGTCTGGGTGGAAATAATTCTGGCCGGGGTATTTTCCACGGCTTCTTCAAAAAATTCCGGATAGACCAGACGGCACCTGAGATTTCTCCTCTCAGAACTGCCTTCCGCCTCCCCCCGCTGGTTCTGGCTGTCCGAACCCCCGGCAGCCGCCGGAGCCCTGTCCCAATAACAGTCCACCACCACCGACTGTTTCAAATCCTGCAGGATTTCCCGGAGACAGGAGGGCCCGTCCTGCTGATAACACACAAGATGAGCCAGATTTCCGCATCCGGTAAAGCCGCCGGCTCCCATATACGCAATGTTGCTGTAAAAGGACAGCTTCCGAAACCCGGTACAGTTATAAAACACATACCTGCCCAGCCGCCGGACAGTCTGAGGCAAATCCAGTTCTTCTAATGCGTCGCCGCAGATACAGGGCAGGCCGCTGGTATTTTCCGGCTCCCAGTCCATCTCTTCCGCAAAGGTATAATCTGCCACCTCCGTCACCGGGAGGCCTTCCAGTGCCTCCGGAATGGTTACTCTGCCGCTGACGCCGTAACATCTCAGAATACGGATTCCATCATTTACTTTTTCAAAGGCAAAGCTCTGTGCTTCCATCCCAATCCTCCCTGTGCCCTTCGTTACGATTCCTTTCCAAACTCAGCCGAAACAGGCTCCAGCCCCTGTTCCGTCAGCCGGTAAACCTTCTGGCAGACTTCAGCCACATAATTCCTGTCGTGAGACACGCTGATAATGGCTCCTCCATAATTTTTCAGAAGCTGCCGGATGACCGGGCCTGACAGGGGCGAAAAATTCCGGGTTGGCTCGTCCAGAATCAGCACGTCATTACCGTCCATGCTCATTTTCAGGAAAAGCAGCTTTGCTTTCTGTCCCCCGGACAGCTCCGAGATACTGTGCTCCATTTCATCGGACGTATATTTCATACTGCCCAGATACGTGCGGATTCTGCCATATTCCTCTCTGTCACAGGATTTCTGCAGAAATTCCACCGGAGTTTTTTCCATCTCCAGCAGTTCTTCATAATTCTGAGGCATACAGGCCGCATGAATATCGGTTCTTTTCAGCAGTTCCTCTGCAATCCTGGAAAGAAGCGTGGTCTTCCCCGCTCCGTTTCTGCCCACAATACAGATTTTTTCCGGGCCCTGTACCCGCAGATGAATATTCTCCGCCAGTTTCTTTCCATATTCTTCTGTGTACAATGTGTCAATAGTTAAATCCAGAATTATTTTCCCGTTTGGAATTCGGATATCTCCGGAAAATGCGGCAAAAATAGCTTCTTCCGTATCCGGCAGTTCCGTCCGGTTTTCCTGCTGCTTTTCCAGCCTTCTGCCCATGGCTTTTACGCTGTGCATTTTCTTTTTCAGCATCTGTCCTCCATGGGGATCCTGTCTGGTTATAACATTCTGCTGATGCTCCACCTTCTGCTGAATCTTCCGGTACCGCTCCATCTGCTTATCATGCTCACTGCGCTCTTTGCGGGCAAGCTGTTCCTGCCGCTGCAGACCGTTCAGCCGTTCCCGGATATACTGGTCGTACCCCATTTTTGCTATGGTATGCCTGGCCGCGGTTTTGCGCTTCACCTGTTCCATATGAACAATCACATTGGCAGTCCGCCGGATGAACGTCTCGTCATGGGATACATAGAGCACCGGCAAATTACTCCGGCTGATAAACCGCTCCAGCCACTCCAGCGTATTCAAATCAATGTCGTTGGAAGGTTCGTCCAGCAACAGGATATCCGGCTGGTTCAGCAAAATTCCCGCCATCTGCATTTTTACCTTTTCTCCGCCGGACAAGGTACGGATTTCTCTGTCTTCAAAAAAGAAACTTCCGGAAAGTCCCAGCTCTCTGGCCAGGGCTCCCAGCTCTTTGGGGGTCTTTTCAAAAAATACGGGAATCTGATAAAAATATTCGTCTACTCTTCCCCTCTTCTGCTCCGGGGACAGTTCCTGGGCCAGATAGCCCATACGGTTGCCATTGCGGATAATTTCTCCGGTATATTCCGCATAGGGTTCTATCAGAGCTTCCTGATAAATCAGCTTCAGCAGCGTGGATTTCCCGTTTCCTTCTTCCCCGATGATAACCGCCTTATCTCCCGGATGTAATACAAAGGAAAAATCCTTTACGATTTCCCTTAAGTCTTTTCTATGTGTAATGGTTATATTTTTCAACTGTAACATAATGATACCTCCTCCTGTACGGCTCCGGAACCGGAATTCAGAAAATTCCCATGTTCTGAAATACGTCAAAATCTGCTTTCACCTGAAGGCAAGGATTGCCGCCGAAAGCAGATTTCTCCCGGACATGATTCCGGTATCACATCATAAATTTTCCCGTAGTACTCTGCGTACAGACAATTACCTGTCTGTGCAGACAACATTCGGAATATCACGTACAGAATCCGCTTCGGCAAACAATCAGAAAAAATTTTCTGTTGATACAAAATGGATTATCTGAACATGTTATCCCTCGCTTTTCTTCTTATTCTCTGATTCTGTCAGGCTCTGTAAGATTAACACCCAGGCTCGATAATGTAACTTTCAGCTCAATATAACATTTATACATCATATCTTCCAGTTACCGCTCCTATTATATCAGACGGCCTTTAAAGTGTAAAGCCCGTTTCTTCCGATTATGTGTCCATCTGCTGCAGTTCCGCCAGCATCCGTGCCGCAGTTTTACCCAGCAGAGGATGACGGAACTGAGGCGCCAGCTCTGCCAGCGGTTTCAGTACAAACTCCCGGTTCTTCATATCCGGGTGGGGAATGGTCAGATCCGGTGTGTCAATGACGCAGTCATCATAGAAAATAATATCCAGATCCAGCGTTCTTGGCCCCCAGTGCACCAGACGTTCCCGGCCGGCCTCCTGTTCTGTCCGGTGAAGCTGCTCCAGCAGTTCCCAGGGCGTCAGCAGCGTCCGCAGTTTTACCATTCCATTCAGGAAATCCGGCTGGTCTGTCATCCCGTAAGGCCTGGTCGCAAGAATCCCGGACACCTGTTCCACCTCACAGTCCTCCAGGTTCTTCAGGGCTGTGACTGCTTGCTGCAGGTATTCCTCCCGGTTTCCCAGATTGGAGCCCATAGCCACAAAAGCCTGGTGCCAGCCCCGCTCAATCTCCACAGATACGGATTCCAGGGGCAGGCCGATGGGAGCCCAGGGTTTTACAATTTCAAGCCGGATGTTCTCCAGGGCCGGAAAGGCAAGGAGCAGGGCGCGGGCCATCTGCTCCGCTGCCGTCTCAACAAGCTGAAAGGTATGCTCCATCATAAAAGAAGACATAAAACGCGAGACTTCTCCATAATGAATTGTCTTTGTTAAATCGTCTTTTAATCCGGCTTCTCTGGTATGGGTGTAAAGAACTGCATTAATCTGAAATTTCTGTCCCAGTCTGTTTTCTTCCGGCAGTACCCCGTGCTTTCCAAACACTTCCAGGTTCCTGATGTGTATTTTATCCGGATTTCTGCTATTTTCCATATCCGTCGTCCTTTCCCTCTTTCCTTTCCCGCATCTGCTTCCCTTTTCTTCCACTTCTGTCGTTTCATACAGGCCTTTGTCCGGGCTTTATCTTTCCGCCTGTACCTGCTTCCATCCATCCCGGACTGCCTCCGCCATCTGAATGGCCCGTTTATTCTCCCGGATATCGTGGACTCTCACAAACGCACATCCGCTCATGACTGCCTGCACCGTGGTAACCAGCGTGCCCTCCATTCGCTCTGTTACAGGAAGGTCCAGGGTCAGGCCAATCACAGATTTTCTGGAAGCTCCCAGCAGTATGGGAAATCCCAGGCTTTTCAGTTCCTTCAGCTTACAGATTACCTCCAGATTGTGCTCATATGTCTTCCCGAACCCAACCCCTGGATCCAGGATAATTTTCTCATCTGAAATTCCTCCTGCTCTGGCAATTGCCAGGGTTTCCTGCAAATCAGATTTCAGTTCTTCCATCAGATTCCGGTAAAGGCTTTCCTTCCGGTTGTGCATCAGGCAGCAGGCAGCCCCGGAGCTTCCAATCAGTTCTGCCAGTTCTCTGTCGTATTTCAGGCCCCAGACGTCGTTAATCATATCGGCCCCCGCCTCCAGAGCAGCTCTGGCCACCTCCGTTTTGTAAGTGTCTGTGGAAACAGGAATGTCAAACCGCGCTTTTATTTTTTCAATGACAGGAGCTGTCCGCTCCACTTCCTCCTCCGCTGAAATCTGCTGATGTCCCGGCCTGGTGGATTCGCCGCCCACATCAATGATATCGGCCCCTTCTGCCGCCATCTGCTCCACATGGGCAAGGGCCCGGTCAAAACTGTTAAACCGGCCCCCGTCAGAAAAGGAATCCGGCGTTACATTCAGAATTCCCATGATATATGTGCGGGTTTCCGTGTCAAAAACTCTGTTGCCTATCTTTATACTGTTCTTCATGATGTCTCCTCTCACTGCTGTCTTATTATCATCGCCCCATCATCCGCCAGAATTCTTCCTGCAGCTTTTCCTCCTGCGCAAAAGCCCCTCTGGTTACCAGTGTTACGGTCTGAGTGCCGGGCTTTTTCACACCCCGCATGGTCATGCACATGTGCTCTGCCTCCACCATTACCATCACGCCTTTCGGCCGCAGATATTCCATCAGAGCGTCTGCAATCTGAGCTGTCATCTGCTCCTGAAGCTGAGGCCTCCTTGCATACACCTCCACGGTTCTGGCCAGTTTGCTTAACCCCACCACTTTTCCGTCGGGAAGATAGGCAATGTGCGCCTTTCCGTAAAAAGGAAGAAGATGGTGTTCGCAGGTGGAATAAAACACAATATCTTTTTCCAGCACCATGCCGCTGTTTTCCACCGAAAATGTCCTGGTGAGATATGGCTCCGGCGTCTGGTCAATCCCTGCAAAAATCTCCTCATACATTCTGGCAATCCGGCCAGGTGTCTCTTTCAGGCCTTCCCGGTTTACATCCTCTCCCATTCCTTCCAGCAGAAGGGTTACAGCCTGTTCTATTTTCCCTTTATCTATCATGGCACATGTTCTCCTTAATCTCTCTCAGATACGACAAAGAGCCAAAGGCAAGTATCATGGCATGTTCCTGCTCCGCCAGGGCCAGCGCAGCCGATACCGCTTCCGAAACCTTCCGGCAGCAGGTCACATCATCGTGATACCGGCGGGCCTCCTGCGCCAGAATCTGTCCGTCCAGGCCTCTGGGATGATCCGGCGTAACGGTAAATACTTTCCAGGCCAGAGGCAGCAGGAGCTTTAACATTTTCTCATGCTCTTTATCTGCAAGTACTCCTATTATATAGATTATTTTTCCATTTGTAAAACCCATTTTCAAAGTTTCCCGCAATTTTTTTGCCGCGTCCTCATTATGGGCCCCGTCCAGCAGGAACAAAGGCTTCCGGCACACCGCAGAAAACCGCCCTTCCCAGCGGGCATGTTCCAGCCCTCTGACCAGAACTTCTCCGGAAATATCCCATCCCATTTTTCTTAATACTTTCACGGTTTCCAGTACGCAGACTGCATTTTCCACCTGATACCTCCCCGTCATGGACAGCCGGATTTCTCCCGTTTCCTCACAGAAAAAGCAAAGCTGTCCCTGCTCCCTGCGCACCTGAGCGGCCCGCTCCGGTTCCCCATAATAAAGCACTGCCTGACGCTTTCTGCACGCTTCTTCCAGCACCTGTCTGACCTGCTCCTGCCGGGGCCTGAGAACCACTGCTGTTCCGTGTTCTTTGATGATTCCCGCTTTCTGGCGGGCGATTTCCTCCGGACTGTTTCCCAGAAATTTCATATGGTCCATGCTGATGGATGTGAGAACGCTCACCAGAGGTTTCCTTATTATATTGGTGGCGTCTTCCGCTCCCCCCATGCCTGTCTCCAGTACCACCGCCTGGCAGCATTTCCGGTAAAAATACAGAAAAGCCGCTGCTGTTTCAATCTCAAACACCGTGGGCAGCCGGCCGCCTTTTGCCCTGACCTGTTCGCAGCCTTCTTTCACATCGCTTATCACCTCTGCGAACTCCGCCGGGGTCATCCATTCCCCGTTCACCTGATACTGTTCCCGCCTGTGAAATACCGCCGGGGACGTATACATGCCCACCCGGTATCCTGCTTCCTGCAGCACGGAGGAAAGCATGGCGCACACAGAGCCTTTCCCGTTGGTTCCCGCCACATGAATGATGTGCAGCTTATCCTGCACATCGCCCAGTTCCTTCATCAATGCCCGCATGACAGCAAGGCCGGGCCGAATCCCCCCTGTCCGTCCTGTCTCTTCCAGAAATTCCTGTGCTTCTTTTTCATTTAACATATTTCTTTCCTCTCCGTTCGTATAATAAAAAAGATAATAAATTTCTTTGGAAATTTCACCAAATTTATAAAGAAATTCTTAATATTTATTATGGTATGTATAAAAATTGTATTTATCAGTTGACTTTTCCCAAAAAGTAAGCTAATCTTTGCTATGGAAATTGCAATATTCATATTTTGTTCACAATCAGTTCACATATTGGATTTTCAGCATAAATTAAGGATGGTGACGTAATGTTTTATACCGCAAAAAACACTTTACAGAAAGTTGCAGCAAAATACAAGGCTTTTCGGGAAAAAAGAAATGCACGTCCCCGGAAGCATATCCTGAAACCGGAACAGAAGAAAGCTCTGATACATATCCTGAACCGCTATTCTCTGGTATTTCATTATCTGCTGGCCTGCAGTATCTGCTTTTTCATAGAAATGATTTCCAGACATTCTTTTGTGGATGCTTTTCAGTTTATGTTCGACCGGAGCCTGGTATTTTTATATAATTCCATGATTGTATTTACCTCCCTGCATCTGGTATATTTCTTCCGCAGGCGGGCCCTGATGCGTACCGTCATCTGCGTGGCATGGCTGTTTCTCGGAACCATCAACGGATGCATCCTTGCCAAACGTGTCACACCCTTTACCTATACGGACGTAAAGCTGATTAACGACCTGTTTACCATGCAGAGCAATTATTTCAGTAAAGGCGAGGCCCTTGCCGTAATCCTTCTGGTTGCGGTCGTACTGGCGGGAATCATTGTATTATGGAAAAAAGGCCCCCGGTATCAGGGGAAACAGAACCGTTTTGCCAGTATCGGCGCCATTGGGATTTTCGCATTTTTCATTCCCATGGTAACGCAGGCCGCAGTGAGCAACAACATACTGGCCGATTATTTTGAAAATATTGCCGAGGGCTATGAGGACTATGGATTTGTATACAGCTTTTCCGCCAGCGTGGTGGACCAGGGCATGACCGCCCCCAGAGATTATTCTCAGGAAACGGTGGACGAAGCTCTCTCCGCTGCAGAAGACAAACCTTCCGCAACAGAAGACCTGCCCAACATTATCTGCGTGCTGCTGGAATCCTTTACGGACCCCAAAGAAGTAAACTTTCTGAATTTTTCCGAAAACCCGGTGCCTAATTTTGATAACCTGTACAACAACTACTCTTCCGGTTACCTGACCGTTCCGGTGGTAGGGGCCGGCACCGCCAACACGGAATTTGAAATTCTCACCGGTATGGGTATGCAGTATTTCGGACTGGGCGAGTATCCCTACAAGACCATCCTGAAATCCACCTCCTGTGAAAGTGTTGCCTCCGACCTGAAAAATCTGGGCTATGGCTCCCATGTGGTACATAACAACGGCGGTAACTTCTACAGCCGGAGAAATGCTTTTACCCAGATGGGATTTGACAGCTTCATCAGCAAGGAAATGATGAACATTCAGGAGTATACGCCTCTGGGCACATGGCCCACCGATGATATCCTTATCGGGGAAGTGGAAAAAGCACTGGATTCCACAGAACAGCAGGACTTTATTTATACTATTACCGTTCAGGGACACGGTGCATATCCCACAGAAAAAATCATTGAAAATCCGGAGATTACCGTGACCGGAGGGGAAACAGAAGCCAGAAACAACGAATGGGAATATTATGTAAATCAGATTCATGAAGTAGATAAATTTATTGCCAGCCTTACGGATATGCTTTCCAGACGGGATGAAAAAACACTGGTGGTATTTTTCGGAGACCACCTGCCCACCATGGGACTCACCGACGAGGATATGAAGAGCGGAAGCATTTTCAAAACCAAATACGCCACCTGGAACAATTTTGGTATGGAAAAAGTAAATCAGGATTTGACTTCTTATCAGTTACTTGCTTCTGCCATGAATCAGGTGAATATCCATGAAGGAACCATGTTCTCTTTCCATCAGAACAACGGATTTCAGATTACAGAGGACTCCTCCGGAGACATGGAACTTCTGCAGTATGATATTCTGTATGGGAAGCGCTACGCATACCATGGAGAGGACTTATACCCTGCTTCTGACATGCAGATGGGCGTGCAGAACGTAACTGCGGAACGTCTGGAAGAACGGGAAGACGGAATGCACATTTTCGGCAGCAACTTCACTCCCTGGAGCAAAGTATTTATCAATGACACCAAAGTCTCCACTTCCTTTGTCAGTGACACGGAGCTGGTGATTTCCATGAGCAGCTTTGAGGAGGGCCCCAACACCATTGTGGTCAACCAGATGGGTTCCTCTGATACCATATTCCGAAGCTCCAATGAAATATCCTGGCTGAAACCTCTGACTGAGCAGCCGGAAAACACAGAAGAAATTCCGGTGGACGACACTGTGGAAAATACTCCCAGCAGCATTGACAAAGCTGTCAACGGGAACCGTTCCGACGAATCTTCGGAATCGGAATCTTCGGAATCTGCCGATGAAACAGACGGTACGGAGGCAGAAGGCAGCGATACTTCAGATGCAGAAAATGACAGAGCGTCCAGGTCCGCTTCAACTCTTTGAATCTCTCAATCATGAGGGAGCTGGACGGTTTGCTGCGCCATTTGCGGTGCGTCAGAGCATACGCAGTATGCTGAACGTATCGCGTTTATAAGAATTGCAAAGCAATATTTTCCTCCTGTCGCACAATAAAAAGAATCCGGCAAAGCCGGATTCTTTTTATTGTGCGCATTTTACATACTGCCTGCTCAGGGCTTACACCTGCCGCAGGGTTCATACCCCTGTTCTATCAGTTCCTGCCTGCTGCAATCGGTGTATTCCCTGTTTTCCTCCTGCATTTGTACGACACTGCCGCAGGAAAGCCGATGAAATTTTCCGGTATTGGTATTGAGCACATACTCCGTTTCCGCATCGTCTTCCCCTGAGAGGTTCCTGCCTGCAGTGTCCTGGCCTGTACTGGCGGCCTGTTCAGGTTCTGCCTCCTGCCCTCCTCCAGGCTCTCCGGCTTTCCAGCTCTCACTGGGGGAGCAGTTCCAGGTGATTCCCTTTCCGTCGGAAACTGCCACAATGGTTCCCTGTTCATCAGTACGGTATACTTTCGCTCCAATACTGCGGAAATTATTCATGGCCCCGGCTCTGGGATGGCCGTAGCTGTTTCCTTCCCCGCAGCTTATTACTACAGCATCAGGCTCTACTTCTTCCAGAAATTCCATGGTGTTGGCCGTATCGCTGCCATGATGAGCTGCTTTTAACACATCCGCAGACAAATCCAGCCCTTCTTCCATCATATCCTGTTCTGCCTGTTCTTCCGCATCCCCGGTAAAGATAAAGCGATTTTCTCCAAACTGCAGAAGAATCCCCACAGAATAATCATTCCAGTTATCCCCGTAATCCTCTTTTGCCGGAGCTATAATGGTATATTCTGCCTCGCCCAGCTTATAAACAGTACCGGCGGCGGGATAAGTAATCTTCTTTCCCTGTTCTGCAATCACGTTCAGTACATCCTGATACGTCCTGGTATCCTTCTCCAAATCCGGAAGGATAACCGTATCCCAGGGAAATTTATACATAACCACATCCAGCCCGCCCACATGGTCGGCGTCAGGATGGGTTCCGATTACATAATCCAGATGTTCAATCCCCTGGTACTGTAAGTAAGACTGCAGAGCAGTGCCCTTATCATTATTTCCGCCGTCAATCAGCATGGCATGACTGCCCTGCCGAATCAGCGTAGCATCCCCCTGGCCCACGTCTATATAGTGAACTTCCAGCGTTCCGTCACTGCTGCCGCCGGCTGCGCCTTTTTGGCTGTTTTCCGCCTGCAGGCTGTCCTGCCCGGCCGGGCTTTCCTGTAAAAGATTTCCGCAGCCTGCCATCCAAAAGCTGGCAAATACAGACAGCAGCAGGATTCTGCCCCGCATCTGTTTTCTTCTGTTTTTCAACGTCTGTCTCCTCCTGTACAAATTTCCACCGTTATCCTGCTGGCATATTTCCCTGAATATACCTGTTCCTCTATGTGGGCCTGTGCATAAAACAGAAAGCCAGTCCCTGTCAAATAACATTGAAGGTCTGGCTTTCTGCTCTGTTTTCAAACAAATTCCAATCAAAACTCCGCAGCACCGGCAATGTCTGCAGCGCCTTTTATAAATTAAAGTCTACTACAATTCCTTTTATCTCTTCCGGCAGCAGACTCTGTTCTTCCAGAATCAACTGGGTATTTTCCAGAATTTTCTGCTGCTTATTCCGGAGTTCTTCCACCGGGGCAAAGGATGCTGACTGGGGTATATGCCTGCGCTCCCTGGTCTGTTTCTGCTTCTCCAGTGCTTCTTCGATTTCCTGTGCCTGTTTTTCCTGCTCCGCCTGTGCTTCCTTTATTGCTTCTTCCTGCTCAGTCTTTTCCTCTTTGGCTTCTTCAGCCTTCTCTACGGTCTCTTCCTGTTTCTTATCCACCGTATCCTTTGCCTCATTCAGCAGCATTCCCACCATTTCTTTGCTGGCAGCTTCCAGGGTCTCCTCAGCCGCTTTCGCAGCATCCACCATACCATGGTGTTTCAGGGCTTCCTGCTTCATGGACTTAATGGCCTTCGTGGAATCGGAAACCGCAGACTGGCCCATTTCCATTTCTTTCTTCCAGTGGCCTGCCTGTTCATTTAAATCCTTCATAAAAGCGTCATATTCTTCGCCGCCGTCGGGATATTCTTCCTTCAACTGTGCTTTCTGTTCCTCAATACTTCTCAGTTCTCTCGAAGCCTCCAGGGACTGCTCCTTCCCTTCTGCAATCTGAGTCCTGCACTCATCCATCACTGCATCTACTTCAGAATCTGATGCAAACTGCTGCTTTACAAAATCCATGGCATCCTGCATTGCCTTTTTCTTCTTATCTGCAATCCCGTCCTGGAACAGATTCAGCTCGGAAGCCTGAATGCTCCGGCCCTGTTTCTCTTTTCCCTGTTTCTCCTCTGCCTGATGTTCCACACGGTCTTTTCCATACCCGTTTCTTACAGGCGTCTCCTGTTCTGCTGCCTTTCCTATTTTCATGCCTCTGCCCCTTTCTGCTGTCAGAAATCCAATCACGTCATTGTTTACCTGTATTATATATCGGTTTCTCCCGAAATTTCCTTAATTTTCTAACATAGCATGGTGCAAAAAGGCAATTTCCTGTCATAAATGGAAGTTCTGTCAGATTACATAATCCACCGTTCCCCGAAGTTCCCGCTCCCATTCTACCAAATCTGCCAGCGTCACTTTATCCACCACTTCATTTATGGCGTCATACAGCATCTGCCAGACCCGCAGCGTAACACATTCGCCCCGGCGGTGACAGTCATTTTCCGGCTGCTCCAGACAGCTTACCGGGGCCAGGCTCCCTTCAATCTGACGCAGAATCATCCCCACCGTATATTCTTCCGGCTTTCTGGCAATGGTATAACCTCCGCCCGGTCCCCTCATGCTTTTCACGTAGCCGCATTTTTGAAGGACAGAAATAATCTGCTCCAGATATTTTATGGAAATTTCCTGTCGCTCTGCCACATCTTTCAGTCTGACAATCTGATTTTCTTCCAGTGCCAGATCCAGCATCAAACGCAGGGCATACCGCCCCTTTGTAGAAATTTTCATATATTTTTCCTTCCTGTTTCAGACAGCTAATCCTGTTTTTCTTCCTGTTTCGGGCAGTTAATCTTCTTCTGCTTTCTTTTCTGTCAGACTTCTCTGATAATTCATATGAGAAATAACCATCAGGGCAATTTTAAACAACATGGCGTCCTCGAAAGTACGGATATCCAGGTCCAGCACCTTTTCGATTCGCTCCAGACGGTACACCAGCGTATTCCGATGCACGTAAAGCTGGCGTGCTGTCTCCGAAATATTCAGATTATTTTCAAAAAATTTGTTAATTGTTACCGTAGTTTCCTCATCAAAAATATCCGGCACTTTTTCCCCGAACACTTCTTTCAGGAACATTTCACATAAACTGGCAGGAAGCTGGTAAATCAGCCTTCCAATGCCCAGATTGCTGTAGGAAACCGTGTGGTCTTCCGCGTAAAAAATGCTTCCTACCTCCAATGCCATCCTGGCCTCCTGATAAGAACGTGCAATGTCCTGCAGCAACTCCACACGGTTGCCGTAACCTACCCGCACTTTTACCAGGGCTTCCATCTGGAGATTATCCACAATCATCTCCGCAAGATTTGCCAGCTCTTCTTCCTGGGGAAGTTCCCGTACATCTTTCACCAGAATCACGGATTTCTCATCTACCTCCGTAATAAAATCCCTGGTGGTGGAAGCGAAAAGATTCTTCACTGTCTCCATCACAATTCCGTCTTTTTTGCCGGATACTTCTATAATAAATACCACGCGCTGAGCTGTCTCAATATGCAGTTTCTTGGCTTTGTTATACATGTCCACCACCAGCATATTGCCCAGCACCACATTCTGCATAAAGCTGTTCCGGTCAAACTGCTCCTGAAAAGCACTGACCATATTCCGAATCTGGCAGGCCGCCAGCCTTCCAATCATGTAGGCTTCCTCACTGCCGGCCCGCGCCAGCAGAATATATTCCAGTTCATTTTCTATCATAATCTTAAAAAAGTGGCATCCGGAAAGCATCTGGCTTTCCGCCATGGAATCTGCAAAAAACCGGATGGCATCTTCCATTTCCTCTTCCGGCTGATACGTGGAAGCCAGCAGCTTTCCCTTGTCGCTGTAAAGAGCCAGATCCACTCTGGATATTTCTTTGATTTCTTCTAATGTAACCTGTAATTTATGATTTGACAGCATATGTTTTCTCCTGAAAATGTTTTCATTTACGATATGTCAGAGCATACGAATACGGAACAAAAAACGGAAGCAACACATCTCTGCATCGCTTCCGAACATTAGTGTTATGAAATTATATTACCGGATTAGTGGGTAATTGTCAATTCAGTTTCTTTATCGAAAATATGAATCTTTTCAATATCCATTGCAAGCTGGATGGAATCGCCGAGACGGGCCGGTGTTCTTGAATCCACTTTTGCAGTCATGCTGGTTCCATTGATGGTGTAGTATAACAGTACTTCGGAGCCAAGTAATTCGTATCCGGTAACTTTTGTGTTAAAGATACTGTCTTTATGAGTCTCCAGAGCAATCTGGGAATCGTCAATATCTTCCGGACGGATACCGATTACAACTGTCTTGCCATTATAATGACCGTCAATCAGTTTCCTGCCCTTGGAAGGCGGTAATGTAATGGCTGTATCGCCAACCTGTAACTTAACCGTATCTCCCTCTACCTTACATACAGCATCCAGGAAGTTCATCTGAGGAGATCCGATAAATCCTGCTACAAACAGGTTATCCGGCTCGTTGTATAACTTCTGAGGAGAATCTACCTGCATGATGATTCCGTCTTTCAGTACAACGATTCTGGTTCCCAGTGTCATAGCCTCTGTCTGGTCATGGGTTACATAGATAATCGTTGCGCCCAGTCTCTGATGAAGGGAAGCAATCTCTGCACGCATCTGCACACGAAGTTTTGCGTCCAGGTTGGATAACGGTTCGTCCATCAGAAATACCTTTGGTTCACGGACAATTGCACGTCCCATAGCAACACGCTGTCTCTGTCCACCGGACAAAGCCTTTGGTTTACGGTCTAACAGTTTCTCCAGATCAAGGATTCTTGCAGCTTCTTCCACTTTCTTCTTGATTTCATCCTTCGGAACTTTTCTCAGCTTCAGACCAAATGCCATATTGTCAAATACGGTCATATGGGGATACAGCGCGTAGTTCTGGAATACCATTGCAATATCTCTGTCCTTGGGCTCCACGTCGTTTACCACTCTTCCGTCGATGGAAAGTTCACCGGAAGAAATCTCTTCCAGACCAGCCACCATACGAAGTGTTGTGGACTTTCCGCATCCTGAAGGTCCTACGAAAATGATGAATTCCTTGTCTTCAATCTCAAGATTAAAATCTTTAACTGCTTCAAATCCGTTCGGATATTTCTTACAGATATTTTTTAATGATAAACTTGCCATTTTTCATTTCCCTCCTGTAATATTCTGCTCTGTGCAGAATTGTTTATGTGAATATACTAACAGACTTCCAGTGGAATTACCACCCGCCAACTACACAAAAAGAAGTACCCTTTCCTGTCACATTCGCCAGAAAAGAGTACTTCTGTCCTGTCTCTTCGTTACTTTAACGAAATTACTGATGTTTTCTGTACAAATTGACGAAATACCTATTTTACCCCTGTAGTTCCAAAACCGCCTCTGTTTTTATTTTCCAGAACTTCCGTCTCCTCAAACACAATGGCAGGCTGGTTTTCCACAATCCGGAACTGGCAGATACGGTCATTTTTATGGATTACCGTATCTCTGGTGGCATAGGCCGGCAGTCGCCACATATCTTCATTTCCGCAGTAGCTGCCATCTATGATACCGCAGCTGTTGACCTGCAGAATTCCGTAATTCTTAAACGTGGAGCTTCTGGGCACCACATGGGCTTCATATCCCGCCGGAAGCTCCATGGCAACACCAAGGGGAATCAGTTTAAATTCTCCTGCTTTCAACTCTGTGGTCTCGCTGGCACGCAAATCAATCCAGTCCGATTTTCCGCCGATATAAGTCAGTTTTTCCAGCTCGGAATCAAAATACTTTATTCTGATTTTCTCCATCAGAAGCCGCCTCCCAGCAGGTTCATGGCTACCGGATTATAGGAAAGGTCCTGATATGCACGCCAGGAATCGTTCTGTTCCTGCTGCTGTTTCTGTTCTTCCTCTTCTGCCTTTTCCTGCTGTGCTTCCTGTATCTTTGTATATAAATCAATAAATTTCAGATAATCCTCATAGGAAAAAAGCTGTTCCAGAATGCTCTGATAATAGCTTTCCTCCGCTTCTTCCACAGAAGCCGCCGCCACATTGCCGCTGCCGCCTGCCGCACCGGCATTTATGCTGTAGGAAGCATTGGGGGCTGAAACGCCCTCATTCATGTACTGGGTTACTTTTACCACATAATTCTGCGTTTCTTTGAAAGGCGGAATCCCACCGTATTTTGCCACATTATTGCTTCCTGCATTATAGGCAGCAAGGGCCAGGCTCACATTTCCGTCATATTTTGCAAGCATCTGGCTGATATATTTGGTTCCTCCCATAATGTTCTGATAAGGGTCATAGGCGTCTGTCACGCCCAGTTCCCGCGCTGTGGCCGGCATTAACTGCATAATTCCCTGTGCGCCGGCTTTGGAAGTAGCGTCAGGCCTGAAATCCGACTCTGCCTTTGCAATGGCCTTAATCAGATTTTTGGGCACATTGTAGGTTCTGGCCGCCTCGTCAAATATCTGCTCCAGTGAAGCTGTGGTCTGCAGATAGGAAGAAAAATCTCCATTCTGTGCCGCCACAGGGGCCGCTGTCTGGTTTCCGGTACTGTCTGTACTCTGTACTCCGTTTACTCTCATGGAACGGACTCCTTTCTGTCACTTCTGAATTGTTACAGTTTAATTTTGGAAAGCAGATCTCCCAGGCTGGTGGAAGCACTTTCATGAGATACATATTCTTCCACTTCTTCCGGCCTGTCCACATCCACCATTTCTTCTTCCAGTGCCTTCATGCTGAGGCTTACCTTATTATCATTGGTATTGAGCACTTTTACTTTTACTTTCTGGCCCACGCTTAATACTTCGGAAGGCTTTCCGATTCTCTTTCTGGAAATCTGGGAAATATGTACCAGTCCGCTGATTCCGTCTCCCAAATCCACAAAAGCTCCATAGGGCATCAGAGATTCCACCGTACCCTCCAGAATGCTTCCCGGTACCATCATGGCGATTTTCCGATTGTGTTCTTCCTGCTGCTGTTCTTTCAGAATCACCTTGGCGGAAAGCACCAGCTTCTTTTTGGATTCATCCACAGTGATGACTCTTACCTTCACTTCTTTTCCAAGCCATTCCTCTGTGGCTTCCACATAGGAAAGGGCAAGCTGGGAAGCGGGAATAAAGCCGCGAATTCCTTCCACATAAGCCACAACGCCGCTGGGTACGATTCCAGCCACTTTTACGGAAAGTTCTGTGCCTTCCTCCAGGCAGGTATGCAGTTTCTCCCAGGCCAGAATATCGTTGGCTTCCTTTTTGGAAAGCTGAATATTTCCTTCTCCGTCGTCCGTCCGTACCACGGTAGCTTCTATCACATCTCCCGGATGTACTTCTTCCATAATACGAAAAGCCGGGTCGTTGCTCAAATCTTCTGCTTTAATAATTCCCTGGGCATAGTATTTCAAATCCAGTGTCACTTCTTCTTCGCTTACACCGATGACAGTCCCGGAAACAATATCCCCCTCGCTGATTTTCCGGAAGGAGGCTTCCAGTTCTTCCTTGTAATCTTCCATAGATTCTGCCATAATCAACACTCCTTTTCCCCATGGCCTGGCCATGTATATTACATAATTATGTTTATTTTAACAGAAACAGCGGAAAAATACCAGAAAAATATTGATTTTTATTACAACAGTTCAGCCATAGCCTGTATTATGTGTACAAGATTCTTACAGGAGGAACCATCAGGGCTCTTCCCACTTCGTGGGTCCCTCCTCATGGTAAATACATGAATGAGCTCAGAATGCTGTCTGAAGGGGCGCGGGCTGAACTGGTACATTTATCAACAAATCAGGGAAGCCAACATTTCCTGCCGCGCTTCCCTGATTTCTCCCTGCTATTTATTATGTGATTCGGGGCCTCTGACAACCGAACCTTATATTATAGTCTTAATTTACGAATTGACAACGGCAATCTTAAGGCCGCCCATACGGATATTTGTCTCCATTGCCTCGTTGATTTCATCTAACGGGAATTTATGGGAAACCAGTTCTCCTACAGGCCATCCCTGTTTCATGGCTTCTTTCAGCATTTCCATTGCCTGCAGCCAGTCTTTGGTCTGACAGGTCCAGGAACCCACTACTTTGATTTCTTTGTTGCAGATATCCAGATGGGGATTGTAAACTGCGTCGCCGTTGTTTACGAAAAATCCCAGTTCGCACATGGAACCGCCCCGGCGCACATAATGCCATATGGTGGAAGCAATGATATTCCGGCAGCCCATGGTCCGCACGGTTGCCAGAAGAAGCAGGCCGATGGGGCCGCAGCCCTGTACCAAAACATAAGAATTGTGTTTGAAATTAAAGATTTCTTTTGCTTTTTCCACTGCATGAACCACAACTGCAGCAGGTTCAATCAGCAGACGGCTGTCCAGATCTTCCATATCGGACACATTGAAAATAACTCCCCGTCATTGATTTTGATATATTCTCCGAACCAGCCGTTAAAAAAATGTTCTTCCCCGGCCAGAAGACCGAAAATCTCTCCTCCGTCGCACAGGTGAATCTGTTCCGGATGTTTTGTACAGGTATCACAGGTTCCGCAGGGTTTCAGCCCGGTTACAATCTTATCTCCACTGCCAGAGGCTTACCGGAATAATCTGCGGTTACATTTTTTCCAATCTTTACCACCGTACCTGTACCCTCGTGGCCAAGCTGGATCGGGATATACCCGAAAGGGTCTCCTTTACGGTAATCCGGTCCAGCTGTTCCTGTTCCATCAGCGATATCAGTTCCTTTATAAATTTCCGTTTGATTTTTTCAGATGAATTCATTCGTAAGGATTCCTCCTCAGGTATTGTTCTGGAACAGAATGCCCCGGCAAAGCAAGGGTACCCGTGCGAACATATATTTTGATTCTTTTAACAGCAAAAAAACCTTGATTCCTCAAGGTTTTCCAAAGCTGCTGACGGGAATCGGACCCGTGACCTCCGCACTACCAATGCGACGCTCTACCGACTGAGCCACAGCAGCGTTTCTTCTGTCTGCTGGTTTCCCAACCGACTTGTCTACTATACTATATTCTGAATGGGTTGTCAATATTTTTTACAATATTTTTGCAAATTTTCCCCGGATGCGCTGCAGGGCATTGTCGATTGCCTTGGGCTCTTTTTCCAGAATACCGGCAATCTGGCGGTAATTCATACCGCCAAGATACAGGCCAAGGACCTGCTGTTCCAGAGAACTGAGGCTGTTTTCCAGCTTTTCCTGTATGGCTCTGGCGTTTTCCCGGTCAATAAAAAGCTGTTCCGGATTGGCATTTTCAAAAGATTCCAGCAAATCCAGCAATGTGTCGGTTCCCTCTCCTCCAAGCCCCGTATCCAGCGAAATATAGCTGTTCAGAGGCTGATGTTTCTTCCGCTGAGACGCTTCCACCGCACGATAAATCTGTCTGGTAATACAAATATCTGCAAAATGATAAAAAGAAGTGTCCTTTTCTTTCCGGTAATCCCGGATTGCCTTAAACAGCCCTATCATTCCCTCCTGGATTAAATCATCCGTATCGCCGCCAATAAGGAACATTGCTTTGGCGCGCCTGCGCACCAGATACTTATATTTTTCCATAATGTAATCAATAATATCCGGCTGTCCCTTCCGCCATTCTTCAATTAACACCTCATCGGTCTGGTTCTGGTATTCGGTATCTCTCTGCACTGATTTTTCCCCTGATTTTCTTACTGTTTACTTCCCATCGGATTTGGGTAATCAATTTACTTCGTAAATTGGTTACAAACGTTGCCGCACAATTTCATAGGCCAGAACGCCTGCGGCCACGGAAGCATTCAGTGAATCAATTTCCCCTGCCATGGGAATGGCCGCGGTAAAGTCGCAGTTTTCCCTGACCAGTTTACTGACTCCGTCGCCTTCACTGCCAATTACCAGCCCGATTGGCCCTTTCAAATCCAGCTCATACATGGCAGTTCCGTCCATATCGGCGCAGACAAACCAGAGTCCCCGCTCTTTCAGCTCCTTAATGGTACTGGAAAGGTTGGTGACTTTTGCCACCGGCGTGTAATTGATGGCTCCTGCTGAAGTTTTGGCCACGGTAGCTGTCAGGCCCACGGCCCGGCGTTTGGGAATAACGACGCCATGGGCTCCCGCCAGGTTGGCGGTACGGATAATGGCCCCCAGGTTGTGGGGGTCTTCGATATTATCAAGGAGAATCAGAAATGGCGGTTCTCCCTTTTCCTCCGCCCGTTTGAGCATATCTTCCACTTTGGCATATTCGTAAGCCGCTGCAAAGGCAATGACGCCCTGGTGTTTTCCCGTTTCTGAAAGCTGGTCCAGACGTTCTTTTCTGACAAAATTCACAATGGTATCATGTTTTCCGGCTTCTCTGGTGATAGAGCGCACAGGCCCGTCCTGGCAGCCCTCCAGCACAAACAGCTTATCTATGGTTTTTCCGGAACGAAATGCCTCCATCACTGCATTTCTTCCCTCAATGGTCAGTTCCTCATATCTCATGACTGTTTTTCCTTTCCTGTGTTCCGGCACCTGGTTTCCGGCCTGGTTTTGCAGACGCCTGTTTTCTTCAGGCCCCGCAGAATCAGTTCCATCATACGTTCTGTCCTGTTCTCCAGATACAGATATCCCATCAGGGCTTCGAATCCCGTAGCCCGGCGGTAATCTGCCACCGTTGCATTTTTAGCCATAGTAAAGGATTTGGCATTTCTTCCCCGCCTGTACACGGAGAGTTCTTCTTCTGTCAAATCCGGCAGCAGGGCCTCCGCCATCTCTGACTGGGCATGGGCCTTTACAAGCTGGGATGTTCTCTTATGCAGAATGTTCACATGGGTATTTCCCCGGCCCACCATTATGGTGCGGATAACCAGATCGTAGATAGCATCCCCGATATAAGCCAGCACCAGAGGCGAATAGCTGCGGATATCCGCCTGCTGCATACCGAATTTTCCTAAAATATATTCATTTATGCCCTTTTCCATTTTACCCCTTCTCTGGTATCTTCCAGAATAATCCCCTGCTCCAGCAGGATTCCGCGGATTTCGTCTGCTCTGGCAAAATTCTTTTCCTTCCGGGCTGCCTGGCGTTCTGCAATGAGCCGCTCAATTTCCTCATCCAGGATTTCTTCTTTCTCCTCCAGGACAATGCCCAGAATACCGCATAACTGCTCCATTCTCTGAGAAAGCTGCTCCAGAAGTTCCCGCGAGGAGGTTTCATCTGCTTTCGTATTGATATATTTTACCAGCTCAAAGACGGCAGAAATTCCGTCCGCAGTATTGAAATCGTCATCCATGGCATTCTCAAATTTTTCCACAAATCTGCCGCTTTCTTCCAGAATTGCTTTTTCCGAATCTGTCATCTGCTCCGTTCGGGCATTTTGGGACAGATGTTTCAGGTTTGAGGCACCGTTGCGGATTCTTTCCAGGCTGTTTTTGGCTGCTTCCATCAAATCCGCACTGAAATTCAGAGGGCTTCTGTAGTGGGCGCTCAGCATGAAAAACCGCAGTACCTGCAAATCATATTTCTCGCTGATTTCCCGTACCGTAAAGAAATTGCCCAGTGATTTTGACATTTTTTTATTGTCGATATTCAAAAATCCGTTATGCAGCCAGTATCTGGCAAATATTTTACCGTTGCAGGCCTCGCTCTGGGCAATCTCATTCTCATGATGAGGAAAAATCAAATCTTCGCCGCCTGCGTGGATGTCAATTTCCTCGCCCAGATATTTTCTGGACATAACGGAACACTCAATATGCCAGCCCGGCCTTCCCTGGCACCAGGGAGACTCCCAGTAAGGCTCTCCTTCTTTTTTGGGCTTCCACAGCACAAAATCCAGCGGATCTTCCTTTTCTTCTCCGGTGACTTTAATATCCCGGTGGCCTGCCTGCAGGTCATCCAGATTCTTATGGGACAGCTTGCCATATTCTTCGAATTTGCGGGTACGGAAGTAAACGGTCCCGTCTGCCGCCGGATAGGCAAATCCTTTTTCAATCAGGTTGGAAATCATTTCCAGCATACCATCTATCTCCTCCGTTGCAAGAGGGTGTGTGGTTGCCGGTTTTACGTTCATGGCCTCCATGTCTTTTTTGCACTCAGCAATATAACGCTGAGAAATTTCCTGGGCGGTAACTCCTTCCTCCAGCGCTTTTTTGATAATCTTATCGTCCACGTCCGTAAAATTGGACACAAAGTTCACTTCATAGCCCTTGTATTCCATATAGCGCCGCACCGTGTCAAACACAATCATGGGCCTTGCATTTCCAATGTGTATCAGGTTATACACGGTTGGGCCGCACACGTACATTTTTACCTTTCCTTCTTCCAGAGGAATAAATTCTTCCTTCTGTCTGCTCAGGGTGTTGTATACTCTCATAAGTTCTTCCTCCTGGTTATTTTCCGTTCTTATTTTTCAGTTCCCGCAGTTCCTTTTCCAAATCTATGATTCGGTTGCAGAGGGCGGAATTTTCATGCTGCAGAATGGTAATGTCTTCCATCACCGGATCCGGCAGATGAATCTGGTCCATATCGCTCCTTGGAACCTTGATGTTATCCCGCTTTACAATTCTCCCCGGCACGCCTACCACCGTACAGTTGGGAGGAACCTCCTCCAGCACCACGCTTCCCGCACCGATTTTGCTGTTTTCTCCTATGGTAAAGGAGCCGATAATCTTGGCTCCGGCACTGACCATCACATTATCGCACAGGGTAGGATGACGCTTGCCCGTCTCCTTTCCCGTACCGCCCAGAGTCACTCCCTGGTAAAGGGTTACATTGTCTCCGATAATGGCTGTCTCACCGATAATCACACCGCTTCCGTGGTCAATAAAAAATCCTTTTCCTATGACTGCCCCCGGATGAATCTCGATTCCGGTCTTCCTGGCTGCTTTCTGGGAAATTCTTCTGGCCCGGAAATAATGGCCCCGCAGATACTGTCTGTGAGCCTTTCGGTAGCTTATCATCACTCGAAAGCTGGGATAAAGCAGCACCTCCCAGGGAGACTTTATGGCAGGATCCCGCTCCCGGATAACTTCAAATTCTTCTTTCACATGCTTCCAGAATCCCATTTTCTGTCTGTTTTCCTTTCTGTCAGGATAACTCCATCTGGGTGCCCGTATACAATCGAGCAGGGGTATGCACTTCTCCGCTGCTCGCTGCGCCGGGCGTCCGTCAGCTTTAGCTGACATATTTCCTCCGGACGCCCGTGTGCATAAAAAGCGGATAATCCATCTCACTAAGAGACGAAATTATCCGCGGTTTCAGCCGGTTCACAGATTTCTGTTCTCTTCCTGTTAGTTTATGCAGAAACCTCCTGTTTGTCAATAGAAAAGTCATACCCATTCCCAAAAATCCAGATAAATATCCTGCAACAGTTCCAATGCCAGCTCAGAAATATCCAGTTCCGGCAGTTCTCCCCTGTCCGGGATTCTTTCCAGCTTTCCTCCGTCTGCGTTCAGCGTAATCCGGAAACATCCGCAGTTGGCTTTCACCGCAGAATCCCTGACCTTCACCGCAAAAGACCAGGCGCGTTCGCTTTTCAACATGGAGACCAGGGTTTCCAGACTGGCGATACGCACCATCATCCGTGGTCTGCTGAACGAAATTTCACAGCCTGGCAACGCTTTTTCACAGAGGGTTCTGAGTTCCTCCGGTTCTGCCGGAAAGGCCTGCAACAGTTCTTTTATCTCTGCAGCAGGCCTTTCTGCCCCTTCCATTCCATACACAAGGATTCCCCGGATGTTCCCCGGCGAAGTCAGGAAAAGAACTCCGCCCTGTTCAGCCTGGGTTTCCGCCAGCAGACGCTGATAATATGCCCTGTCCCGGACTGCAAATATCTGGCTGTTTCTCTGCAGAATACCGTTGGACAGCTTTACCAGTTTCGGAATATCTGCTTCCCCGGCTTTCCGGACTTCCAGTCCCCGTATTGTTTCTGCGGACCTCCGGACTTCCGGCTTCCGTACCGTTTCTGCGGACCTCCGGACTTCCGGTTTCCGTACCGTTTCCGCGGACTTCCGGACTTCCGCTTCCGCAGCTTTCAGATGGGGTTCCGCCCGGAACATTTCCCATTCGTTCTGTTTCGGCACAAATACAAATCCCTGGCTTTCATAATAAGCCGGGTCTGCAGGCAGAAGTATGGCAAAGGGACATTTCTGCTGTTCCAGATCCTGCAGCAGGCGGTTCATCAGCCGCCTCATCTTTCCCTGCCTGCGGCAGTCCGGCCAGGTTGCCACTGCTACGATATAGGGTATCTGCTGCCTGACTCCGCAGATTTGGAAGGTATAGGGATTCAGATGAATCATCACCTGAATCCTGCCCTCTTCTTCCATTACCAGAATACGGTTGTCTGCTGTCTTCCACTGATAATAATAGTCCACAAAAGCACCGGAATCTTCCGGAAAAGCCCTTTCATATAATGTTCTGGTCTGCTGTTTTTCCGTCTGTGCCAGATAACGTATGGTCTCCATTATCTGCTGCCCTCCGAAAGTTCCGCCTGCCTGCCGCACCCGCCGCAGTCCCCGCAGGTTCTGCCGCTGTCATATACAGCCGCGCTGCTCTCATACAAACCTGCCAGCATACAGACAGCCTGGGCGGAAATCCCTTCCTCTCTGCCGGTAAATCCAAGTCTTTCTTCGGTGGTTGCTTTTATATTAATCTGATTTCCGGCAATCTGCAGGGTATGGGCAACGTTTTGCTCCATCTGCTCTATATAGGGGCGCAGCTTTGGCTTCTGGGCAATGATGGTAACGTCAATATTCTCCACCACATATCCTTCCTGCTGCAGCAGTTCGCCTACACGGGCCAGCAGTTTCAGACTGGAAATCCCCTTATAAGTATCATCCGTATCCGGAAAATGCTTTCCGATATCTCCAAGGGCCGCCGCTCCCAGCAATGCATCCATTACGGCATGTACCGTCACATCTGCATCGGAATGGCCGTCCAGCCCCATGGAATGAGGGATTTCCACGCCGCCCAGTATCAGTTTTCTGCCTTCTTTCAATCTGTGCACATCATACCCTGTCCCGACTCTCATATATGTTTCCGATTCTCCTTTACTAATTTCCTTCGTATGTAATAAGACTTTCCACATCGTAACCGGATAATTTTTCTTTTCCTTTTAATCCGGCCAGTTCCATCACAAAGCAGATTTTCACTACTTCTCCGCCTAACTGCTCAATCAGGCCGATAATAGCTTCAATGGTTCCTCCCGTTGCAATCAGATCGTCGATAATCACCACTTTCTGACCGGGCTTTATGGCGTCTTTGTGCATTTCAATGACCGCACTTCCGTATTCCAGAAAATATTTTGCTGAAATGGTCTCGCAGGGGAGCTTGCCCTGTTTGCGCACCGGCACAAAACTTTTATGGGCTTCATAGGCCACCGGCACGCCGAAAATAAATCCTCTGGATTCCGGCCCCACCACCACGTCGTATTCCACGTCTTTCAGGCTTTCTGTCAGACCGTCGATGGCAAGATGAAGCCCGTCCGCATCCTGCAGGATACTGGTCACATCCCGGAAAATAATCCCCGGTTTCGGAAAATCAGGTATACTTCTCACATAGTCTTCTAATTTTTTCATTTTGGGTTCCTCCAATCCTTCCTCTTATGGTTTTCAGACTTTTATGAGTTCCCGTGCACACTGCAATGCAGCCTCCACAGTATCATCCATATCGTAATATTTATACTGTCCCAGCCTTCCGCCGAATATTACGTTTCCTTCCCGGCAGGCAAGCTCTCTGTACTTTTCATAAAGTCTGATATTTTTTTCATCATTCATGGGGTAATATGGCTCGTCCCCTTTGTGCCAGCTCTGAGGATATTCTCTCGTAATCACAGTTTTAGGCTGCGTCCCGTATTCAAAATGCTTATGCTCAATAATTCTGGTGTAAGGAATCTCATATTCCGTATAATTAACCACCGCATTGCCCTGATAATTTTCTTCTTCCAGAACTTCTGTCTCAAATCGGAGAGAGCGGTATTCCAGTTCTCCGAAACAGTAATCAAAATATTCATCTATCATACCCGTATAGATGATGGTTTCCGCCATATCCTGATAATATTCCCGCTTTTCCAGAAAATTTTCCTGAAGGCGCACTTCCGTTCCTTCCAGCATCCGCTCAATCATCCCCGTATAACCTCCAATGGGAATGCCCTGATAATTATCGTTAAAATAATTATTATCATAGGTAAACCGCACCGGAAGACGTTTGATAATAAAAGCCGGAAGTTCTGCTGCCCGCCTGCCCCACTGTTTTTCCGTATAACCTTTCACCAGCCTGGTATATACGTCTGTCCCCACCAGATTAATGGCCTGTTCTTCCAGATTCTTCGGATGTTCCACTGCATGGGCCCGCTTCTGCTCTTCGATTTTTGCCTTCGCTTCCTGGGGCGTCACCACACCCCACAGCTTATGGAATGTGTTCATATTAAACGGCATATTGTATATTTCGCCTTTATAATTTGCCACCGGCGCATTGGTATAGCGGTTAAATTCTGCAAATTTGTTCACATATTCCCAGACTTCTCTGCTGGAAGTGTGGAAAATATGAGCGCCGTATTCATGCACCTGAATGCCTTCCACCTCTCTGGTATAAATATTTCCGGCAATATGTTCCCTTTTGTCAATCACAAGACATTTTTTCCCTGCCTTTTTTGCTTCCTGTGCAAAAACCGCACCGAACAGTCCCGCACCCGCAATTAAATAATCATACGTTTTCATTTTCTCTCCTTATTACAAATCTCCGTATCCTTATTCAGTATAGTATACACCGGCCATTTATACAAGAATTTTTTCTTTTTGAGCTTCTTCGTCTCTTATCGTCACATTTTCTGTAGAAATCTCTGTTTTTTGCGGGAAAAATGTCGGAAATTTCCCATTTCTTTCCACAATTTTAACACCCAACCGGCGGCTGTTCTGGTATAATAAAAATGAGGTGATTACATGGCAGTTAGCAATATTCTCAAAAGCGATAATATGGAACTGTTAGAAAAATTACAAACGGAAAACCGGCTTTTACTGGAAGAAAATAAAAAACTAAACGACACAGTGGGCTGGATGCACGACACCATCTGGCGTCTGGTCCGCAAGCAACGTACAGAAAATTCATAATAATCCCAGGGCCCGGCCGGGCAAAGGACAGGCCGGGCCTGCTGCCGGGAAGACCGGCTAATCTTCTCTTTTCTTCACCAGCACAATTTTCGTAATCCCATTGCTGGAATCATCTTTCCTGGTCTGAAGCTCCGGAAAAGATTCAATGAGCTTTCCAAATTTATGATATCCGTAATTCCGGCAGTCAAAATCTGAATACATTTTCTGAATCATATTTCCAAGTTCTGACAGATACATCCATCCGTCCTCGTCTGAATTCTCATCCAGAAGAGAAATTACCATTGCCTTGATGGATTTCAGATTGGTAATAGGCTCCGCGTCTTTCACCGGCGGTTTCTCCGGCTCCGCATTTTTCCCATTCTGTCTTCTCCCTCGCTCCGGAGGAGCCGCTTTTGGCTCAGGGCTGGTGTTTTTGGGCTGCGGATTATTATTTTTATACAAAACATCCAGTGTTTTAAACTGTTCGCAGGCCCGGACAAAAGGAGTGGGCGTCTTGCTTTCTCCCATACCAACCACGCGCTTTCCCGATTCCCGCAGCCGCATGGCCAGCCTGGTAAAATCGCTGTCGGAAGATACCAGAATAAAACCGTCTACCGGACTGGTATACAGAATATCCATGGCGTCAATAATCATGGCTGAGTCAGAGGAATTTTTCCCTACCGTATAATTATACTGCTGAATGGGTGACAGGGAATTTTCCAGCAGGGAATCCTTCCAGGAATTTTTGGAACTGGAAGTCCAGTCACCGTATATCCTTCGTATTGTGACATTTCCCAGCGTCTGGGCTTCTTTTGTGACAATTTCAATATACCTGGAAGATACATTGTCCGCGTCAATTAATAAAGCGTACTTCTTTTCATCATCCATCTTACCTCTCCTTTTGCGCTGTCATTTCATGCAGGCAATTGCGAAACTATTAAATTATCAAAATTTCATGTACAATTCCTACACTTTCTATGAAATATTTTCATCATACAAAAAGGCCGAAATGCCGGACGCACCGAACATTCCAGCGAGCCTTTGACTACGAAAGAGCATGTCAGCAAAGGCTTCCATTCTCTTTTAAGTCTCGCTTCCATGGTGCTGAAATGCATTTCTCACCTTTTGTATGAGAAAATATTTACATTCGAATTTTTTAAATTGCACATGAAATTGGTACAATTATTGAGTTTCGCAATTACCTGTGTCATTTCATGGAAGCACTGATTTAATCAGCGCTTCCTCAGGCTCCATTATAATACTTTCTTCCTTCAGGCACAATCACCCAATGGAAAAAGAATAAATTTTCTGTTTCTGCACCATACTATACCGAGGTGATTATATGGCATCCTATGTAGCTCCCGGTTTACGGGATCAGTTTGACACACTGTCGTCAGAACTGCAGGACTGCATTCTGGCGCGGAACGTTCAGTTAAATACCCTTCAGGACCTGATTCTTGTTCTGGAAGAAATCGTCAGAGAAGGGGAAGGCTGATATGTCCGTAAAAAAGAATGCGCTGTGCGCATTCTTTTTTACGATTTAATGGTCATACAGTTGCCAAGCTGAGCCATGGCTTCTCTGACCGGACGGCGCAGTTCTTTCTCCTGTGCGCTGCTGATAAGCTCAAAAGTACTGTACAGTCCCGTAATCTGCTGATCCAGTTCATACAGGTCTTCCCGTCTGTTCCGGTGGCTGTTTTCTTCCCTGAGCCTGTGTTCCACTTTTTCTTTCAGATACTCTGTTTCAATATTTATCATATGGTATCTCCTCCTGCCCTCTGATCGTTTAAAATGTTCCATCAATAGTATGTACTGAATTCTTTTTTTCATGCTATAATAAAAAGGAATCCTGCAATAACTGTGTTTTTATATAAGATGGAGGATATATTTATGAAACGTTTTTCTTTCCTGTTCCTGCTGATGTTGTCCTGTCTGCTCTTTCCCGGCTGCGGAGGCAGTCAGCCGGAAAAAGCACCCGCATCTGCAAAAAAGCATCCGGCTGCAGACCAGTTCAGAAGCCCTTCCACCTCTGTCCCGTCAGAAGAAATTGATACCGGTTTTTCTTCACCGGAACTGGATGTTCTGGACGGAATAAAAGTGAAACAAAAAGATTCGGCGGTAGAGCTGAATATTCCCGCCGATTTCCTGGGCCCGGTCACTCAGGAGGATTTGGAGCAGATTGCTTCTGACGCCGGCTACCCCTATGCCGCTTTACATGATGACGGCAGCGTCACCCTGCGCATGAGCCAGCAGCAACATCTGGATTTGATGGAAGGTATGGCAGATTTTATCCGTGAAGGACTGGAGGATATGACTGCTTCGGAAGAATATCCCAGATTCCGGGAAATCAGTACAAATGAAAATTTTACAGAATTTACCGTCCTCCTTTCTTCGGAAAAGCTGGAAACATCAGATTCTTATTCCGCCATGACGTTTTTTATGTACGGAAAACTCTATGGCGCCTTCTCCGGAGAAGATACGGAATCTGTACATGTGGAGTATGTCAGCCAGGATTCCGGACAGGTTATCCGAGCCTTCGATTCTTCTGATGTACAGGAGTGAGCGGATTGCCCGGCAACAGATTTCCTCTCCGCGAACTGCGCATCTCGCCCGGAGGGTTTTATTTTACAGGAAATACTATGTCACGCTAATGTGCGAAAGTGTTTCCTGTAAGAATCGAGCAGGGAAGAGCTATCTTCCTCTGCTCGCCGCGCGACCCGTGCGCCGCATAGCGGCATGTCTTCGCTGCACGGAGCTGTGCAGAACAAAGTGGGCAAGCCCACTTCAACTTCCCTGCCCCTCAGTCTTGAGGGGATTGCACATTTTGTCGCGCCGAGTGCGGTCACGTAGTGACATCTTCCATTCGCACGAGTGCGCATAATGGTTTTATCTTACAGGAAGACACTTTCACGCTTTAGCGTGGCAAGTTCTTTCCTGTAAGATAAAAAAACACTACCGATTCATCATTCGGTAGTGAACTTATATAACTGATATTAAAAATAGCGGAAGAGGGATTTGAACCCCCGACACCACGGGTATGAACCGTGTGCTCTCGCCAACTGAGCTATTCCGCCACAACCATAAATTCTGTGAAGAATCACAAAATGGGACCTACAGGGCTCGAACCTGTGACCCTCTGCTTGTAAGGCAGATGCTCTCCCAGCTGAGCTAAGATCCCATGGTTGTCTGCAGTCTTGACTGCCGACTGCTTGACTATTATAATACGATATGAAGACAAATGTCAAGAGGTTTTTACAATTTTTTTGTAACAGTTCAGACATCGCCAAAATTATGAGCGAATCATGCTGGCATGAAGGAGCTCATAATGACGGCGATGAGCGGAACGCCCCTTAAGCCTCAGACAGGAGCTGCATCAGCAGCGGATAGCCTGCTTGCAGGCGGTCTGTGGCCTGTCTGAGGGGCGTGGACTGAACTGTTACTAACAATCCAGACATCGCCAAAATTATGAGTGAATCATGCTGGCATGAAGGAGCTCATAATGACGGCGATGAGCGGAACGCCCCTTAAGCCTCAGACAGGAGCTGCATCAGCAGCGGATAGCCTGCTTGCAGGCGGTCTGTGGCCTGTCTGAGGGGCGTGGACTGAACTGTTATCACATGGAGGATTTTTTATGAATGCAAAAAGAAAGTTTCAACTGGTCGCCCTGGATTTGGACGGTACGTTGTTCAACTCTGAAAGCCAGGTTTCCGATGAAAACAAAGCTGCTATCCGGGAAGCCGCCCGCCGGGGCATTACTTTTGTGATATCCACCGGACGTCCTTACAGGGGACTTCCTCTGGAACTGATGACCGAACTTGGCATCCGGTATGCCATCACCACAAACGGAGCCGGTATTTACAAGGTTCCGGAAAAAGAATGTCTGTTTGAAAACTGCATGTCTGCCAGCCTGGCAGCCGATATTGTGGAAGAACTGCTGAACTTGGAAATTCACATGGATTTGTTCATCCATGGCGACGCCTATACCCCCGAACAGTGCCGGGAAACCTTTCTGAAAATAGACAGTCTCCCGGATTCTCTGAAACAATACATTCTCTCCACCCGTGAAAGTATCCCGGATATGGTTTCTTTTCTCCGGGAACATCAGGCTCCCGTCCAGAAGCTCACCTTAAATTTTCTGACAGACCTCGACGGGAACTACACAGACCGGGATAATGCCATCCGGATTCTGGAGCAGTATCCGGACATCAGCTATCTTTCCGGCGGCTACGGCAATCTGGAATTTACCGGAACAGGCATCTCCAAGGCCAGAGGTCTGTCACTGCTGTGCAGTTACCTGGATATTTCAATGGAACACACCATTGCCTGCGGAGACAGCGAGAACGATTTGGACATTATGAAAGCTGCAGGACTGGGCGTGGCCATGGCAAATGCTCCGGAAGAAATTCGCAGCCAGGCTGACGACGTCACTTTGAGCAACGACCAGCATGGAGTAGCCGCCATGCTGGAAAAGTGGACAGGCTGAGCTTCGGGAACAGGGATAGCATTTCACCCTTTTTGTAACAGTTCAACCCGTGCCATTCGCAAAACGCACCTGCGGTGCTTCTCCGTTGCGCTGCAACTACTTTTGCTCATGAAAGGGCGCTCCGCTCGTAGCCTGCATTCTGTGCGCATACATGCAGGCATGACTTACACAGAACACAGGCTATGGCTGAACTGTTACTCCTTTTTTCACATTTTTTTCACAAAATATTGACATTTCCAAAGTTATGTTATAAATTATAAGAGACAGGATAAGATGTGACAGTAGCTTTATATATACAGGAAATCATCATCCGTTTTCTGGTTATATGAAAGTTAAAGTTCCTGTCAGAATTTAATCAGGAAAGGAATGTACATTATGAGAGAAGGAAAAAAATGTAACAAAATTGTAAGTCTTGTACTTGCAGCAGTTATGATGGTTTCCGTATTTGCTGTGGCAACTCCTCAGCAGGTGGAAGCAGCAGAAGATTTGAGTTTTAACGGTAAGGGAACATCTACTGCTACAATTTCAGATGAGGAATGTTGGGGTGCAACCAAAGAAGCCAATTTTATCAAATTCAAATCTAACGTAACCGGTTATATTACCATCAAGATATCAAATAACAGTTCCGTTGTTTCCGGCGGTGCCTATGGTTATATTACATTTAACAAAAGCAAAACTTCTGCTCTTGGCCAGACTCGTGAATATTTCGATACCAGCGAATCAGCTACAAGATATTACACACGGACCTATGGAGTAAAAAAAGGAAGCACCTATTACTTCAAAGTAGAGAGCATGGGCGGTGTAAAGGTTAAAGCAACTGTGACTTCTCTTAAGAAAGGTTCCAATACTTCCAGGGGGAAAGCAAAAACGCTGAAAGAGGGAAAAACTGCAACGGGCGTTATTATCGCAGGCGATAAAACTGTTGACTGGTATAAAATCAAACTGACCAAAAAGCAGAAATTAAAATTAACTTACAGTGCTAAAACAAACGGTGCTGTTTTATCTTCAAGCGGTACCTCTATTTATTATAACAATGGAATTAAATTCACTCTTTGCGCAAGCAATGGTAAACCATTTGTATCGGGAAGCAATAACTATGACCTGGCAAACCTGAAAGTTTCAAAAGATTCCACTTCCTATTACATTGAGGAAACCAGAAATGGAATACCTACTGGCAGAACTTTTGGTATTGACCCTGGTACTTACTATGTAAAAGTAGAACGTTATAATAAAACTTCTTCCGGATATTATACCCTTAAGTGGAAATAAAAACTTTACATAATGCTAACCACTTTTTCACAACATAAAAAAACCATTATAACCAAAGAAGCGTTCCGTCTGTGATATTCATGGACGGAACGTTTCTTTTTTCAACTGTAAATTATAACTTATTGTGTCGGATGTCCTTGAAGCCTGGAAATGCCCGAATGTCCACTTTATTCCCACGAGCAATGGGCCATGCAGCTGCGCCTGCCGGATATTTGACGAATTATTAAATTTTTCAGGCATATATATCTCCATCATCTTTTCATCAGATACCCCTTCGCCTCTTCTTCCATAAGTCCATATTTCTTCATAAGCACTGTCTTTATTTCCCCATCTCCATGACCGAATTCCCGGAGGGCTTCCACTGTTCCCCGAATCCCTTCTGTTCTTTCTTCCATTCTTATCTTCGCTTCCCTCATTTGTATCTGGGGCTCCATGATCTCCATCAGCGTTTCAAACATATCTTCATCCCCTTTCCAGGTTTCTATCTTCTTACGATTTGCCTCCAGCATGACTTTCAGCACCGAATCTGCCAGTTCTCTTTCTTCTTTTCCTTCCAGCAGTTTTATCGTAACAATTCAGCCATAGTCTGTATTCTGTGCAAATCATGCCTGCATGAATGAGCACAAAATACAGACTATGAACGGAACGTCCCTTAAGCCGCAGACAAGAGCTGCGTCAGCAGCGGACAACCTGCCTGGCAGGCGGTCTGTGGCCTGTTTAAAGGGGCGTGGGCTGAACTGTTACGTTTTACCTGGTACTTTTTCCTGCTGTCTCTTTTTCCACTTTTCCGGACAATGCCCTCAGCCAGGTATGCTTTTCCACATCCAGCTCTCCTGTTACCACCATCTGCGTGGGAAACAGCACATTTCCTTTCACCTGATAGATT
Source organism: uncultured Eubacterium sp. (assembly GCA_949959185.1). GTDB lineage: Bacteria > Bacillota > Clostridia > Lachnospirales > Lachnospiraceae > Petralouisia. The sequence continues at coordinate 20,513 of CATLIX010000002.1, read as the reverse complement.
CCCTCACAGGATTTTAACAGCTCGTGTCCATGTTCCCGGAAATACCGGAACAGTCCTTCCGGCCTTTTCTCCCGAACAAAAGTGATGGTAATATCATAGGCTTTTCGCTCATCCAGGCTTTTTCCATAGGATTTGTACAGCCCGGCATAAGCTGTTACCTTATAAAAGGTGTCCACATCCAGATGGTCTTCCGGTGATTTATATTCCAGAAGGTTGTGGCCGCGGAAAACTTTCCGATTTCATTCCTGATTTCTTCCGTCTTTTCCTTTCGGATAATCAGTACGTCTACTTCCAGCGGCTTTGTGTTCAGGTTGTATTCACTCTGAATCAGCAGGTTCTCCCGATTCTGCTTCAGCTCCAGGGTGATTGCCGCCACAAATCCCGGATGCCACCGCACTTTTTTATTTTTCATCTATGTAGTTATGTGAAATTCTCTCTCAGGCACAGAGTTCTCTGTACTGCCATTATAACGGGTCCGTGTGACTTTATCAATTGTTTTGACAGAAAAACGACTATGAAATCAGAATCATCTCCCACTTCATAGTCATTTTCATAATGCTTTTATTATTTTGCTGTTTCAATATCAATTCTTTCATCTTCTGAAAAAATAACTGCAAAGCATGTACCTTTTCCTGCTTTCTTTTTCTGCTTAAAGCGTGCGATATAATTGGCAAGAGAATTATATCGTGAACCACGCCCCGGATCACCTCTGACTACTGCATCCCCATCCAGAATTGCACCAATTGCACAGCACATTCCATCCAGATTGGCCATTAACGCACCATCTATGGCAGTAATTCCCATTATCATCCCATCTTCCTGCTCCATGAGTTGAAATGCTTTCACCTTATGTAATCTGTTCAAACCGGCCAGACGTTCTATTTCATCCTTTAAAGATCTTTCATCCATAAAAACCACAGATGTTCCGTGAGGTTGCCTGGAAAGTTTTTCTATAATTTTCTTAATATTCTCTCTTTTACCATCGTCAAGGTCCATTTTTTTCAGTTTTTGAATATGTTCCGGCTCTGCCTCTCCCAACGCCGGAAACTGATACTCTCCGCCTCGATACCAAAGTACATCTTTCCCTTCTATAATAACTTTCCAGTTCAAATGTCCCTGAAAGTGAATACATACCCTCGCAATCTTTTCACAATCTTCCTGTCCGACAATCTTCCGTATTACATATTCCTTCATTGATACCAAAATTCCCTGACCATCATGAGCCGCTTCCATCATTTTTCTTACAGTTCGCAGATTTTTCTCTGAGAGCTTATATTTTTCTTCCCATTTTTCATCTGAACTATCGCCTTCCAGCCGAACACATGGCACATCTGGAAAAGTATCATCCGGAATAAAATATAACCTTGTGTTCAATGGGCGTTTTTCATAAAGCCGGGAAGATATCTGCACTAACAACTGCCAGGGAGGAAGTTGATTCTTCTTAAGTATCTTTTTTACACATTCATTTCGCAGCTTTTCACCATCCTGGATAAATCCAAAAAAATACTCTCTTCTTCTGTCACTTAGCTCTTTTCCTTTTATCCATTCGGAACTTATGGATTCCAATCTCTCAATATAAAGATAATCTGTAAATTTTTCCTGTAATTCATCCAATACCAGTTCTGCCAGTGCCATCGCTGCTTCAGACGTCCCCTTTGCCAGAAACAACCAACAGACCGCTTTTTCCTTTCCCCAGCCCTGAACACGGGAATCCTTTAAAACAGATGTTTTCTCAGCCAGTATTTCATACCCTTCTTCAAAGCCTGTTATACTATCATTGCTTTTTTCTCCACAAAGTACATATATCTTAATTTTTCCCTTTAATTCCGAAAAGTTTTTTTCCAAAAGAAATACTGCATATCTGCAAATATTCGGTTCATATATTTGCCTTCCTGTTTTTTCCATAATCCTTCTCCCCGGCTAATCCTCTCATCTTTTCAGTCACGACATTCTGATAATCAAATATATATTTCTGTACTCCCAAAATAAATGTTTCAATATTATTTTCCCGCTGCAATTTATATACATCTATCAGTTCTTTTTGTTGAAACCTTTTTTCCATATTATTACGTTCTTCAAAAGTTTTTCTGCATACAGATAAATACATTCCCAATTCCTGCAGAACAAATGCATCATACAGGATATTCACAGCACTCTTTTTATAATCAGCTATTTCAGGAAATTTTGTCTGAGATTCTTTCTCATAAAAATACTCCTCTAAAAACTTGCCTATACTATTTTTAAACTTAACGACTCTCTCATCACCAGATTCATTGATTTTCTGCAGTTCCTCGCGGCTCCAGTAATATCTCAAATCATCCCCTGATTCTGTCATACAATAAACAACCAATGCGCATCTTACCAACGCTTTTGTATTCACAATATCAACACGTCCCTGGTCTGAGTTGCTTTGAATAACAGAATCCAGATAATCAAACATGGAAAGCCGCAGCGTTAAAATTCCTATCACATCTGCCACACATTCCTTGAAATTCTCTATGAGCAAGTCCATAGACGCTGATAAATTCGTCATGGTCTTATTCCAGGGAGACTCCGTAAGCCATTCATTCGTAATTTTCTGAATTTTTTCCTCAGCCTTTTTCGTTCCTGCTCTGCATTTTTTGAATCAGATTTCTCCAGCGTTCTCATAAATATATCTTCCAGAAGATAAGAAAACAGTTCTTCTGATTCTTCCAGAATTTCTTTCATACTCTCCTGCAGTAACAGATTCAGTATACTGCTATATACCCCGTATTTTTCCAGTTCTTCTTCCATTTTTTCTATTTCTTTTTCTGATATGCCCAGATACCTGCTCTGTATATAATCCCTGCTTTTCTGTTGTCCCATCTTTTTCTGTAAACGAACTTCTACTACTTTTTCCAGTCCCTTCCAGTATTCTTCCGGAATTTCTTCCAGCCGCTCTCCCTGAAGGGAAATCCTGTAATAACGAATAGTAATTTCCATCGTCATTTTCCATGGAATTCAAATATTCTTTCAGATTATAAATATAGGCGTTATAAAATGCATTCAACTTTACCGGGGTTTGATAAATTCTGATATTATAATCCAGAGACTGTGTAAATTGCCGATCGGATTTTACCGAATTCTGCGCATATAAACTGATTCCTTTGAACAAATCATAAAAAGATTCAAATAACTTATCCTTTTCCTCTATTGTACATGCCTTTTCCATAATATTTTTTACCATATGCAAGGGCATAAGCAATGTTCGGAATACATAATCTGAAAAAGAAGTCGTTTCAAATCTCTGCAATACATTCAATGTCTGATACAAATCCTTCTTCAGATTGTGACAACGCACACAATCCGTACTATTAATTAATTTCATCTCACCAAATGCATTACGCAGCATACTGCTTAAACTTCCGGAATCCGCCTGCTTTTTATCTGATTTCGGCGCACTGGTAAATGTTTCATGTACCGCTTTTTCCCTCTGATTAGGATTTCCTATAATAGTGGTCACTCCTGTCAGGCAATTTTGATAAGTATAGCGTCATCCCAAAAACTTCCTTCCCAACTTCCGTCTTTCTCGCTCCGAAATCCATAGATTACCTGTTCCTGACACTTTCCTGTCATCAGGGTACTCCGTTCTACAGAATATTCCCATAACTTTTTTTAATCAATCGTTCCGTCTGAAAAAAGATTTTTCCCTACTGAAATACCGTCGTAATAACCATAAGAAAGATAGTCCCAGTCCTGATGAACCTCTCTTGACGGCGGAAGAAAATCATTGTGTAAAACAAATGGCCTGCAAATATTATACATATATACTACCCTCTTTATTGTACTTTATAAATTTGTCCTATGGCATAAAAAGAAAGGACCCTGTCTCAGAATAATAAGGGTCCTTTCCGTCAAATACTTCTTCTTATATAATCACCAAATGAATCGTAATTTTTTAACTTTGTTTCATCTTGTATGCATTTTTTGTTAAACTGTCAATTAAAACATATTTCGCCGCATTCTTTTTGTACATTATATGCAAATTTCCCTTCTGAATATACGTATTTTTTATATATTTTCCCGCTATACCCTTCTGTAATTTCCAACAATCATCGTTAATTTTCTGATTTTTTTATTTAAAATACGCCACGCCGCTCTCGAACAGCTTCATATCCTGTTCTCCATAGATATTCACTGCCACGCTTCTGCCCCGGCGTTCGGAATGAGCCATTTTACCCAGAACCCTGCCATCAGGGCTGGTAATTCCTTCAATGGCCATATAAGAACCGTTGATATTCCATTCTTCGTCCATGGTGGGCTGTCCTTTTTCATTCACATACTGGGTCGCCACCTGGCCGTTTGCGAACAGTCTGTCCAGCCATTCTTTCGGCGCAACAAAACGTCCTTCCCCGTGGGAAGCGGGGTTACAGTATATTTTTCCCGGTTCTGCCTGTGCCAGCCAGGGAGATTTGTCGGTCACTACTTTCGTATAGACCATTTTGGAAATGTGGCGTCCAATGGTATTATAGGTCAATGTGGGAGAATCTTCACTCTGCTGGCGGATTTCCCCGTAAGGCACAAGGCCCAGTTTCACCAGTGCCTGGAATCCGTTGCAGACACCCAGCATCAGGCCGTCCCGTTCCTGTAAAAGACGATTGACAGCTTCTGCCATTTTCGGATTACGGAAGGCATTGGCAAAAAATTTCGCGCTTCCCTCCGGCTCGTCCCCGGCAGAAAATCCCCCTGGGAACATGATAATCTGGGACTGCTCGATGGCTTCCACAAATTCATCCACGGACTCCCGGATATCCGTTCCGCTCAGGTTCCGGAACACTTTTACAATGGTGTCTGCTCCGGCCCGCTCAAAGGCTTTCGCACTGTCATACTCACAGTTTGTCCCTGGGAATACGGGAATGAACACGGTTGGCCTTGCCACTTTATGTCTGCACACATATACTTTATCCGTATGGAACAAATCTGTCCTGACTTCCTCTTTTTCTTTCACCGCAATGGTAGGGAATACGTTTTCCAGGGTGCCTGTCCAGGCCTCAATGGCTTCTTCCATGGAAATTTCCGTGGTTCCGTAAACAAATTTCTGCGAATCATTTACCTGGCCGATGATTCTGCAGTAAGACAGATGGCCGCAGCCGCCCTCCTCTGTTTCCGCTTTTGCCCAGGGCTCCATGACCTTCTCAATGGTTTCTGTCACAAAATCTGTTTTCTCCGCCGGAACTTCTGCAATAAGTTTTCCAAAATGAGGAGAAAACATACAGTCGCTGCACACATCGGATTCCATGGTAACGCCCAGCTTATTCCCAAAGGCCATTTTGCTCACTGCCGCCGCAATTCCTTTTCCGTCCAGGGCATAGGCGGATACAATGGCTTTCTGCTGAATTAATGTATGAATGGCCTCATACAGTTTCATAACCTGGCCATATACCGGCAAATCGTATTTATCTGTGGCAATTTTAAAAATCATCAGCTTATTGCCCGGCTGTTTCAGCTCCGGTGTGATAATATCCCCTTCTTTTGCCACATCCACCGCAAAAGAAACCAGGGTAGGCGGTACGTCAATCTCATTAAAAGTACCGGACATGGAATCTTTTCCTCCGATGGAAGGCAGTCCGAATCCAATCTGGGCGCTGTAGGCTCCCAGAAGGGCCGCAAAAGGCTGGCTCCAGCGGGATGGATGTTCGTTCATCCGGCGGAAATATTCCTGGAACGTAAAACGAATCTTCCGGTAATCGCCCCCTGCCGCCACAATCCTTGCCATGGATTCCAGTACGGCATACACTGCTCCGTGGTAGGGACTCCAGGAGGACAGCTCCGGGTCAAATCCGTAAGCCATCATGGTAACCGTATCGCAGTTCCCTTCCGCCACCGGAAGTTTTGCCACCATGCTCTGGGTCTCTGTCAGCTGATATGTTCCGCCGTAAGGCATAAATACGCTGCCCGCGCCGATGGAGCCGTCAAACATTTCCACCAGGCCTTTCTGGGAACATACATTGAGGTCGGAAAGGGTCGCAAGCCACGCCTTTTTCATATCGCCTTTTTTCAGAGCTTCCGCCACTTTGGGAATTTCTTTTTTCTCAAAGAAATTTTCCTCCTGCGAGGGAATATCCACTTTCACAGAGGTTTCCTGATGGGCCCCGTTGGTGTCCAGAAAAGCTCTGGAAATATTTACAATTTCCTTTCCTCTCCATTCCAGCACCAGCCGGGGTTCTTCTGTGACCACAGCCACTTCCACTGCTTCCAGATTTTCCTCTTTTGCCCAGGAAAGGAACTGCTCCTTATCTTCCGGGGCGATAACCACCGCCATACGCTCCTGGGACTCGGAAATTGCAATTTCCGTACCGTCCAGTCCCGCATATTTCTTCGGAACCTTATCCAGGCAGACACGCAGTCCGTCAGCCAGTTCGCCGATGGCCACCGATACGCCTCCTGCTCCGAAATCGTTGCACTTTTTGATGATATGGGCTACTTCCTCCCGGCGGAACAGACGCTGAATTTTCCGCTCTGTGGGTGGATTTCCTTTCTGCACTTCCGCGCCGCAGACTGCGGTGGATTCCGTATTGTGGGCTTTGGAGGAACCTGTGGCACCGCCGATTCCATCCCTTCCGGTACGTCCGCCCAGAAGGATAATTACATCACCGGGGTCGGAGGTAAGGCGCTGCACGGCACGCCTTGGGGCAGCCCCCATCACCGCACCGATTTCCATCCGTTTTGCCACGTAATCAGGATGATAAATTTCTTTTACATATCCCGTCGCCAGCCCAATCTGGTTCCCATAGGAACTGTAACCGTGAGCGGCTCCCCGCACCAGCTTTTTCTGAGGCAGTTTGCCTTCCAGGGTATCCCGCACCGATACGGTGGGATCCGCGGCTCCCGTTACCCGCATGGCCTGATAGACATAAGTACGCCCGGACAAAGGATCCCGGATAGCTCCTCCAAGACAGGTGGCCGCGCCGCCGAAAGGCTCAATTTCCGTGGGATGGTTGTGGGTTTCATTCTTGAAATTTACCAGCCATTCTTCTGTTTTCCCGTCCACTTCCACCGGAACCACAATGGAACAGGCGTTGATTTCGTCCGATTCTTCCTGGTCTTCCAGCTTTCCTTCTTTTTTCAGCCGTTTCATGGCCATCAGAGCAAGGTCCATCAGACAGACAAACTTATCCTCCCGGCCCTGGTACATTTCCTTATGGGTGTTCAGATAATCCTGGTAAGTCTCTTCCATGGGCTCCCGGTAAAATCCTTCTCCAAAGGCAACGTCTTTTAATTCTGTGGAAAAGGTGGTGTGACGGCAGTGGTCAGACCAGTAGGTATCCAGCACACGGATTTCCGTCATGGACGGATTTCTTTTTTCCTCTTTCTGAAAATAATTCTGAATGTGCAGGAAATCTTTAAAAGTCATGGCAAGTCCCAGAGAATCATAGAAATTCTTCAGTTCTGCTTCCGGCAACCCGGTAAATCCATCCAGAATCTTCACATCTTCCGGCTCCTCAAAGTCATCCGTCAGCGTTTCCGGCTTCTCCAGCCCGGTTTCTCTGGAATCCACCGGATTGATACAGTGGTTTTTGATGGCCTCAAGCTGCTCCGGGCTCACCTCGCCCTCAATCACATAGGTGGTGGCAGAACGGATAATGGGATGTTCCGTCTCATTTAACAGTTTCACGCACTGCTCTGCGGAATCCGCCCGCTGGTCATACTGTCCCGGCAGGTATTCCACGCTGAATACCTGGGCAGAACCGGCCTCAAATGCTTCCTCATATACATCATCCACCGGAGGCTCGGAAAATACCGTTGCAATAGCTTTCTGATACGTTTCCTCAGAAATATTCTCCACATCATAACGAATCAGCACCCGCACACCTGTCACAGAGCGAATGCCCAGATAGCTTCTGATTTCTGACTGGAGCTCCCTGGCCTGAATGGCAAAATCCGGTTTCTTTTCCACGAAAATTCGTCTTACGTTGCTCATTGGTTCCCTCCTTAATTTGTCCTGTTACCACACAGTATAACACGAAATGTATAATTAGTACAATTAATATATTTAATGCTATTTATATTTATTTCTTATTTATTTTTCTCCTATTGACATATTTATAATCCATACTTATAATAAAAGCAGATTTCACTTATAACATTGAAACATCCGGACTGTTACGAAGGGGGAACTGCCTGTGGACATTAATTATGAACTGTACAAGGTATTTTATCATGTGGCTTCCTCCCTCAGTTTTTCAGAGGCTTCCAGGAAACTGTTTATTTCCCAGTCCGCCGTCAGCCAGTCCATCAAGACGCTGGAAAAGAAACTGGAACAGCCTTTATTTATCCGCAGCACCAAAAGGGTTCAGCTTACCTCTGCGGGACAACTGTTATTGAAACACATTGAACCCGCCATCAACCTGATTGAGCGGGGCGAACAGCAGCTTACGGATTCCGGTACTCTGGGTCTTGGACAGCTTCATATCGGCGCCAGCGACACCATCTGCCGCTATTTCCTGGTGCCTTATCTGAAACAGTTCCATGAGAAATTTCCCCAGGTTCCCATCAAGGTGACAAATGCCACTTCCTTAAGCTGCGTGGATTTGCTCGCTCAGGGAAAGGTGGATTTGATTGTGAGCAATTATCCCAATTCCCGCATGGACAGTTCCTGTATCCGGAAAACTGTGGCTTCTTTCCGGGATGTGTTTATTGCAAATCCCGCCTGCTTTCCGCTGGAGCAGCAGGAAATTTCTTTTGCAGAATTAAACAAATACCCGATTTTAATGCTGGACCGGAAAAGTACCACCAGTGAATTTTTGCATAACCTGTTTTTACAGCACCAGCTGGAGTTGATTCCGGAAATGGAGTTAAGCAGCAACGATCTGCTGACTGACCTGGCCAAAATCGGTATCGGCATTGCTTTTATCCCCGATTACTGTCTCTCGGAACATATGACGGAACTTTACATTGTCCGGACCAGGGAGAAAATGCCCCCGCGCCGAATCACAGCGGCCGTCAATCCCGAACTTCCGGTTTCACCCTCCACAGAGGAATTTTTAAATCTGCTGCCAGAACTTAACGACCATATATCCGGCCTTTAAGGGCAGCAGTTCAGTCATAGCGTATGTTCAGCCTGAACATGGGCTGTGTCCGGACTGTTGCCTTTAAACCGGCTTCTGTAACCTGAGAGACAAAAGCCCTTTATCCGTTGCAGAAGTCCAATAACCATAATATATCAAGGAGGAATTGCTATGTCTTTTAAAATGGTTCATGAAAACTATAACGTACAGGATCTGGACAAATCCATCGCTTTCTATCAGGAAGCCTTCGGCCTGAAAGAAATCCGCCGCAATGAGGCTGCTGACGGCAGTTATATCATTGTATTTCTTTCTAACGAGGAAAGCACTTTCGATCTGGAGCTGACCTGGCTGAAAGAAAAAGAAGGCCCCTACGATCTGGGCGACTGCGAATTCCATCTGGCCTTCGAGACAGAAGACTATGACGCTGCCCATGCAAAGCATGAAGCCATGGGATGTATCTGCTTTGAAAATCCTGCCATGGGCATTTACTTTGTCACAGACCCGGACGGATACTGGCTGGAGGTTATTCCTGCGAAAAAATAAGGGGTTCGCGCCCTTTGACACAGGGGCACGGTTGCTTTAACGCGGCAATATATTTTCCGTCAGAACAGAAGAAGAGACGGCTGCAAACGGCAGCTTATTTACACTATATACATCAGGCTCCCTGGGGCCGAATGCCATATCCTGTATACAGCGGCTGCTTTGCGGCTGTCTCTCCCTTATCCTGATTTTATTCCGGCCCCTGTTTTACTCTGGCTTTCCCCGTCTCACTCCATCCTCTGTAATACAATCTGTTTCCGGACTTCTTCCAGCTTCGGATTCTCACATAATACACTTTCTTTTTCTTTAATTTCCGGATGGTTTTCTTCTCTTTGTTTCCGGAACGGAGTTCCAGGCTGACAGACTTTTTGAAATTCCCAGACCGGGAATACTGAAGCTGGTAACCGTCCGCTTTCCTGTTTCTTTTCCATGTTACCGTCAGTGTCCCTGGGGATTTGCTGTTTATCTTTGCCAGCTTCGGCATATACAACCGTACGGTTTTTCTGCCGGAATCATCATAACCGCTGCCCGCTTCCACTTCCCGCCGGGCGTCCTGCGGTATATATCATACCCGTCAGCGCCTGATACTTTTTCCATTTCAGCCGGATACCGGATTCCTGATTGGATACATGATACAGCTCTGGCATGTTCAGTTCTTCCTGATCTGTCACCGCCTGAACCGTTATTTTACAGGAAGCAGTCTTCCCGTTCCGGGTCTTTGCTGTAAAAATATTTGCCAGGGTAACCCCTTCCGGATAGCTGAATCCTGCGCAGCCGCTGCCTGCAGTCCCGTCATAGTGGTAATTATACTGATAATTTCCCGTCCGCTCCAATTCAAAAAAGTAAAATTTTTCAGACGGACAGAAGTATCTTCATAGGAAATCCAGATATATCCCTGATTTCCATGTTTTTCTCCCTTGTTGTCTTTGGCAAGCCAGGCTCCGTTGGCAGCGGGCCGGAAATTGCTGTTAAAATTCTCCCGCGGATAATTATCGTCCCAGCCCACCACATGGCCTGTTTTATTTTCCCTGCTGTAAAAAGCTCCCGTTTTGGGATTATAATAATTCCCTGTCAGTTCTCCGGAATTCCTTCGTTTCATACACTCCTCCTGTTCCAGAACGCTTCCACCGCATGGCGTACCCCGGAAAGGCGGACCGGCTGGTATGACTCCCACTCTCTTGGAAACAGAGACTGATATTCCCGCTGCTGAAAACGTTCGTCCAGCAGCAGAATAATGCCCCGGTCTTCTTCCGTGCGGATTACCCGCCCTGCCGCCTGCAGCACTTTATTCATACCGGGATACCGGAATGCATAGGCAAATCCCGCCTGTTCCCGTTCCTCATAAAACTGTTTCAGTATTTCCCGCTCGTTGCTGATTTGAGGCAGCCCCGTGCCCACAATCACCACGCCAATCAGGGATTCCCCTTTCAAATCAATGCCCTCTGCAAAAATCCCTCCCATTACGCAGAAGCCAATCAGGGTTTTCTCTCTTTTTTCCGAAAACAGTCTCAGAAATTCCTCCCGTTCCTGTTCTGTCATCCCGCTTTCCTGGCAGACACAGTCCAGCTCCTCCCGGATTCCTTCCCGCGCCTGAAACTTTTCCCATACCTGTTCCATCATTTTATAGGAAGGGAAAAAGACCATATAATTTCCGGTTTTCCCTCCGGAAGCCTCATAAATGTAATCTGCAATTTTCTGAAATTCCGATTCTGTTCTCCTGGTATATCTGCTGCTCACATCCGTGCCCACTGCCAGAAAATGCTGTTCCTGCTGAAAAGAGGTGCGGGCATACACCGCATAATTATCCTCTCTGGCGCTCAGCAGCTTCTTGTAATAGTTTATCGGCAGCAAAGTGGCGGAAAAAAAGATGGTACTGCGGCTTTTATCCAGACATTCCTGCAGATTTACCGCCGGATTCACACAGAACAGCTTCAGCTTAAAACTCCTGTCCGTCTCATGCTCCGTGTAAATCACATAATTTTCATCCAGCCGCTCATGCGTGTTCAGAAAATGCCGCAACTCCAGATAAAATTCCTGCACTTCCTTTTTCTCCGGAAATGCAATATCCTTTAAAAAGAATTCCTCCATTGCGGCCCCAAGCTGCATAAGGGAGAAAATCAGCGGGCTGATACTTTCCAGCGTCTCACAGTTTTCACACTCCCGTTTCATTGCCAGCAGATGTTTATTGCACCGCTCCAGCCCCCGGACGCATTTCAGGCTGTGGTTCTTTAAAATCTTTTTCACACGGAGAAAATCTTCCTTATACAGAACTGCGCTGTACATTTCTCTGGCCCGGTCCGCCAGATTATGGGCTTCATCCACCAGAAACAGGTATTCTCCTTTTACTCCTTCCGCAAAAAAGCGTTTCAGATAAACATTGGGGTCAAATACATAATTATAATCACAGATAATATCATCCACCCAGAGGGCCGTGTCCAGACACATTTCAAAGGGGCACACCTGAAATTCCTCCGCCTGACGTATCAGAATCTCCCTTGTAATTTCATATTCTTTCCGGAGCAAATCAAAAACTGCGTCGTTTACCCGGTCATAATGGCCCTTTGCACAGGGGCAATGCACCGGATTGCAGTCCATTTCCTCACAGAGGCAGAGCTTTTCCTTCGCAGTAATGGTGAGAATCCGTCCCCGGTACCCCAGGTTCCGCAGCAGCCCGAAGGCTTCTCCCGCCACAGTCCTGGTAATGGTTTTGGCTGTCAGATAGAAAATCTTGTCTGCCAGCCCTTCTCCCACAGCTTTCACCGCCGGAAATACCGTAGTGATGGTCTTGCCTGTTCCGGTAGGCGCCTGGATAAACAGTGTTTTCCTGCGGTGAATGGTACGATACACGTCGCCGGCCAGTTCCCTCTGCCCCTCCCGATAGGGGAAGGGAAATTCCAGCCCGGCAATGGATGTATTCCGTTCCAATCTGGCCTCATACTGAAATTCCGCCCATCTTCCATATGCACGAATCAGTTCTTCAAACCATTCCTCAAGTTCTTCCAGCGTGTAATGCTCCTGAAATCTGCGGATTTCCTCCGTATCCAGATTACAGTAGGTCATCTGAACAGAAATTTCCGGCAGTTCCTGTTCCGCAGCCACCATATAAGCATAGCATTTTGCCTGGGCCAGATGAACCGGAACCGGCCCTTCCATGAAATTCACATCCTGGTACACCCCTTTTATTTCATCAATGGTTACTTTTTCTTCCTCCGTAATTACACCGTCCGCCCGTCCTTCCAGAACCAGAATGTACCGCTCCCGCACCAGTTCCGTTTTCAGAAAAACCTCCGGCTCATAGGAAGCGCCCATTCTCCTCTGGATTTTCCGGTGTATTCTGCTGCCCTCCTGCATGGCCTCTTTCTGCATGGCCCGGCCTTTTCGATTGTCAATATCGCCGGAACGCAGAATAAATTCCACAAGATTCCGTATCGAGATTTTTATTCGTTCCATCTGTTTTCTGTCCCTTCCTATATGCGCTGCTGACTGGACTTTCGGGTATTTTATTCCCGCGAGCAATGAGGAAAATAGCCATGCTTGCATGGCTATTTGACGAATGCCGCGAGGGGTGCTGTGTGCCAGTGGCACACGTTCAGCACCGACCGAAGCGAAGCGGAGACCAAATACCCCGTTGCTTGCAGCGGGGTATTTGATTGCCGGAGTAATATAAATATTATAGTATGACAGAAAAGGCTTTTGCAAGCGTAATTCCTGTAAAAAAGAATGCGCAGGCACATTCTTCGCGCGCGAGCGGATTGCCTGGCAATAAATTTCATCTCCGCGAGCTGCGCATCCCGCCCGGAGGGCTCTATCTTATAGGAAATCCACATGCTTTAGTACTTCACAGTGGCACAATATTTCCTGTAAGAGAACAAAGTGGGCAAGCCCACTTCAACTCACCTGGCCCCCTCAATCCTGAGGGGCGCTGGACATCCTGTGGATGTCCGTTTAGCGCGGACCGAAGCGGAGCGTAGACCTGCAAAACAGGGCCGCCGCACCATGTTTCCCGGTACAGCAGCCCTGTTTCACCTGATTCTGTTCACATTGCGGAATGTTCCTTATGCTATGGCATACTTACTCAGAACATTCTCAAAGGTAAGGTCTTCCCCGCCATATTTTACAGTCAGTTCCTTCTTCACTCCCAGGCCCATTACTCCCAGAATTGATTTGGCATCAATTACCATGCGCTGGTCCGAAATATCTATATCAAAGTCACACATACCAGCAGCACGTACAAAATCACATACTTCATCTGCATCTGCCAATCTAATAACTTTTTCATTCATCATAGTTCTCATCCTTTCTGATTCTGCACTCTGGAACCGTCATCCATGTGCATTTACAAACACAGTTAAGTTCTTATCTGAACTTGTGGCAAATTATGCCACCTTTTTATCATTTTGTCAACTCCGTATTTTCCGCCTCTGCAGGTAATATTACTAAAAATATATAGCTTTTTTACTAATATTCTTTCGTTTTATCCATATTGTTATACCTGTCTCTGGTACTTTATGTCTGTTCTTTCTTTTTGACTTTGTATAAATTCCCATGATTTTCTATTATTTTATAAAAAAACTGGCATTTTTCACATTTTTTCAAATAATTCGGCGGACAGGCTCGTGACAGAAAATTTTTTATATTTTCCGGAAAAGTAACAGTTCAGCCATCGCCGAAATTATGGGCGAATCATGCCTGCATGAAGGTGATACCAGCTCTTCCTTGACTATTCTGTGATAAAATTCTATAATTATTCATAACTATTCAGACGGAGGTGAAGCTGCCATGGAATCAAAACATATACTGTCCGTTTTGCAGCAGGTGCAGGAAGGCACCCTGGACATCCATACTGCTTATGAAAAGTTAAAAATCAGCCCTTTCGAAGATTTGGGATATGCCAAAATTGACCATCACCGGAAAATCCGTCAGGGAACTCCGGAAGTGATTTACGGCGCCGGAAAGACAGCGGAACAGATGGAGGGTATCATCCATTCTCTGTTATCCCACTGTTCGGAAAATATTCTGATTACCCGGCTTTCCGAAGAATCTGCTTCTTACCTGTCCCTGCATTTTTCCCTTACTTATGATAAACTTTCCCGTATCGGAATCGTCAACCGCAGGGAATACCGCACTGCTTCCGGCACCATTCTGGTAGCTACCGGAGGCACCAGCGACATTCCGGTGGCAGAAGAAGCAGCCCTTACGGGAGAAGTACTGGGCAATCAGGTGGAACGCCTCTATGATGTGGGCGTTGCCGGAATCCACCGGCTGCTATCCCATGTGGACAGCATTTCCCAGGCCACCGTTATTGTTGCGGTTGCCGGAATGGAAGGAGCCCTTGCCAGCGTAATCGGAGGCTTAAGCGACTGTCCGGTCATCGCGGTTCCCACCAGTATCGGATACGGAGCCAATTTTCAGGGCCTGTCCGCACTGCTTTCCATGCTGAATTCCTGTGCCAGCGGCGTCAGCGTGGTAAATATCGACAATGGATTTGGTGCCGGCTATCTTGCCAGCATGATTAATCATACAGGAGGTAATCAGATATGAAAACACTTTTTATTGAATGCAACATGGGCGCTGCCGGAGATATGCTGATGGGCGCTCTCTATGAACTTTTACCGGAATCGGAACAGAACCGGTTTCTGGAAACCATGAACGGTCTTTTTCCGGACGAAATTATGCTTTCCGCCAGCCCTTCCGAGAAATGCGGAATCTGGGGCACGAAAATGAACGTGGTAATTCTGGGACAGACGGAGGAAGAACTCCTCTCTCAGGAAGACCGCCATTCTCATCCGGAAGACGTCCAGCACCGCAGCCTTCACACCACTTATCCGGAAATGCTGGCCAAAATTGACAGCCTGCCCCTTTCCTCTTCCGTAAAAGAACACACAAAGGCTGTGTACACTTTGCTTGGAAATGCGGAAAGCACTGCCCATCACACAGATATTTCCCAGATTCATTTTCATGAAGTGGGAACACTGGACGCACTGATGGACGTTACAGGCTGCTGCCTTTTACTGGAACTTCTGAATCCGGAGCAGATTATCGCCTCTCCCGTTCATGTGGGAAGCGGCAGCGTCCGCTGTGCCCACGGGATTCTTCCGGTTCCTGCCCCGGCCACTGCGGAAATTCTGCGTGATGTTCCCATTTACTGCGGCACCATTGAGGGCGAACTGTGCACCCCCACCGGCGCCGCCCTGTTAAAACATTTTGCCAGCCAGTTCATTACCATGCCTCCCATGTCTGTGGAAAAGACAGGCTACGGCATGGGCGCCGGAGATTTTCCCTCCGCCAACTGCCTGCGGGTATTCCAGGGAAACATGAACCTGTTTCCGGTTCCCTCTCCCAGACAGCTTCCCGATTCTTACAGCTCCAGACCCCTGGCCCGGTTTACGGAAGAAGAAACGCACCCGGATTTTTATACGGAACAGTTCCACAGCCTTGACCAGATTCTGGAACTTTCCTGTAATCTGGACGATATGACGCCGGAAGCAATTTCCTATGCAGTCAGCCTTCTGATGGACGCGGGAGCACTGGATGTTTTCACCACTTCCGTGCATATGAAGAAAAACCGCCCCGGACTTCTGCTGACCTGCCTGTGCAATCTGGAAGAAGAAAGCCGTTTCAGCAGACTGATACTGACCCATACCACCACAAGAGGCATTCGTATCCAGCCCTGCTACCGCAGAACACTGGAGGCCCAGTTCCGTAAAGTCCGCACCCCCTACGGAGAAATTACAGTCAAAATCAGCACCGGATACGGCATCAGCAAATACAAACCGGAATATGAAGATGTGGCTGCCGCCGCCAAACAGTGCAAAGTGCCCTTTTCCAGAGTATACGAGGCCGCCATGGACGCCTGCGGACATATGTAACAAAGATTTTCCTGTAAAAATCGGGCAGAGGAGGTTCCTCTTTCCCTGCTCGCCGCGCGGACCGAAACGGAGTGTAGAAGACCCTGCGCATAATGGTTTTATCTTATAGGAAGACACTTTCACGCTTTAGCATGACAAGGTCTTTCCTGTAAGATAAAAAGAAACCCCGGAGAGTAATCCATCTGGATAGCCCTCCGGGGTATGTATTTCCTGATTTTAAATTTTCTGTCTCAATTATGGGGTCATGGAAGCTGCATCCGTATCAAACAGGCTTTCCTGTAATTTTACGATATCATCTTCGTTGGGTGTCCACACATTGTTCACCAGTTCTACACGTACCGTTACGGTTTCTGCATCTTCGTAAGTAACGTTTGGCAGTGTCTCTTTAAATGCATCTGCCAGCATGGTTACAATCGCTTCATTCAGTGCGGCTTCATCTTCGGTATCTCCGTCATATGCTTCTGCTGCAGCATAGAAACTCTCCATGGTAGGCCCGAAAATATTCATCTTCTCGCATTTTACTTCCACTTCATATGTCTTGCTGTCTTTCTTGTTCGCATCGCCCACAGTATACTTCACATTCTTGTATACGTCTTCCAGAACTGTCCGGAACTCTGCTTCCAGGTCTTCCGGAACTGACATTCCTGTCGTAATTGACGCCATCTCCGTATCAATTCCTTCGGTATAGAGCTTTTCTGCTTCTTCTTTGGTGCCCACTTTTTCTTTTACAAAAGCCTCTGAATCGTTTTTGTAGGAATTGTCCAACAAAGCCTTCACATACTGGCTGGCATCAAAAGAGCCGCCGCATCCGCCTAACATCGCTGCTACCAGCATTGCTGCCAGCAGAACCATTACTTTTTTCATTTTCCTCATAATATTACTCCTTTTCGTAAATTTAGCTACATTACTATAATAATCGCTTTTCCCCTGTCCGTCAATCATTTTTTCATCAAAAAATTCAGTCAATATGCATAATATGCCAAATATCGGACATACTGTGATTATGAAACGGAATTTTTTACTTTGTGGATTAACCGGATGGTGTCTGGAAATACTGTTTACTTCTTTTGACTCCTTCCGAAAACGCGAACTGCAGCTTATGGGGCAAACCTCCCTGTGGATGTTCCCTATTTACGGCATGACAGCATGTTTCAGGCCCTTCTGCCGCCTGCTGAAACACTGTTCCCCTGTGATTCGGGGAGCATTTTATTCATGCCTTATTTTTCTTGGAGAATACGTGAGCGGAAGTATTTTGAAAAAATACCGGATGTGCCCCTGGGACTACAGCGGCGCAAAAACCAGTATAAACGGAGTAATCCGCCTGGACTACGCCCCTTACTGGATGATTGCCGGGCTTATTTTTGAAAAGCTCCTGATTCGTACTTCCGAAACATCCGGCAAATCTCTCCGGAATACCTGACTGACGGGCAGCAGGCAAATCTGCCGGATTTCCGGAAAAGCCTTATACTTCTTCCATATCTGAAATGCCGATGTCCAGCGTATTCATGGTTCTCCGCTTCTGTCTGGCCTCCTCTGCCGTCTCCAGAATAAAATCTTTGATTTCCCTGGCGTTTTTGATATGGGTCAGGGAAATCTGAGGATGCGTTACGTCACCGGTATAACATACAACCGTAGCCAGGCCGAAGATACGCTCCATCAGTGTGGTGGTCAGTTTTACATCCTGCACCTTATACATGTAACAGTAATTCTCCTCTGTCCGAAGCAGCCCTGTGTTGATGGTCAGAATTTCCTGGCCAATGGTGTATTTCGTAAAGGTCCATGGAAGCCCGAAAAACAAAACCCTCTTTTTTTCCTGATATTCTCTGTTCTCGCTCATAAAACACCTCTTTTATTTCTGTTCATCAATTTTCTGATTTACGCTGTTATTCCAATTGTACTATACTTTTCCTTTCTCTGCAATTTTTATCTTGAAATTTATAATCTTCTGTTATATGATAGTAAAAATCATTGTTAAAAATCAGGAGGAAAACTATGCAGCATTTAATGAGCCCGCTGGATTTGTCTGTGGAAGAACTGGACCGATTGCTTACACTGGCAAATGATATTGAACGAAATCCCGGCAAATATGCCCATGCATGTGAGGGCAAAAAACTTGCAACCTGCTTCTATGAACCCAGTACCAGGACAAGACTCAGCTTTGAGGCTGCCATGCTGAATCTGGGCGGAAGCGTCCTTGGCTTTTCCAGTGCGGACAGCAGCTCTGCTTCCAAAGGGGAAAGTGTTTCCGATACCATTCGCGTCATTTCCTGCTACGCAGACATATGCGCCATGCGCCATCCCAAAGAGGGAGCACCTCTGGTTGCTTCTCAGAAATCCGGAATTCCCGTCATCAACGCCGGAGACGGCGGGCATCAGCATCCCACCCAGACCCTTACCGACCTGCTTACCATCCGTTCCCTGAAAGGGCGTCTTGATAATCTCACCATTGGACTTTGCGGAGATCTGAAATTCGGACGTACGGTTCACTCCCTCATCCATGCTCTGATTCGTTATCCGCATATCCGGTTCATTCTGATTTCACCGGAAGAACTGCGTGTTCCCGGCTATATCCGGGAGGATGTGCTGAAAAAGAACAATATTTCTTTCCAGGAAGTGGAACGTCTGGAAGACGCCATGGGCGAGCTGGACATCCTGTATATGACACGGGTACAGCGGGAACGTTTCTTCAACGAAGAAGATTATGTGCGGATGAAAGATTTCTATATTCTGGACAAAAAGAAAATGACTCTGGCCAAAGACGATATGATTGTCATGCATCCCCTGCCCAGGGTAAATGAAATTTCCGTGGACGTGGACGACGATCCGAGAGCCGCTTATTTCCGGCAGGCTCAGTATGGAGTCTATGTGCGGATGGCTCTGATTCTTACATTACTGGAGGTGAAAGTATGCTGAACGTAGGCGCCCTTACAGAGGGATTTGTATTAGACCATATTCAGGCTGGCTGCAGCCTGTCCATTTACCATGACCTGAAGCTGGACCAGCTTGACTGCTGCGTCGCCATTATCAAAAACGCCCGCAGCAACAAAATGGGGAAAAAAGATATCTTGAAAGTGGAATGTGATATCGACACGCTGGATTTGGATGTACTTGGTTTTATCGACCACAATATCACGGTCAACATTATCAAGGGTGAAAAGATTGTGGAAAAGCGGGAGCTTCATCTTCCAAAAGAAATTAAAAATATCGTACGCTGCAGGAATCCGCGCTGTATCACTTCCATTGAACAGGAACTGGATCAGATTTTTGTGCTGACCGACCCTGCTACGGAAACTTACCGCTGCAAATACTGTGAAGAAAAATATGAAGGACACAAGCGTGTAAGATAGCAGCTTCCGCCGCCCTGTTATACAGTTATACATTATAGGGATAAGACCGTGCGGTCCGAATATTTTAATGCTCAGGATGTCAAAAGGTACTTCTGACACCCTGAGCATGTAATGTATATCATGGCTTCAACTCTTTTTAATAAATTCTGTTTTACATTTCGGACAGGTAATACAAATCTTCCCCTTTCCCTTCGGCACCCTTACTTTCTGCCTGCAGGAAGGACACTTGTAAAAATGGTAAATTTTCCTCTGCTGCGCCTGCTCTTTTCTCCGGTTCTTCTTCACTGCCAGCCCGTAACGCCAGTTCAGAAATTTCTGATTTTCCTGATACCGCTTCTCCACTTTTCTGGACAGCATACGGTAATATTCATACCCCATCAGCCCCAGAGCCAGTACATAAAAAATATTCCACCGGGAAAACAGGGAAATAATCAGAAATACCATGGAAATTCCCAGGTATACCTGTCCAAGCTGGTCTGCTCCATATCGTCCTGCCATAAAATGCTGCATCTTTTGTCTCATATGCTCAACTCCTGTCTTTCTTTCCGTTGCAGTTAATGGTAGCGCAGAACTTCCGGGAAGTCAATGGAGTTATTTTCTTTTAAGAATTTTTTATACTTTGTTAATTCCTGGTATTATGTGGGAACAAAGAATGCGCAAGCGCATTCTTCGCGCGCGAGCGGATTGCCTGGCAATAAATTTCCTCTCCGCGAGCTGCACATAAAAAC
>CATLIX010000001.1 GCA_949959185.1 uncultured Eubacterium sp. | reverse complement strand
GCGATTTATCAGTGGGTGAGGAATCTGGCTGTCTATTATATTGTTCTGGAGGCTGTCATCCATGTGATGCCAAGCCAGCAATATGGAAGGTATATTCGTTCTTTTATGGGGGTGCTGCTGATTTTAATCATCACATCCCCTTTGCTGAACCTGCTCAATCTGGACAGCACCATGAATGCAAGGTTTCGGCGGGAGCTTCTGGAAGAAGAATTCCTAAACTCCCGCTGGGGGCAGGTGTATGGGGAATATGCAGACAGTGAGTATTATATAGAAGCATATGAGCGGGAGATGGAGAGTCTAATGGGGGAATCTCTGGAAGAAATTTTGGGAAAAGGGTGTGAAATCCGGGAAATTCATGTGGAAATGGAGCTGGACGAGGAATCCCAGAAGCTGGGCGCCGCATCTGTGCAGATTCGGCTGTCAGGCGCTGAGAACAGCCAGTTGAGAGAGAGGGTGGAAAATGAGCTGGCAGGAACCTATGAAATCCCAGGAGAAAAAGTGGAAATTCTCTTTGAAAAAGTGGGATAAACAGCAGTGGATGATTCTGCTGCTGCTGGGACTGATACTTCTGGTTATGGCCATACCCACAAAGAAAATCAGCCAGACCGTATCCCAAAAGAAGACAGGAAGTAAAAATACCATGGCCGGCAGCGGGATTTATGAAAATCTCTATGGAAATTCCAATGCAGATGCGCAGGTACTGACAGAAAAGGCTGTGTTGGAGCAGCAGCTGGAGCAGCTTTTGCAGCAGGTAGAGGGAATCGGGCAGGTAAAAGTGATGCTGATGCTGGAAAATTCAGAGGATACTATGACAGCGTTTTCCGCCCAGAATCCTTCTGTTTCCATACAGGGAGTGCTGATTGCGGCACAGGGCGGGGACAATTCTGTGGTTGTCCGAAATATTCAGGAGGCAGTTATGGCATTATTTCAGGTGGAAGCCCATAAAATTAAAGTAATGAAAATGAAATAAAAAAAGGAGAGGAAAGTGAAGAATCTCCGCGTCCTCTGCTGCCTTTTCGGCCTTCTCCTGGGCTTTTGCTGCTACCTTCTCCGCCACCTTCTGCGCTATTTCCTTCGTTTTCACGTCCTCGCCTGCTGCCGCCCTGGCAGCTATGGCCTTCTGTTCCTCTTCCGGCAGCCTGGCAGCTTCGTAGGCTTTCGATATGCCTATATTGCCTTCCTTAAACTGTTCTTTGATCTCCGGCGTGGCGCTGTTGTTGATCTTCTCAATGCGTGCCATGTTGGTGGGCTTCTCCCCCAGGATATTGCCTACTATATCGCGTATACGGCCTTCCTGGGATATTTCCCCGTTTTCCCGCATTTTCTCTAATACCTTCTTAAGCCTGGCGGCAAGTTCCGTCTTTTCGTAATCCGTAAGCCCCTGGGTATATCCATTCCCGGAAAGTAGCGCCAGTTCGTACATGGTTTCCGACATATCCCGGAAGAAATACCGCACCTTCTCAAACTTTGTATACCCGCGTTCCAGGTTTAACAGGTTCGCCCGGTTCCGGCGGTGGCCGTCCACTATGAGAAATTCCCCGTTTACCCTTGCCAGTACGGTGGGCTGTTCCTGTCCTACCAGCAAGAAACTATCTGCCAGGGCTTCTATTCCTTCATAAGTCTTCCTGGTATTTTCCGGCGCCTCTTTTACTTCCTTTGGGTTTAAATAGATTTCCTTGTATTCCCTTACGGCAGCCGCCTGCTGCCGCGCCTTCGGGTTTATCATTTCCAGCGCGCTAAATGCTGACATTACTGTACCCCCTTCCCTTCCTGCAGGTCTGCTGCCTTTTCTGCTTCTATCTCCGCCATATACTCCGCCACAAATTTACGGTATCTAATGGCCGTCCAGCTACGCGGCGCATACTCTACAATCGGCTTGCAGAAAAACGTACTTTCCGCCGCCTTCGCCCCGTACCATATCTTGCTATCGAATACCTTATAGCCCTTTTCCTGTAGCCATTCCAGGCCGGATACGTTGGCGTCGCTATTCTGCCACATGGTCGGCAGCACTCCCCGGAATTGCAAGCGGCTGTTAAGCTGCTGCATTTGCCCCACCTGTTCTATAATCACGTCCAGGCCTTCCAGCGCCCAGGCGTCTATTTTGGTCGGTACAATCACATCATCACTCACGGCCAGCGCGTTAATGACGTTTAACCCTAAATCCGGCGGGTTGTCTATGATGATAAAATCATAGGGGTTTCCCTCTTCCAGCGGGTAGGCCTCTGCCAGCGCCTTAAAGCGTTCTATCTGGTCTTCGCCCTCTTCCCTGGTTAAATCGTTTGTGGCCTGCAATAAAGACATATTCGCGGGTATAATATCCATACAGGGATAGCCCATAAGGGAATAACGCAAGCTATTCACGTCCATATAGCAGCCCCGCAGCAGTTTGGACGTTTCGCACTCTGTTTCATCCTGGTACGCTCCGAATAGCTTTGATAAATTCCCCTGTTTGTCATTGTCTACCATCAACACGCTTTTGCCGTATCCGTTCAGAATATGCGCCATGTTGGCCGCTGTAAAGGTTTTACCCACTCCCCCTTTAAGGTTGATAATGCTAATTACTCTTTCCATGCTTTCCGCCTTTCTTTCGCTCCGTTGAACCTAGCGAACATTCTTAGATTTTATTTTTTCCGCCTTCGCGGTACTTCCTTATAGCTTCGTAAAACTCTGCTTCACATTCCGGGCATAAATCTACCCGCCGTAATGCCTCATACTCTAAATGTCTTGGATAATTCCCAAATCCATTTTCTATTTTGTATTCCCATTCCTTCCCGCAACGGTCGCAACTGTAAATAGTCTTGTTTGCCATCCTTTCGCCCCTTCCTTATGCCAGCGGAAGCAATAGGCTGTCCGCTTCCTGGCCTGCTTCTTTTCCGGCGCCTGCTGCCGCGTCCCGGCTTAAGGCTCCTTCCAGGTAGTTCCTTAACAGTTCTACGGTTTCTTGCCATCCGTAGCAGATAACAGCTAAATACCCCTGTTTTCCCAGGCGCTTTATGTATTCCTTCTGTGACTTTTGGACGGAACCGCCCGGCGCCTTCAACTCGATATACAAGCCATGGTATCCGCAGCGGGCTACTGGTAAAACTAAATCCGGTACCCCAGCTTTCACGCCCTGGCGCTTTAATACCGCAGCCGTCGCCTTATCCCGCTTCCCTCCATTCGGAACATGGTACAGCAATTCCAATTCCGGGTACTGCTGCATATTCCAGGCGCACCACTCTATTATTGCTTCCTGGTGGCCGCTTTCGTCACTTAATCTAAAGTTCCTCACACTCCCACCCCCTTTCTATCATCCTGGCCGCCCCATTCTTCCCAGCGGTGTAATTCGTTCAGCCCTTCCGCCACGATACCCACGCCCGCCATGGCCGCGATACCTGCCACAAGAAGGAAGACAACTGCTGCCGCTACCGCTATCACTCTTTCCATGCTCCTATGCTCCTTTCTCTCAATCCAGCCTCACCATTCTGTAATGCAGATACCCATACCCGTAAAACTCCGGGCTATGCGTCCCCACCTCTATGCTGTCCTTGACTATGTAATAGCCCTTATACGGCTTCGGCTCGTTGTAATATGTGTTCCTGTCCCTCACTATCCTGTATTCCGGTTCCGGCATTACCAGGTTCTTGCTTCTGTTCCACCGCTTCCCCTGTAAAGCCTCTTCCGTCCCTAATGTCCTGTCCGTGTATTTTATGAGATATGCCGCCAGCTTGCTGTAGTCCCCTTCTGTATCCAGGGGGCTAAAGTGTATCTTACTGTTTCCTTCATACGCTTTCTTCCAGCAAGCCTGTATCTGCTTTGTGTCTATGCCTGGCTGGTTTATGACTAAATGGTGGTGCCTGGCTCCCTTCTCCCCTATCTCCATCACATGAATATACTTAAGCACATATCCGGCACCCTTATATACCTTCCGCAACTCCCGCAAGAATATATCAGCGTCTTTCCTCATTTCCTCCCGCGTCCTGTACTCCATACCCTTTTTACGGACATAACCAAAATCTATATGTAAATCGCCATCCTGGAAATTCTCATTCAGCAGCAGGCGTAATTTTCTTTCTGCGTTCTTACTGTTTATTTTTTTCTGTTCCTCTTTGGTGGGCTTTACCTTATCCCCCTTCTTAATCCCCTTCTTTTTGTATTGGCTGGTAAAATATCGGTCTACCTCTATCGTCTTACCCGCCCTTGTAATCCTCTCCACGTATGGCACATTTAGGCACCCCCTTTATAGGCCTGTATAGTCGGATACTTAATACTTTTATCAAGTGTTAAAAGCGGGTTCCCGCCCGCGTTTTCCTTGACTTCCCGCCATACGTGAAATATAATATTTTGTAGCAGATTTTCACTTATGGCATAGCCCCGGCGGTTTTCCCGAACCGCTGGGGCTTTTTTTCGTCCCTCTCCTTATCTTTTTTCAATGTACTGCGCGCTTACTTCATAGGCCGTCAAAACGGCTTCTACGCCGTCCAGGCGCTTTTTATACTCCCGGCTTTGTAAACGCCCTTCCAGGGCTACCCTGGCGCCTTCCTGGCACGTTGCCGCCCACTCTGCATATTCCTTCCAGCATATCGTAGGAATGAAACTAAAATAGCCTTCCGTAAAGGCAGAAGGAACCTTTACTACTACTTCCGTAATCTTCTTTCCCAGGGGCGTGGTTCTGTGTATCGGCTTCCTGGCTACCACTCCTTCCAGGTATACGCCGTTCTGCTGCGCTACCTTTTCCGTAACAGCGCCCACATATTCCGCCAGGACGAAAACCACGATATGCCCGCCGGGAACCTCTTTATAAGTCTGCATTTTCCCCATAACCATGACGTAGGCGCCATCCTTCAACTGCCCCGGCGTCGCGTCCGCTCCCTGGCCGTATATGATTATTACGCGGTCGCTGTCCTGTCTGCTGCCGCTTTTGCGCTCTATCTCCAGGTAAAGCCTGCTTAAGTTCCTGGCGCCGTAAATGTCCGGCTGCTTCTCAATCTCTCCGGCTATCCTTCCGGCCAGGCCTACCACATTCTTTTTGTTTTCCATTTTTCCCGCTTTCCTTTCCTGCCTCTTTCTTCCGGCTGCCTCTGTCTGCGCTTATAATGGCCTTGTACGCCGTTTCGTCATAATAACCGCTTCTATTGTGCCGTATATCCGCTGTATGCAATCCTTCACCCCTTCGCTACGTCTAAAATCTCCTTTATTTCCAGTATGTAATACCGCTTCCCAGGGACGGCGCCCCACTCTTCCCGGCCTTCTCCCACCCGCAGGCTGCATAATGCCATAAGCTGCGGCGCGTCTGCGGAATAGCCATTACGGAAGATAACGCGCGCTTCCGTCGCTTCTCCACTCTCCCACATAGCCCCGAAAAGGTTTCTAAAACGGGTTCTGTAATATGGCTTAATCTCCCGGTACTCTTCCTTTTTCACTCCGCCCGCTATGAGATCATACCAGCCCTTTTTTATTGGTAATGTCAACATATCAGCCCTTCCCTTCCCGCAGCGCCTCTAATTCCCTGTCAATATTCCGGCCTACGTGCGCCGCCAGCCTATCGCGCTGTATATTGTAAGTCCATACAGAAGACATTTTAACGGCGCTTCCTATATCCAGTTGCCCGGTCTGCAATCCCACCCGGACAAACTGCGGGGACGCCCCCATAATGGCCGCTGCCTCTGTAGGTAATATCCTATCCGCCTTCATGCTCCCGCCTTCCTATAACTCTATTTCCATCTGCTCCGCAACCTGGAAAATATTGTACTGTGCTTTGTATCTTTCCAGCCTATCCGCAGATAGGCCGTAATAATATGCGTCCTTCTCAAACCCCCAGGCTTCTAACCCGGCGTCATGCGCTGCCATTAAGCTGCTGGCGCTGCCTACGTGCGTATCCAGGAACCTGGCGCCGCGCTTAAGCTGCAGGTAATGGCCAAAAAGCCAGCCGTATAACTCCGGCGGCTTCTGTGTTGGGTGTATCTTCCTTTCTGTGTTGGCTCCCCCTGTGTTTGATAGCCTCACAATGGCCGCCGCCCGGTCGTAATCCGTCCAGGCTATTTCTACCTGGCTAAACGCTTCCCAGGGTTGCAGCTTATCCCACACAATAACGCCCCGCGTGGGCGGCAGATCAAAATAATTCCCGCCCCATATAATGCAATGCTTTGATACCCGGAAAAGTTCTGTAAAGTATTCCGGCGGCGGTACCTGGTTATCCCACTTTCCGGCGCCGCTTTCCTTCCTGCCGCGCTTCACCCGCTCCGCCGTACTCTCTGCCGGGTACCCGTTCTTTTTCCTGGCCTTATTCGTTCCCATTGCCATATTGTCGGCGCCTATTCCGTAGGGCGCGTCTATTACCGCAATGTCGAAAAACTTATCCGGGAATAGTGGCAGCGCTGCCATGCAATCCAGGTTATAATATCCAGCGGGCAGCGGCTTTCTTTCCGGTTCCGTCTGCTGCCGCCGCTTCTCTATCTCCTGGACTACCACGGGAACCACTTTATAGCGCCTGGGGTTAATTCCCCGTCGCTTCATTTCCAGGGTTGCACCTTCCGGCAGCGTGCCGCCGTAATCATCCAAAAGAAGCCCAGTTTACAATAGGGTTGCATACGCTTTTTGCCTTCACCTGGCAGCGTTCAAAGAAAAGCCGCTTTTTATTGTTGTCATTCATCAGCATTACTTCCTGGTTTTCTTCAAACAAATTCATTTGTTTATACTCTTCCTGCTGCTCTTCCATGAAGTCGCTGGCCTGCAATACTATTTTATCTTCCTTTTTAGGGGTTATAATTTCCATTCCCCCGCGTTCTCTCCTTGCGTTGCTTTCGTCCCAGCGTACCCCTGTAGCTATCATCCTTTCAGTGCAAGCCGTTTCTTTCAGATACGCGCAGCAGTAACGCCGCGTCCTGGTCGGCGGCATTTTCTTTTTAGGTATCAGCTGCCACATGGATAATTCCGGGCGCTGTATTGTACACTTAATGCCGCGTTCTTCCAGTTCCTTAAATTTCTTCCGTATGTGGTATACTGTTTCCGGCGCGTCTGCCGTTGTATGGCTATTGTGAACTTCAAACGGTACGCCGCTACGTAAGAAAAGTTCTAATAGTACGTCGCTGTCTTTTCCGCCGCTGTATGTGCATACTATTGGCTTCCCGTAGTATTGTTCCGCCATCCTCGCCGCCATTTTTATCATTTCAATACTGCCCTGTTCTAAGTCCATCCCTATACGCTCCTTTGCTTCCAGGCGGCGCTATGGCCGCCTTTCCCGGTTATACTGCTACTTCCGCCCGGCGTGATCTCCCGGCCTGGCTGCTGGCTACGTATCCCTGTATGAAGAAAGATAACTTTTCCTGCTGCTCCGTCGGCAGCGTCGCCACCTGCTCCATAAGTTCCGCAAACGTAGACACGTTCCCGCCGTATACCTGGCGGCTTTCTTCCTGCTTATCCTGCTTCTTTCCTGCCATCCTCTCCACTTCCTTTCTATGGCTTGCTGTATTATCTCCACAAACGGGCTGGCGTCCCTTCCCGCCTTGCTTCCTGGTACCGCTCCCGCTCCTTCCGTTGGTTCTCCGGGTTCTCCATGTATGCCCGTTTCTGCTGCTGGTTAAAGAATACTTCCCGCGTCGGTACCCCGGCGCCGTCTAACTGCTGCTTGATCTCCCGCAATACATCCCGGTACAATGCTGCGGCTGCGGTTGTTGGCCTCTTTGTGAAGTCCAGCGGGTAGCTGTCTACCTGCATAAGATCGCGTAATATCTCCGCCGTTGTGGCTCCGTACTTTCTAAATTTTCCGGTCACTATATACGCCTTCTGCCAGGCGAATAGCTTAAAACCTAAAGCCGCTTCTACTGCCTCAAACTGCTTTTCCTGCTCTTCTCCAAAATACCCGCTTGCGTAAATATCCATTTTCACGATTTCACCCCCCCCCTTAATAGTCGTCGTCTATCTGTTCGTCCGCTTCGTCGTAATACTCCCCGTCGTATCCCTTCGCCATAAGCCTGTTATAGCAATCCCAGCACACCAGGCGGAACGTGATACCGTGGCAATCCTTTGTATATAACATTTCATCCCGGTATATCTCTTCACCACATACCGGACACGTCCGTAACTCCCGTTCCTGGTACTCGCAATCTAACCCGGCTTCCTTGCGGCAGCAGGCTTCTATATCTCCCATGTACATATATTTGTGTACGCAAGTGTCGCAATCTTCCACATGAAAACAGGCTTTTTGTTCCTGGGCGTTGTGTAGTTTTCCGTCGTCCTTGCAGCCTACTACTTCGTTCTTGCCTTCTATCCCGCAGGCTGCCGCGCACCTTCCGCAGCTTTTCATTTTTTCCATTCTTTTACGCTCCTTTGCTTTATATAGGCGCCACCGATATGCTATAATTTGAGTACCAGGCGGCCAGGCCTGGAAAACTCTATAGGAAGGTGGCTTAATATGAACAATCCACATTTTTCACTTTCAGAAAGTGACGTAAAAACTGTTCTTCTTTGTTTAGAACTTCTACCGGACTACGGCTTTATTGCTCCCGATACCGCCGACGCCTCTTTTATGCTTTCCGCTTCCGCAGGTCAAAAACTTATTATGAATGAACGATTAAACAACCGGGAAGCTGGTATAGTGTCGTTGGCTGTAGATAGCGCCTATAAAGCCCTACGCGGTGAAATTACCGTCAACCCGTCCACTGTTGAAAAACTCCGGCCTTACTTCTTTTCCATCAATAAGCTACGGCCTGTCTTTTCGTAGACAATATCTACTTTTATGTCGCTTCCGTCGTAATCTTCTTGT
Source organism: uncultured Eubacterium sp. (assembly GCA_949959185.1). Taxonomy (GTDB): domain Bacteria; phylum Bacillota; class Clostridia; order Lachnospirales; family Lachnospiraceae; genus Petralouisia. The sequence goes on along the minus strand of CATLIX010000001.1, from coordinate 183,047 downwards.
AGCAGCTGCCGCAGCCTGGCAGCTGCTTTTTCTGTGTTCTCCCTTTGCAGGCGTTCCCTTTGGCTCTCCGGGGTGAAATACCTTTCCCCTGTTGGCTTCCCGCCCTTCGTAATCCTTTCTACGTATGGCATTTTCTACACTTCCTTTCTGCGGATACCGGGCGGCCTGCTGCCGCCCTGGCCTTTTTACCTGTTTCTTTGAATTTCAAAAATCTGCCCTAATGCACAATGAAGGAAAAAGTTTTTGATTTCGCTTTCCGTGTCCTCGTAGTCTGTGCAGACAATCAATGTACAGTTTCCCGCGCAATTAGACCACTTTACGCTAAAGTTCATATAGGTTTTTCCTTCCATTGCTTCCTTAAGCGCCTTGCACTCTCTTTCGCTGAAATACCCTAATTCTGTAAAAACATACTCTTTCATTCTTTTACGCTCCTTTGTGTTGGTGTTCCTGGGAAGTTTGGCGCCTTCCCAGGTGGTTTATGTAGTTCCTCTTTTCGTGACTATGGTATGATTATACTTGCCTTTGGTATATATGTCAATACTTTTTCTTACTTTTTCTTGACTATGGTAAGTTTTTGCATTATGCTATTGATAAATCTTTAAGAAAGGAGTATTAAAAAATGGTTAATGAGCGCGTAAAAAGTCTTCGTGCAGCGCTTCACTTATCCCAGGAAGCGTTTGGAAAACGGCTCGGCGTCACTGGTACCGCTGTTTCCCGTATGGAAAGCGGCGATAGGGACGTAACGGAACAAATGAAACTTGCTATTATCCGGGAATTTAATGTGCAGGAAGAATGGTTAAGAAATGGTACCGGGGAAATGTTTAACGAACTTTCCCAGGAAGAAGAAGTAGCGTACATAGTAGGCCAGGCCTTGCCCCAGGCGCCGGACTTTGTAAAGGATACCTTTATAGCCCTGGGGAAACTGTCCCACGACTTCACGCCGGAAGACTGGCAAGCGGTAAAGAAATTTATAGACGCCCTGGCGGGCAAAAAATAAAGCAGCCTTTCAGCTGCTTAACAATCCCCGTATAAACTGATATATCATTTTCAGTTTTCCCAGGTCGTCTATGTTGTTTATCAGTTCTATAATTTTACGGCGTAGCTGCTGCATGGTGTACCCCCTTTCTTTTTCCGGCTCCGTCCTGGTCCCGGCTGGTACCCCATATTATAAATAGCCCGCTGCCGCGCTGCAATACTTCCCGGCGCCATTTCCTATATACCGGAAATTGGTACCCAGGGTAGTGACTATTTACCGGAATTTGTTATACTGCTTTTATAAAGGTCGCAGATATTGACGCCCAGGCCTGCCGCTATACGTTCCAACGTATCCAGGCGCGGGCTTGCCTTCCCGTTTTCTATGGCGTTTATCTCGCTTTTGCTTACTCCGGTAATATCGGCCAGCTGTACAAGTGTTAAATGCTTCTCTGTGCGCTGCTGCCATACAAATATTTCCATGCCGTCCCCCTCTCTCCGGGCATATCGGCAAGGATACAGAAAGGTGGTTTTTGATGAAAAAAACAATAGTATTATTTGTCTTCGGTTTACTTTTCTTCTTTACCGCTTTTTCCGGTATCGGTTTAAGTGGTGCTTTAATTGCTCTTGCTATTGCTGCATTATTTTTCTTCTTTGGCTGGCGCTCCCTTCCCGGCAAAAAGAAGCAAACGGATAAAACGGAAACTTCTAATATTCCTGTTTCTCCTTCTGCTTCTCCCGCGCCGTCCATTTCTCCCGCACCTGCTGCCCCGCAATATGATTTTATCAGTTTTAAGTTAGCAGGTGTTACATTCAAGAACGGAAGGAAGTCCAGACAATCCATATTACGGGCTATTAAATTTCGTGACGGTGAATTTGCGGACGGCGTAGAACTAGAATTACAGCCATACGAATATGAAGGCCAGCCCGCCTATGGCATTTTTGCAAATGGCCAACAACTCGGCAGCGTTCCTAAAGACATGGTATCAATAATAGAAGAAAACTATAGTCGTATCTTAGATTTTTCCAATATTGAAGTATACGGCGGCGGACGTGATGAAAACATGAATACCAAAAATTACGGCTGTGAAGTAACCTTACGTTTGAAAAAGAATTAAAAATATAAAGCCGCCCTATGTTGGCGCATAGAACGGCTTTTAGTGAACCCATAAACACGCTGGTTTATGTAGTCCCTCAACAAGGTCAATTATACCATAAGCCTGCGTTTATTTGTAGGCTTATTTTTTATGCCTGCGAACGGAAAGTAGGTGCTTTTTATATGAAAATGCCGAACGGTTACGGCTCCGTTTACAAGCTATCCGGGAACCGCCGGAAGCCCTGGGCTGCCCGCGTTACGGACGGCTGGGTAAACAATCCCAAAACTAAGAAAAGTAAGCAAGTATATAAATTTGTCGGCTTTTATGAAACACGGAAGGAAGCATTAAAAGCCCTGGCGGATTATAATACTAACCCCTTCAATATCGACACGGCCAACATTACCTTCCAGGAAGTATACGAACGGTGGAGTAGTGAACACTTCCCCACGGTATCGGACAGTAACGTAAAAGGCTATAAAGCTGCCTTCCTGCTCTGCGCTCCCATTGCCGGGCGCCGCTTCGTTGATGTGAAACTTGACGACTTGCAGGCCGTGGCGGATAATTCCGGGAAGAACTACCCCACATTACGCAAGTATAAAGTGCTTGTAGGCCTCATGTACAAATATGCCGTAATACATGAAATCATCCCAAAAGAACGCAATGTAGTGGAATATATCAATATCAAGAAGGCCGGGAACCCTAACGCATACAACCGGGAACCTTTCAACAAAGAAGAAGTAGCCCGGATATGGGAAGTAAAGGACAGTAATATATACTATACCGTCGTGCTTATGCTCATATACACGGGCTGCCGTATCTCTGAACTGCTGGACTTACGGAAGAAAGACATTAACTTACCGGAACGCTGGTTTAAGGTCATAGCAGCAAAGACGGAAGCGGGCATACGTACCGTACCTATAGCGGAAAAGGTAGTACCCTTCTTTGAATATTGGTATAACCTTAATGGCTGTGAACACCTCTTAAGCACGCCGGAAGGGAAGCATTTTGTATATAGGAATTATTATGATAGTTATTGGACGCCCATTATAGAAGTGCTGGGAATGAAACATAGGCCGCATGATACGCGCCATACTTGTATATCCCTTCTCGCTTCTGCAGGCGTGGACGAACGGATAGTTAAAAAGATAGTAGGGCATAAAGGCCAGGGCGTTACCCAGGTCGTTTATACTCACTTTGAAATTGTGGAATTGATAGACGCCATAAACAAAATATAGGCGGAAACTGTGTTACTTACCTGTTTCTTACGTGTTACTTACCGGGAAAAATTCATACTTTTTCATGCTGCCGGAACGGGTACCCGGAAATAAAAGAAAACCCCGGAAATATCGCATTTCCGGGGTGTATCTGTCTTTTGCCATTTTCGGCTTGAATTATCGCTTGCTGAACTGCGGAGCACGGCGTGCTGCTTTGAGACCGTATTTCTTTCTCTCCTTCATTCTCGGATCACGTGTGAGAAATCCTGCTGATTTCAGAACCGGTCTGTAGTCTGCGTCTGCCTGCAGAAGCGCTCTGGAAATACCGTGACGAATGGCACCTGCCTGGCCGGTATATCCGCCGCCCTTTACATTTACCTTAACGTCAAATTTATCAACGGTATCTGTTGCCACCAGCGGCTGGCGCACGATAACCTTCAGAGTCTCCAGACCCAGATAATCGTCAATATCTCTTTTATTAATCGTAACCTTGCCAGTTCCCGGTACCAGGTATACTCTGGCAATTGATTTTTTTCTTCTTCCTGTTCCGTAATACTTTGTATCAGCCATCTTTTTCTACCTCCTGATTAAAATGTTAATGCTTCTGGTTTCTGAGCCTGATGTTTGTGTTCCGGTCCTGCATAGACGAATAATTTCTTATACATCTGTCTTCCCAAAGGTCCTTTCGGAAGCATTCCCTTCACAGCAAGTTCGATGACTCTTTCCGGTTTGTCTGCTAACATCTCTTTTAATGTGGTCTCTTTCATTCCGCCCACATATTCGGAGTGATGGTAATAAATCTTCTGGGCTAATTTCCTGCCGGTTACTTTCACCTTGTCCGCATTGACAACGATTACATAGTCCCCGGTGTCCATATGAGGAGTAAAGATGGGTTTGTGTTTACCCCTTAATACTCTTGCTACTTCTGATGCCAAACGTCCCAGTGTCTTTCCTTCAGCATCAACTACGTACCATTTTCTTTCAATTGTTGCCGGGCTGGCCATAAAAGTTTTCATCGAATGTTACCTCCTGGAATTTTACAATGTTACTCTGATATCCGGATGCCGTCCAGAAAATAGTAAGAAATTCATCCGAACTATCCTTTTCACACCATTTACATTTTTCTTTGTACATCAAAGCCAAAACGCTTCGCCGGAGAAAGGCTTGCATTTCTCACTTGCCATACTGCTCTATTATATTACAGAGATTTTCCGGTGTCAATTCCTTTTTTGGAATTTCTATTCTGAAACTGTAACAGTTCATTACTGTTTACACCCTACGGGTGTTCCGGTAACGGCATCCGGCCATTTAAAGTCACCTTCGGTGAGGGGCCGGATGCCCGGCAGCCACTACTTCTCTGGCCGGACACCGTGCAGCGTGGTGCACGGTGCCGTGTGAACAGCAACAACAGTTCAGCCCACGCCCCTTTTAACAATCCTCAGACCGCCTGCAACGCAGGCTATCCGCTGCTGACGCAGCTCCTGTCTGAGGCTTAGGGGGCGCTCCGCTCATAGCCTGTGTCCTGTGCTCATTCATGCGAGCATGATTCACACAGAAACAGGCTATGGCTGAACTGCTGTCTAAAATTTCCCTACCTTAAACTTCCGAATCAGATCCCGCAGAGATTCTGCCTGAGCGGTCATCTCCTGACTGGATGCGGCACATTCTTCGGAAGTCTCCGAATTGGTCTGTACTACGTTGTTAATCTGGTCCACGCCATGGTTAATCTGTTCCACTGCGCTGGCCTGTTCCTTCGACGCCTCCGCAATCAGATTTACTTTTCGGATAATGGTTCTTGCTCCCTGTACCACATGCTGAAGCTGTTCCGCCGTCTCATTGGCAGTATCCATTCCGCTCTTTACCGCCCGCACAGATTCTTCAATCAATGTCGTAGATTCGGTAGCCGCCTCCGCACTCTGAGCTGCAAGAAGAGATACCTGATCTGCAACCACCGCAAATCCTTTTCCCGCTTCTCCTGCCCGCGCCGCTTCAATGGAAGCATTCAAAGCCAGCAGATTGGTCTGGCTTGCAATCTCATTGATTGTGGCAATAATTTTACTGATTTCACTGGAAGACTCTCCAATCCGGTTCATGGATTCCACCATTTCCTGCATCTTTCCATTGCTGTATTCCAGATCCTGTCCCACCCGCTGGACTTCCCTGCTGATATCAATAGCTTCCTTTGCATTTCGGTCAATCTGGCCGGAAACATTTTCAATCGTAGCCGAAAGTTCCTGGGTAACGCCCGCCTGCTCGGAGGCGCCTTCTGCCAGGTCTGTGGAATTTACGGAAATTCTCTCGGAAGCCTTTGTCACCTGATTTGCCACGGACTGGACGTTTTTCACCATATCCGCCATATTTTTCTCAAAATGCATAAAGGAATCTTCAATTCCCATAAAATCCCCACGATACTCCACATTGGCCTGTACGTCAAAATTTCCCTGGGAAAATTCTTTCATGGCCCGGTCAATATCCTCCACATAATCCCAGAGCCTTCCGATTGAACTTCTCAGAGCATGGGCCAGTTTACCGATTTCATCATCATTTCTGTATGTAATTTCCGTGTGAAGATTTCCTCTGGACAGATCAATGGCTGCTCCTTCAATTTCTTTCAGAGGCACCACAATGGTATCCACAATCCGATTTCCCACTTTCATGGCTGTAAAAACAGCAAGGCCCAGAATCAGCACCATAATCACAATAACCAACACAATTGTTCCTTTGACTGTGCTTATGGATGCTTCTTTCTGCAGATTGGTGGCGGCATCAATCTCTTTCGCAATTTCCACCGCCTCCCGGAGCATGGGGGTACATTCTGATACAATCAGTCTGATTCCTTCTTCTTTGTTTCCCGACTCCAGCTCTCCTATAATACGGTCGCCCATTTCCATCCAGCTGTGAATGGCGTCCTCATACTCCTGATTTAACTGGCTGTGAATAGCGTCTGATGCTTTCAGGTCCTTCAGCGCCTCTTCAATCGCTGCCATTCCTTCCTGCACATTTCCTTTGTATTCCTTAAACAATTCCGGATCATCGCTTAATGCCATTTCCCGAATATATCTTGCAGAAGTATTTGTCTCAATTCTGCAGTTTTTCACAGCAGTATCGGCGGCCTGGTCTCTATTAATATAAGAATTCATTTTTCCCTGCACAAGGAAAAGCCCCACAATGGCGCAGACTGTAATGACCACCATCAGACCGATCACCATACTGTACCCATATTGCAGCCTTTCCTTTATCTTCATCTTATCCATCTTCTTTAGCATGCAGTTTACGCTCCTTTCTTTTTCGGCATCCTCTGCCGGATCTGATTTTCCTGACGGACAGTACACGATTATAAAAATTATATCTGGATATATTTAAAATTTCAACCGTTTTTTTCCAATTCTGCGGAAATTTCATTCTTATATAAAATTCCTGTCATGGTAAGTCCATGGGCCGGTGCGGTGGGCCCTGCCAGTCTCCGGTCTTTCCCTTCCAGTATCCCTGGCATGTCCTCCGGATCCAGCTCCCCGCTCCCTGCGCAAATCAGTGTTCCTGCAATAATTCTTACCATATTATAGAGAAAGCCTGTTCCGATTACCCGGATGGTGATAATACCCTCCGGAGATTTTCTCACCTCACAGGACAGAATCCGGCGTACCGTATGTTCCACATCTGTTTTCACAGAACAGAAACTTTTAAAATCATGTTCTCCCACCAGATAATCTGCTGCCTGCTGCATTTTCTTCACATCCAGATTGCGGTAACAGAAATAAGTATCCCGGCGCAGGGTGGGCATCGGGATTTTTCGGTTTAATATTCTGTATTCATATGTTTTCTCACTGTAACAGCGGCGGGGATGGAAATCCTCTGCCACCTGACAGGAGCTTTGTACCACAATGTCCTCCGGCAGCCTTTGGTTCAGTGCAAGGCAGATTTTATCGGCGGGAATCCTGGTTTCCGTATCGAACACAGCCACGTTTCCCAGAGAATGTACCCCGGAATCCGTCCGGCTGGCTCCAGTCACCTGAATATCCTCTCCCAGAAGTTCTGAAAGACTGCGGTTTAACACTTCTTCTATGGTAATTCCGCTGGGCTGTACCTGCCAGCCGCAGTAATCTGTGCCGTCATAGGCAACCACAAGTTTTATCCGTTTCACAATATTTCTCCTGCTGATCAGAAATTCCGATTCTCTGACTCTTATTCCTTTATGGTTTATAACAGTATCCGCAGCAAAATGACACCTGTAAAATATCCTGCAATCACCAGGTAAGCAGCAGCGTCTCTGCCCGTATATTTTAAAGGATTCATTTTTGTCCGTCCTTCCCCGCCCTGATAACAGCGGGCCTCCATGGCCAGTGCAAGATCGTTTGCCCGCCGGAATGCAGAAATAAACAGCGGCACCAGTAAAGGCACCATGGCCTTTATCCGCCGGATAAGATTTCCGCTCTCAAAATCTGCGCCTCTGGCAAGCTGCGCTTTCATAATTTTGTCTGTTTCTTCAATCAGAACAGGAATAAACCGCAGAGCAATGGACATAATCATGGCAATTTCATGTACGGGAATTCTGATTTTATTCAAAGGCCTCAAAGCCTTTTCCAGTCCGTCCGTCAGCTGATTGGGCGTGGTGGTCAATGTCAGCACAGAGCTTCCCAGAATCAAAAAGCTCAGGCGGACTACCATAAATCCTGCGCTTTTCAACCCTTCCTCCGTAATGCGGAATATCCAGAAAGACACCACAGGCTCTCCCGGCGTCAGAAACAGATTGAACATTGCTGTCATAATCAGAATCACCCAGATTGCCTTCAGGCCCTTTACCATATACCGGAAAGGCACATGGGACAGCCAGACCAGGGCAATCAGGCCCAGCGTAACTGCCGCAAGTCCCGCCGGCCCGCGAAACAGAAACAGGGACAGCACATAGATCAGCGTCCCTATCAGCTTCACTCTGGGGTCCAGACTGTGCAGAAGGGATTTGGAAGGATAATATTGTCCGATGGTAATATCTCTAATCATAATTTTTTCTCATTATCTTTCAGAAAATTTTCCTGTTATATTCTCTGCTGCTTTCCGGCCAGGACCTGCAAAATGGAATCCTTCGCCTCCTCAACTGTGATGGCGTCCGCATTTACCGGCAGGCCCCGTTCCTGCAGCTGGTGCATCAGATATGTGACCTGAGGAGCCCCAAGGCCCACTGCTTCCAGTTCCCGGTAATGGCGGAACACCTCCTGAGGCGTACCGTCAAACAGAATGCTCCCCTGATTCATAACAATCATCCGGCTTACATAATTTGCCACATCTTCCATACTGTGGGACACCAGGATAATTGTCATATTCAGTTCCCGGTGCATGGCTGCCACCTGGTCCAGTATCTCATCCCGACCTTTTGGATCCAGCCCGGCTGTGGGTTCGTCCAGTATCAGCACCTCCGGTTTCATGGCCAGGACTCCGGCAATGGCCGCCCGGCGCTTCTGGCCCCCGGAAAGTTCAAAAGGAGAACGGTACCAGTATTCTTCTTCCAGTCCCGCACTGCGCAGAGCTGTAAATGCCCGGAGTTCTGCCTCTTTGGAAGAAAGTCCCAGATTTTTGGGGCCAAAGCACACATCTGCAAACACTGTACTTTCAAACAGCTGATGTTCCGGATACTGAAAAACCAGCCCTACTTTCCCGCGCAGTTCTTTCCGGTCATAATCTTCCTCGCAGATGTCCCTTCCGTTATAGTAAATCCCTCCGGAGGTGGCCCGCAGAAGTCCGTTCAAATGTTGAATCAGAGTGGATTTCCCGGAGCCGGTATGCCCGATTAATCCGATAAATTCCCCGTCCTGGATTTTCAGATTAATATCTTTTAAGGCCTGCGTTTCATATGCGGTTTTCTCACCGTATACATAATTGACTTTATCTAATATAATTGACATAATGCTTCCACCAGCTCCTGTCCTGTGAGAATCCCTTCAGGTATCATCACCCCCGCTTTTCGCAGCTCATGTGCCAGCAGGGTAATCTGGGGCACATCCAGGCCATATGATTTCAAAGTATCCACCTTGGAAAAAATTTCACGGGGCGAGCCCTGCATAACCACTTTTCCATGATCCATCACATATACTTTGTGGGCGCGGATTACTTCTTCCATGTAATGGGTAATCAGAATTACCGTCATGCCCTTTTCCCGGTTCAGCCTTTCCACCGCATCCAGCACTTCTTTTCTCCCATTTGGATCCAGCATGGCGGTGGGCTCATCCAGCACAATACATTTGGGCTCCATGGCCATGACTCCCGCAATGGCCACCCTCTGTTTCTGGCCGCCGGAAAGTTTGTTGGGAGAATGTTTCCGCCAGGAAAGCATTCCGGTGGACTTCAGGCTGTTTTCCACCCGGCTGTGAATTTCTCCGGAAGGAACCCCCAGATTCTCCGGCCCGAAAGCCACGTCTTCCTCCACCACACTGGCCACCATCTGATTATCAGGATTCTGAAATACCATCCCGGCAATCTTGCGGATTTCCCACAGATACTGCTGATCCCGTGCGTCCTTTCCGTCAATCCGGAGGGTTCCCTCTCCGGCCTGCAGCAACACGTTCAGATGTTTGGCCAAAGTGGACTTGCCGGAGCCGTTATGGCCCAGAACAGCCACAAATTCTCCCTGTTTTATGTCCAGATTCACACCGTCCAGGGCTGTGAGAATCCCCTCCACATTGTCGTCCTCGTCACGCCTGATATATTCATATACTAATTTTCTGGCTTCTATAAAATTCATGGGTCAGTCCTCCCAGTTCAGCCGGTGAAGTTCTCCCTGCAGTTTCAGATGAGCAAACTGATTCTGCCGCAATGCTTCATACAGGATAATTGCCGCGGAATTGGATAGATTCAGGGAACGGGTATCTCTCAGCATGGGAATCCGCACGCAGGTCTCCTGATATTCCTTCAGAATCTCTTCCGGAATTCCGGCGCTCTCTTTCCCGAACATAATGTAGCAGTCCGGCTCATAATGAACCTCCGTATAAATCTGACGGCTTTTTGTGGTGGCCATATAAATTCTGACTCCCGGATTCTTTACAAGAAAATCCTGCCAGTTGATATACCGGGTCACATCCAGTTCTTTCCAGTAATCCATGCCCGCCCGCCGGAGGGCCTTTTCCGTAAGCTGAAATCCCAGCGGTTCAATCAGGTGGAGCCTGGTTCCCGTAGCCGCGCAGGTACGGCCGATGTTTCCCGTATTGGCCGGAATTTCAGGCTCATAAAGGACAAGATTCAGCCCGGCCATCAGGAATTCCTTTCCCGCAGCTTCCGGATAAAGGACTCCATCCGGTCCAGCGCTTCCTTCAGGCTATCCAGAGAGTAGGCGTAGGAAATCCGCAAAAATCCTTCTCCGCAGTCTCCAAAAGCAGTTCCCGGCACCACCACCACCTTTTCTTCCTGCAGCATTCGGGTGGCAAATTCTTCGGAGGTCATGCCGAATTCCTGAATACAGGGGAAGGCATAAAAGGCTCCGTAAGGCTCAAAACATTTCAGTCCCATTTCCCGGAACCTGTGCATAAGATACCGGCGCCTTCCATTGTATTCTTCCCGCATGGCCGCCACATCCTCGTCTCCGTTCCGCACAGCGTCCACAGCCGCATACTGGCTGGTGGTGGGGGCGCACATAATGGCGTACTGGTGGATTTTCAGCATCTGTTCCAGTATGATTCCGGGAGCGCAGGCATACCCCAGACGCCAGCCCGTCATGGCATAGGCTTTGGAAAATCCGTTAATCAGCACGGTGCGTTCCCGCATACCTGGCAGGGAGGCAATGGTCACATGATCCCGTCCCTCCAGATAAGTGAGTTCTCCGTAAATCTCATCGCTCAGTACGAAAATATCATGCTTTTTAATCACTTCCGCAATGGCTTCCAAATCCTTCCTCTCCATGACGGCTCCCGTAGGATTGTTTGGAAAAGGCAGCACCAGCAGCTTTGTTCTTGGCGTAATGGCGTCCTCCAGTTCCTGGGCTGTGAGCCGGAAATCATGTTCCTCTTTTAAATTGATAATCACCGGAACTCCGTTGGCCAGTTCTGCGCAGGGCCCGTAGGAAACATAACTGGGCTGAGGCACCAGAACCTCATCTCCGGGATCCAGCATGGCGCGCATGGCAATGTCTATGGCCTCGCTGCCGCCCACCGTAATCATCATTTCCGTATTATAATCGTAAGATACCTGGAACCTCCGCTCCAGATATTTTGCAATTTCCATCTTCAGTTCTTTTAATCCCGCATTGGAAGTATAAGACGTCTGCCCTTTTTCCAGGGAATAAATTCCTTCATCCCGAATATGCCAGGGCGTGTCAAAATCCGGTTCTCCCACCCCCAGAGAAATCACGTCTTTCATCTCCGCCGCAATATCGAAAAATTTCCGGATTCCGGAAAAGGGAATTCCCACAATGCGTTCTGATAAGGGATTTCTCATTAGCTCACCAACATCCTTTCATCTTCCCTGGGTTTTGCAATCACGGTACCATGGTCTTTGTATTTCTTCAAAATAAAATTCGTCTTGGTACTCAGCACAGAATCCAGCGGAGAAAGTTTGTCGGACACAAACTGAGCCACCTCCCGCAATGTTTTCCCTTCCAGCGTTACCAGCAAATCATAGCCGCCGGAAATCAGGTATACCGCATTCACTTCCGGATAGTTATACACCCGCTCGGCAATGCTGTCGAATCCTCTCCCTCTCTGGGGCGTTACCCGCACCTCTATCAGGGCGTTTACTTTCTCAATACTGGTTTTCTCCCAGTCAATCAGGGTGTGGTATCCGCAGATAATCCGCTCCTCCTCCATGGCCGCCATTTCATTTGCCACAACTGTTTCATCCACCCCCAGCATAATGGCCAGCTCTTTCAAATCTACTCTGCTGTTTTTTTCTATAAAGGTTAAAATTTTCTCTCTCATCTCCATACCTCCATCCTTCCTATACCACTTTGTAGAGCTCGTCGGTTTTGGGCGGCTCCAGAAATCTTTTTTCTTCTTCATTCAGCAGAATACGGTCGTTGCCGGATACCGCCTTACCAATCACCGCCCCGTGGATTCCCCGTTTTTCCAGTTCTCTCACCAGCGTATTTCCGTCCGGCGACGCCATCAGCATACATCCGCTGGAAATCAGCTCATAGGGATTTATATTGAAAAATTCACAGATTTCTATGGTTTCCTGCTTTACAGGTATTTTTTTCAAATCTACTTCCAGTCCGACGCCGGAGCTTTCCGCCAGTTCCCAGAGGGCGCCGAAAATCCCTCCCTCTGTCACGTCATGCATGGCGCTGACGCCGGACTTCATGGCCGCGGCGGCCTCCGGCAGCACCGACAGATACCTGTCGAATTCCTGGGCTGTTTTCACCAGTTCTGCCGGGTAGCGGGTCAGAAGCTCCCGCTCCTTTTCCTTTGCAATGACAGAAGTTCCCTCCAGGCCAATCCATTTGCTGACCAGAATGTCATCGCCCGGCCGGGCTCCTGATGTAGACACCAGCTTTCCGTTTTTTGCTTTTCCCACGCCGCAGACGTTTACCAGCGGCTGTCTGACAGCTCTGGTGACTTCCGTATGTCCGCCCATAATCTGCACCCCGGCCTGAGCACAGACAACTTCCATCTGGCCCATAATCTTTTTCAACTCCCCTTCTTCCGATTCCTCCGGCAGAAGAATAGTGAGCATTACGCCCACAGGCTCAGCCCCCGCTGACGCCAGATCATTCATGGTAATATGAATGGCCAGATTTCCGATATCTGTGGTAGTCCCCGTTATGGGATCTGTGGAAATTACAAAGACCTCATCTTCTTCCAGTTTCACTGCGGCGCAGTCTTCTCCTACGCCGGCTCCCAGCACAACTTCTTTTCGCTTTGTATGGATTTGTTTCAGTACGGAACGTTTCAATACGCTTTCCGGAATTTTTCCTGCCTTCATGTCCTCAACCCTTCTGACCACGATAAGGCTGTCTCACTACTGAAACAGCCTTATCGTTCACTATGCTATCTTCGATTATTCTTCGTCGTCCCCGGTATCATCATCTCCGTCGTCTCCGCCGTCATCGTCATTTTTTTCTTTATCTTTGTCCTTATCCTTGTCTTTATCCTTATCTTTGTCTTTATCCTTATCTTTATCTTTGTCTTTTTCCTGCTCCTGCTGTTGCTGCTGAGCCGCCGCTGCCGCCGCTGCATCTGCCTCAGCCTGCTGCTGGGCTGCCACTGCCGCATCATTCCACTGAGCCGCTGCTGCATTGATAGCCCCTTCATCCTGAGAACCAATGGCTGCGTTCATGGCATTTACCGCGTCAGGACTGGCGGAAGCTGTTCCCACTGCCACAATTCTGGGAGAAGCCTTATAAGTACTCTTATTAAAAATCTCCCTGCTCTGTTCCACACCGTTTACTGTGACAACTTTCCACAACTGAGCCGTATATCCGGTATGGGAAGACTGGGTCTGGCTCATGTAACCGATGGGCTGTCCCGGAGCCGCCTGATACTGGGTTCCCGGCTCTGTAGTGGACAATGTTTCGCTGACAAAACTGATTTCCCGGCCGGGATCTCTGGTTTCCTCTCCGAAAATATTAAAATAAATGGACCTTCCGGAGGTATAACCCTCAATATAAATGGGGGCTTTTGTATTATTGACAAATTTTAAATCCTTGTATGTTCCTGCAATAGCCGCGTCAGCAGAAGGGTCCACATAACTTACAATCATGGAATGATTGAACCGCTCGGTCACTTCCAGCTCTGCACGGATTACCGCATTGTACAGGGTGGTGGATACCTGACAGATACCGCCGCCATATGTTTCCACTGTGGTTCCATTCTCATAGGAACCTGCCAGTTCATATCCGTTTTCCGCATCAAAGGGGCTCACCGTCTCATATACGGAGAAGCTGTCTCCCGGATAAATCACGGAACCGTTAATCCTGGAAGCTCCGTTTTCCACATTTTTGGAACGTCCCGCACCGGAACTTGCATAAGAAGTGCTGAAGCCGCCCAACAGGTCTTTTACCTTGCCAAGTTCCTCCTCGGTTCCCTTCGGGTCCACCACGTCCGCTGCAATCTCAACGCTTCCGGATTCCCCTTTCCACTCCAGAGAAAAATATTTCTCCAGAATTTTCACAGATTCCTCCACATTCACAGTAACGCCCTGGCTTCCCGGAATCACCGTAAAGGAATTGTTTTCCCTGGTAAGGCCTGCGTTTTCTGCTTCCGTATTCAGCAGTTCCGCATTATTTTCCAGAACCTTTTCCACCATCTGTGTGTCTACCTGAAAGGCCAGTTCATACTTCTTATCTTCATTTTCCAGATCCTTCATGGCCTTATAACGGGTAATCAGATTACCGCTTTTGCCCAGAGATACCGCTTCCGTTACGATATCCGGATTCCCCCAGGAAATCCCCATCTGGGAAACAGGTACCTGCACGGTATTCTTACCGGCCTGAAGGGTAACGGTTTCACTGTTCAGTTCATCCACATACTCTTCCACCGCCGCTTTGGCTTCTTCCTGGGTCATGCCGCCCACAGCGATATCACCAAAATACACACGGCCAGGAATAGTATCCGTCTCTTTTGTCTCCGCATCCACCGGAACCGTAATGACTGCAACCAGTGTCAGCACCAGAGCAGCACCGGCAACGGAAAGATACTTTTTCCAATTTCTTTTCATAATCTATTCTCCTGCTATCCTGCTTCGTTAAATTTCTACCTTTCTCATTCTATCACACAAAAATGCAATTTTTCAAGGTACGAAACCACGAATTTCATTGACATAATACCGCTCTTTCTGTATATTATGAACAGGTGAACAATTATACAAATGCAGAAAGAAATACGGATATTACCATAGACGCCACCAGAATCAGAGCGACAACTGCGGCAAAGGTTTTTTTCGTTTTCGGATTATTAAAATTCAACATCAGGTTCACCTCCATTTTTATATTGTAATTATTTCCTGAATAAAAAGAAAGGACGTATTATGGGACTCCCGATTATCCTTGGATGGACTTTAATCTTTATGCTTGTAGTTTCCTGGAAACGCCGGAAAGCAAGCCACGGCGACCCGGAGCTTGCATTCTGGGAACGCGAGAATGCTGCCAACGCCACCAGAAAGCAGGACATTTCCAGCCTGAACTATGTGGATTTTACCGGCGTCGCCCTGCCCTTTGCCCGGTTCCAGGATGATTTTCTGAAACAGTGCGAGGAACAGGTGCTGAAACTGAAAGATGAAAAGATTCTGAATCTCACCGGTATCAGCAACACAGAGCTGAAATTAAACTACGGGGCCGCAAATTTGCCCCAGCTGACTCAGTACGACCAGAATTTTACCCTGCTGGTGCGGACCCTGAACTCCTGGGGCCATCGTCTGCAGGAGCTTTCCCATCCGGAAGAAGCCACCTCGGTACTGGCATTCGCCGTGTCTGTGGGAAGCGATATGAAAGCCACCTACCAGCTCCTGGCCGAGCTTTATCAGCAGGCGGGAAATACAGAGGGTATCCGCACCATGCAGCGCAGCGCCTCCTGCCTGAATTCTCTGATGAGAGAACCCATTCTGTCCATGCTTGACCATATGGCTGCACCGGAACTTCCCGCTTCTTCCGGTGAATCCCTTCCCGGATAACCGTATACTATTCCGGAATCTTTCCATAAGCTGCCAGAATCCTGTCTGTGATTCTGGAGGCCTCATTTCTGGTCAGGCTGTCCAATTCCACCTGCAGCTTGATATTATGCCAGCGGGCCAGTTCTTCCAGATGTTTTTTCTGCCTGGAAGAAGCCGGGCCCTGCTTTTTTACTTTATAAAGCAAAGGCCGGGGCCGGAATGATTCCGGCTCCTGGGCTTCGAACCTTTCCTGTAAATATCGGAACAATTCTGCCGTAGCTTTAGCGTCTTCCAGGGCCCGATGATTCCGGCTCCTGGGAATCTGAAGAAATTCACAGAGATAATCCAGTGTTTTTTTCTCTGCTTCCGGCAGAAATTTCCGGGCCAGCTTCAATGTATCAATGCCTTCTTTTTCAAAAGTTCCGCCAGAATTTGCAATATGCTGTTTCAGAAAGCTGTAATCAAAGAGGATATTATGGCCCACCAGAGGCGCCCCTTCTGCAAATTCCTGAAATGCTTTCACCGCTTCTTCTGTTTCACAGCCCTCTCTGGCCATTTCACCGGTAATTCCTGTCAGCAGCGTGATTTCTTCCGGCAGTTCCATGCGGGGATTCACCATACGGTGAAAGGTACGGTTCTCCCGCCCTTTTTCCACTTTTACTCCGCCAATCTCCAGGATTCGGTCTGTGCGGGCTCTCAGCCCGGTCATCTCCAAATCCACCACCACATAGCATTCGGGCATTCTCCCCTTCCTCCCCTCTGTCAGCGCTTTTTGTCATCTGCCCTGCACAAATCACTCAGAAAGCATTCGCTGCATTTGGGATTTCTGGCGGTGCAGATACTTCTTCCCAGGGTAATAATCTGGATATTGTATAAAATCCAGTGGTCTTTGGGAAGGGCTTTCATCAAATCATATTCCACTTTCACCGGATCTTCTTCTTTCGTCAGTCCCAGCCGCCTGGAAATCCGTTTCACATGGGTATCCACAACCACGCTGGGTTCATGGTACACATTGCCCCGGATTACATTTGCGGTTTTCCTGCCCACTCCCGGCAGAGAAGTGAGGTCCTCCAGGCGTTCCGGCACCTGACCGTCAAATTCCTCCACCAGTTTCCGGGCGCAGAGAATAATATTTCTGGCCTTATTATGGTAAAAACCAATGGAATGGATATCCTGTTCCAGTTCTTCAATATCCGCTGCCGCAAATTTTTCCAGCGTGTCATATTTCCGGAACAATTCTTCCGTCACAATATTTACCCTGGCGTCGGTGCACTGGGCGCTCATAATCACCGCAATCAGAAGCTGCCAGGGCGTGTCATGGTTCAGATAGCAGCGGTATTCCCGGCCATAGGCCTCATCCAGCCGGGCCAGGATTTCTTTTGTTCGTTTCGTCATAATTCCTCCGTATTTTTTAACAGCGCGTCTTCCGGCAGTTTCCTCACTCCGGCCTGCCTGCTCAGAGGATTTCGCTCCTCGTAGGAAAACAGCCAGAGCTGTCCTGCCGGCGTTCTGGGCGGATAAGCAGTAAGGCTTCGGCTCTTCAGAATTACTTCCATATCATACCAGAAAGGCTCCAGATGGGACATTTTGCCTTTTTTACAGTATTTCCGGGTCAGCTCCCGGCAGAGCGGCCGTTCTTTTGCCCAGCAGGGACGTGTCTTGCAGTTCTCCCGGTAATACAAATCAAAGATCAGGGTTTCCTGATAAAGCTCTGCATGTTCCCCGTCCTGCTCCTCTGCAAATTCCAGCAGCAGTTCACAGCGCCTCATGCGAGAATGGCTGACTGCCAGCAGGCCCCGCTGTTCGTAGAACTTTCCCAAATCCAGATAGAGTTCCATGGGATTTTCCCAAATCAGCTCCAGGACCTTTATGGTCATCTCAAACTGGCCGCTGTTGTAATACACTTCCAGCATTTCTTCCACCAACTTCAAATCCAGTATTTCTTCATAGGAAATCCAGTTGGTCGCCAGCACTTCATAAGGCGGATGTTCCCGGTAAAGTAGTCCGTATTTCTCCTGATCCTCCCCCAAAGGGGAGCCTTTCAGCACTTTCAGAAATCCGAGCTGAAGCTGCTGAGGTTTCCACCGGTATACCTGACAGAAAGATTCCCCGAACGTTCGGAAATCTTCTTCGGGCAGTCCTGCAATCAAATCCAGGTGCTGATGAATATTTCCGGCCTGCCCCAGGGCCCTGACCGCCTGCTCCAGCCGGTTCATATCCGTGGTTCGGCAGATTTCCCTGAGAGTGGGCCCGTGGGTGGACTGCACTCCGATTTCAAGCTGAATCAGTCCAGGCCGCATGGAAGCTATCAGTTCCAGTTCTTCTTCCGTCAGCAAATCTGCAGCTATCTCAAAATGGAAATTCGTCTTCCCGTTGTCGTGGTCTTTCAGATACTGCCAGATGTTCATGGCATGGCGATGGCTGCAGTTAAAGGTTCGGTCCACGAATTTCACCTGGGGTACCTGATGATCCAGGAAAAACTGCAGTTCCTGCTTCACAAGGGAAAAAGAACGGAACCGCAGTTTTTTTTCCACAGAAGAAAGGCAGTAGCTGCAGGAAAAAGGGCAGCCCCTGCTGGTCTCATAATAAATGATTCTGTGTTCAAAATCCTCCGGATGTTCATAACAGAACGGAAGCTCATCCATGGGCAGAATCTCCCGTTCCGGCGTCTGTTCCAGCCTGTGCGCCGGCGTTCGGAATATCAGCCCCGGTATCTGTTCCAGGGAAGACGCCCCGTTTCCCAGATAATAGCCGCACAGTTCCCGGAAAGTTCCTTCCCCTTCGCCCCGCATAACCCCGGTAACCATGGGATATTTCGAAAGGAATCCTTTTGCATCATACGAAACTTCCGGCCCTCCGGCCCAGATTGCCATGTCCGGCAGCAGCCGGTGCAAATCCGGAATCAGCTCCTGCACACAGGAAAAATTCCAGATATAGCAGGAAAAGCACAGCACATCCGGTTTCTGCCTGTAAATTTCCTGGAGAATATAATCTGTCCGGTGGTTGATGGTATATTCCGCAAGACTGATGTGTTCTTCATATTCTTTCGCAAAGGATTTCAGACTGTAAACCGCAAGGTTGGAATGAATGTATTTTGCATTGATGGCCGCTAACAGAATCTTCATGTTATTTTCCTCCGAAATCCCGATATGGGATTACTATAACATCAATTCTGCCGGACAGCAAGAGGAAACAAAGGGAAACAGCTTCTTTACGAAGTTGTTTCCCTTTGCGTATTCTTCTTATTCGTTATCTTATGCCTGAACAAATGCCGGTGTATCTGCCGGAGCGTCCAGATATTTCTTCAGTTCGTCATCCAGCTTCAGCAGTGTTACGGAATAGCCTGCCATGTCAATGGATGTCATGAAGTTGCCTACCAGTGTTTTTGCAACTTTAATCTTCTTATCTGCCAGCACTTCCGATACTCTCAGATTTGCGAGATATAATTCCTGTAACGGAGTTCCGCCCAGTCCGTTTACCATAACAGCAACTTCGTCTCCTTCATGATAAAGGTCTTCTGCAAAAATTTTCTCCAGCAGCGTATCGGTGGTTTCTTTTACCGTGCGGATTTCTTCTCTGTGGGTTCCCGGCTCGCCATGAATTCCCATTCCGATTTCCACTTCATTTTCGCCCAGTTCAAAGCTCGGTTTGCCTGCTGCGGGAACGGTACAGGGTGCAATTGCCATACCCATGGTGCGGACATTTGCAATAACCTTCTCTGCAACTGCCTTTACTGTCTGTAAATCTCCGCCTGCTTCTGCACATGCGCCTGCAATCTTATGTACAAAAATCGTACCTGCAATACCTCTTCTTCCGGTGGTCCATGTGCTGTTTTCCACTGCAACATCGTCGTTTACCACAACTTTTTCCACTTCAATGCCTTCGTCGCCGGCCATGTCTGCCGCCATCTCAAAGTTCATTACATCACCGGTATAATTCTTGATAACCAGAAGAACACCTTTGCCGCCGTTACATGCTTTGATTGCTTCGTATACCTGATCCGGTGTAGGTGAGGTAAACATAGCTCCTGCAACTGCTGCGTCAAGCATTCCTTTTCCAACATAACCGCCGTGTGCCGGTTCATGTCCGCTTCCGCCTCCGCTTACCAGCGCTACTTTCCCCTGAGAGCCGCCGGCTCTTACCAGAACGTCACATCCGTCCACTCTTTTTACATATTCCGGGTGTGCTGCTACAATCCCCTGTAACATTTCCTCTACTACGTCATCCGGTTTGTTAATCATTTTTTTCAAAGCAATTTCCTCCTTCTCCTTGTGCCATGCCTTATATATCGCAAAGCGATTATATTATTATACAGAGCAAAATTCATGCCAGTTTTATCCTTTTACAGACAGCAGGATTTCCCTCTGCAGGTTCCACTTATTGATATTTGTTGATACTTTTTATCATTTTGATACTTTTTACCATGTTGATATTATTTACCAGGTGCCCTGTCCATATTTCCCAGCTTTTTTCCGGCACGCTGCCATTTCAGACCAGATTTCACTGCACAATTTTTTCCAGATAAGCGCGAACCTCCTCCGTATCTGAACATGACAGCAGTTCTTCCAGATTGCACCGGTCGGAATCCAGATTCCGAATCTGTTCTTTTACAGCCGGAGCCTGAGACGCACTCATACTCAGTTCATCCATGCCCGCTGCTGTCAGGAAAGGCATGGCCAGACGGTCTCCCGCCATTTCACCGCACATACCCACCCAGATTCCGGCTTCGTGGGCGGCTTTCACCACCTGATAAATGGAATGTATCACTGCCGGATTAAAGTAATCATAAATATAATTTACCGTCTGATTTCCCCGGTCCACCGCCAGCGTATACTGCACCAGATCATTGGTACCGATACTGAAAAAATCCACATGACGTGCAAATACAGGCGCCATCACCACCGAGGCCGGTGTCTCCACCATGATTCCCAGCGGAACATTTTCATCAAAAGGAGTCTGAGCTGCTCTCAGTTCTTCTTTTGCTTCTTCCAGCAGTTTTCTGGCTTCCGTGATTTCCGAAAGCATGGTCACCATGGGAAGCATAATTCCAACTTTCCCATAAGCGCCGGCTCTCAGAATAGCCCGAAGCTGAGCCTTAAACATATCTTTGTTCTGCAGGCAGATTCGGATTGCCCGGAAACCCAGGAAAGGATTTTCTTCTTCTGGCAGGTCCAGGCAGCCGCAGTGCTTGTCACCGCCGATATCCAGCGTTCTTATGACGCACAAAGCCCCTTTTGCCTGCTCTGCCACAGATTTATAAGATTCAAACTGTTTCTCTTCCGACGGAAGTTCCTGAGATTCCATAAAGAAAAATTCTGTCCGGTACAGTCCGACGCCCTGGCAGCCGTACTCGGAAATTTTCTCCATTTCTTCCGGACTGCTGATATTGGCAGCCACCAGAACTTCTTTCCCATCTCTGGTACAGGCCGGAAATCCGGCGCGCTCCATCAGAACGGCGCGCTCCTGTTCCTGCTTTTGGACTTTTTCCTGAAATTCCCGTATCTGCTCCGGAGAAGGCTGCAATGTCACTTCGCCTCTGACCGCGTCCACCAGAACCGTCTCCCCCTGGGCTGCCATCTGAGGGGTCAGTTCCACGCCAACCATGGTCACAAATCCTTTCGCCCTGGCGATAATCACCGTATGGGAAGTCCTGCTCCCGTTTTCCAGAAGTACCGCCTTCACTTTTCCCTCCGGAAGCCCCGCCATAATGGAGGGTTCCAGATCTCTGGCGCACAGAACTACCTGATCTCCTTCTACGGAAAATTCATCCAGCCCCAGTATTTTTCGAATCAGGCGGTTTCCCACATCCGCCACATCATTCTGTCGTTCCTTAATGTAGGGGTCGTCAATGGCGTCAAACATGGCCTTAAAGTCAGAAACTGCCTGTAAAACTGCTGCCGGCGCCGTCAGTTCCTGCTGTATATACTGAGTGATTGCTTCCACAAACGCCATATCCTCCAGCAGCATCTGGTGGGCCCCCATAATCTCCCTTTCACTTTCGGAAAGGTTCTCTCCTGCTTCCAGCATGGTTTCCAGATCTTTTTTTGCCCTGGCCAGCGCGCCTTCATATTTCGCTGTTTCGGCTTCCGGCCCTCCGGCTATGTAAGACTGCAGATGTTTTTCATAATCCATATTCAGAAACTGGATGGCTCCAACCGCAACCCCTTCCACTACAACATTTCCACGTACCAGCATATTTTTCTCTCCTATTCCTCATAAAATCCATGAGTGAACATGTCGTCTAACTGTGCAAACACTTCTTCTTCATCCTCACCGGAAACGGTTACGGTTACCTCCGCTCCTTTTTTCGCTCCCAGTGCGGTAATCATCAGTACACTCTTTCCATTGGCCTTTTTCGCACCGCTGGTAAGGGTCACTTCACTCTTATGTTTCCCGGCAAATCTCGCAATATCCGCTGCAGGCCTTGCATGGATTCCCAGCGTATTTTTCACGGTATAAGTTGCTGTTTTCATGATTTCCTCCGTATTATTCTAATTTGGACAACTGTTTTGCCAGTTCTGCCGCTTCCGCAACCTCCGCCATGGTTCCGCCTATGGCTGCCTGTACGGCTGCGCTGACTGCTCCCTCTAAAATGGGCGCGTCTGCAATCACCACTTCGATATCTTCTTCCAGCAAATCTATGGCCATCTGAGAACTTAGAATACCGCTGCCCAAATCCGCCAGAATAACCACGCCGTCTCCGTCACTGGCATTCATAATACCCTGACGAATCCGAAGTGCGTCTGTTCCGATACTGCCGTCTTCCATACCTCCCACTGCCACCACACGATGATCTTTTCCCGCCATCTGTACCGCCAGCTCATAAATTCCTTCGGCTGCTTTTTTGCTGTGGGATACAATCAATAATCCTACCATATTAACCTCACTTTATGTTTTCCAGATAAAATGCACGAATTGCTTCCAGTGTAATCAGGGATGACGTTGCTCCCGGATCCTGATGTCCGATACTTCTGTCTCCAAGATAGCTTGCACGTCCTTTGGTAGCACGGATGGTTTTGGTAAATTCCACCCCTTCTTTTGCCGCGTCGCACATATGGTTCAGACAGTCTTCCGCACTTTCTCCCGCTTCGATTCCTTTTGTAAGAGCTTCCAGGGCCGGTTCCAGGGCATCCAGCATGGTCTTTTCTCCTCTCTCTGCCTTGCCCCGCATTTTAATACCGCCGATTACCGCTGTCATCATCTCTTTTGCATCTTCCAGCGTAATCTCCTTTTTACCGTTCACAGCTCCTGCTGCTTTCATATATGCAGTACCGTACAGAGGGCCGGAAGCTCCTCCCACCTTGGATAACAGTACCATACCGGTTTTCTTCAGAACCGCACTGATATCCTCTTCTTCCTGGGGAAGCTGCTGCAGTACTTCCGTAAATCCTCTGGCCATGTTAATCCCATGATCCGCATCACCGATTGCGGAATCCAGATCTGTCAGAAATTCTTTGTTTGCAATGATGTCCTCTCCGATTTTCTGCATACATTGATATATTTTGGTTGCCATAAGAATCCTCCTGTCTCTTGTTATATTTATCTGGCATGTATCGGGGAAATTTCCCCAATCGCTTATAATTATATATAAGCAAATTCTGTGCCAGTTTATTTAACCGTTTTTGTTTCCAGATGATATTTCCGGGCTTTGGCCGCCACGGTTTTATGGGTCAGGCCCAGCGCTTTTCCCGCTGCATTAAAACTTCCGTATGTTTCCAGAGCCCGGCGGATAATTTCTTTTTCATAATATGCAAAAGGGTGTACTTCTTCCCCTTCCCACCGGCTGTCCCCCGGAAGGCTTCGGCTGTCCCGGACGGGAATATCATAAGCCTCCGGACTGCTTTCTTTCTGTTTTTCACCGGAAAAAATATTTTCACTGATATAATGGGGCAGGTCTTTTCGCCGCACCTGGAATCCGTCGGCCAGGATATTCACCCGCTCCATCACATTTTCCAGTTCCCGTATATTCCCCGGCCAGGAATACTGAAGAATGGCCTCCATGGCCTCCGGCGTTAAATACTTGGGCTCCCGGTTTAAATCCGCCGCAATTTTATTCAGGAAATGTTCGGCCAGCACAGGAATATCCTCCCGGCGTTCCCGCAGAGGCGGCAGCCAGATGGGGATTACATTGAGACGGTAATACAAATCCTCCCGGAATTCTCCCTGTTCCACCAGTTCTTCCAGATTCCGGTTGGTGGCTGCAATAATCCTGGCGTCCACCCGAATCGTTCTGTCATCCCCCACCCGCTGAAATTCTTTTTTCTGAATTACCCGCAGCATTTTGGCCTGCATGGACCTATCCAGTTCTCCAATTTCATCCAGAAAAATCGTGCCTTTGTGGGCCAGCTCAAATTTACCGATTTTCGTCTTAATGGCTCCTGTGTAGGCCCCTTTTACATGGCCGAACATCTCGCTTTCCAGCAGATTCTCCGGTATGGCCGCACAGTTTACCCGGATAAAATCATGACTGGCCCGCTCGCTGGAATAATGGATGGCTTCTGCTATCAGCTCTTTTCCCGTACCGCTTTCTCCCCGTATCAGCACGTTAAAATTATTGTCCGCTGTCTTCGCCGCAAGCTGCATGGCGTCATAAAGTTTGCTGCTGATACCCACAATCCGGTTAAACGCCGGGTTCAGCTTGTTGCGCCGGTTCAGTTCTTCCTCCAGATATTCCGTTTTGGCTGACAGATGGTGAATCCGCTCCACCAGTTCCTGCACCTCGCTCAGGCTTTTCACCACGGAAATACCGCCCATAATCTGCTGATTTACAATGATGGGAACCACATTCAGCACCAGATTTTTCCCATTCTTTTTCTGACAGATGGTGCCCATAATTTTCTGGCCCTTTTCCAGTACTCTGGCGGCGCTTCCTCCGTCGTCAAAAGCCAGTATGTCGTCGCCTTCCCGTACCTGTTCTCCGGTGATATCCTCCCAGGCCCCGTTTACATAGGTGACAGCCCCTTTCTGGTCGAACACGCAGATTCCGTCCTGCACAGCCTCCAGAATCTGGTAATATTTCTCTTTCAGTTCTTTTACCTCTTCAAATTCCCAGCTAATCCGCACCAGCTGGGACACGTCTTCCAGAGTGGTAATGGTTCCCTTTATTTCTCCGTTTTCCAGAATGGGCCTGGTATTTCCCACCATGGTAGAGGTTCCGATGGTCTGGGTATAGACAGTCACGGGCTCCCTGTCCCGTATGGCCCGCAGCATTTTACTTCCCGCAAACACATCTTCCGCCCTGCGGCCCAGCGCCTCCATTTCCGGAATCCCCAGCAGCTTTTCCGCCTCCCGGTTGTAAATAATCACGGTTTCCTGTTTGTCCGTCACCACCAGCCCGCTGGCAATGCTGCTGTATATATTTTCCGCAGTGATTACATGTTCCTGCAGCAGGGTATCCACCTGGCTGAGTTCCGCCTGATTCAGGTTCAGATCGTGTTCCAGAAAATCACCTTCCAGAAAATCCTGCATTTCCAGCGAGGCTTCCTCTGCCTGTTCTCCCTGGGTAATCAGAATAATTTCCTCACCCTTTTTGATTTTCATGGAAGTAACCAGCAGAAGGCTGGTCAGAGGCACGTCATGAAATCCTTTCCGCCGGATATGGAAATTCACATGGTATTTCCGCCGGAGCCTTTCTGCCTTCTGCACCAGCATGGCTGCAATTCTGACATGGAGCCCCTTTTCACTGTGAATTTTCACCACCGCTTCTGTTCTGTCTTCTCTCATCATGATTTCCTTCTTCCTGAACTTCAGTGATACTCTTTCCGCTGGCGGACATTGGGAATCTGAAGCTGTTCCCGGTATTTCACCACCGTCCGCCTGGAAATGCCTATTCCCATTTTTTCCAGTTCCCGGACAATCCCGGAATCACTGAGGGGATTGCTCTTATCTTCTTCCCGGACAATTTTTTCTATACAGGAACGGGCATCTTTTTCTGCTCCTTTATTGGAAAAAAAATATTTCAGCTCAAATATTCCCCAGCGGCATTCCAGATATTTATCTTTCAGAGCCCGGCTTACCGTGGATTCATGCATACCGATATCCTGTGCAATATCAGCCAGATTCATAGGGCTTAAGCAGATTTTTCCTTTTTCAAAAAATGCTTCCTGCCGTTCCACAACAGCTTCCGCCACTCTGCGCAGAGTTTCCTCTCTCCGCTCAATATTCTTCAGAAAAGTCCTGGCCTCCCGGTACTGCTCCTGCAGATATTCGTAGTCTGCTCCCAGGTTTTCCCGGTTCAAAAGGGGCAGATAATCCTGATTAATTCTGGGAAATGTACTCCTTTCCCGGTTCATAATAATCTGATACGCCCCGTTATTGCTCCGGACCGTAATATCAGGGTAAATAAATTCCCCCTGGGTTCCGGTTCCATACCCCTGTCCCGGCACAGGTTCCAGCTCTTTGATACGGGCAATCAGCCCCAGCACCTTTTCTCTGCTCCATCCGGTTTCCCGGCAGATTCGGGGTATTCTGTTATGTATGATTTCGTCCGTACAGTTTGCCACCAGCCGGTACAGGTCGTTGTTATCCCCCTCCAGCTCTGCAATCTGCAGCAGCAGACATTCCCGCAGATTCCGGGCAAAAACGCCGCAGGGCTCCAGCTTCTGCAGGCTGAGGATTTCTGCTTCCACCTCCTGCTCCGTCACTCCCAGTATACGGGAAATTTCCGAACTGCTCATTTTCAGGTATCCGGATTCTTCCATACATTCTATCAGATATTCCGCCAGATTCTGTCTGTCAGGCTTTAAATTCCAGGTGCAGAGCTGCATTCTGAGATGTTCTTTCAGACTGGTTCCACAGCTTTTTTCATCCACCAGCCCATTGATATACTCCTGGTCCCGTGCCGGCACATACTGTTCCCCGGACGCATAATACGTCTTTCTTTCCCATCCCGGCGAAGGTTCTGCTTCCGGTTCTTCTCTTTCCCCGTCTTCCGGTTCCTGGCAGGTCAGCATGGGATTGGACAGCACGGTATCTTCCATATACTGTTCCAGCTCCGGCCCGCCCATCTGCAGTATGGACAGGGACTGTTCCATCTGAGGCGTTAAAGCCAGTTTCTGGGTCTGTTTCATTGTAAGTTCCAAATCCATGCTGCAGTGTCACCTCCTTCAGTTCCTCCGGGCGTATTATATGTAACCGGGCAGCTTGTCCGAACTGTTACTATTATATCATATTATAAATGCATTTGTTGCTTTTTTCTGTTGATGTGAAAGATTTTTAACGGTATAATCAGTTAGAGAGAAAGATACGTCCGGAAAAGCCGGACCCGAACGAAAGGAATTTTCATGAACCAGAAAGAATTTGAAGAACTTGCAGAATTATTTAAAATATTCGGAACTCCAACCAGACTCCAGATTATGTACGCTCTGGTGAATAAGGAAAAGTGCGTCTATGACATCGCAGAGGAACTGGGCATGTCCCAGAGCGCCATCTCCCACCAGCTCAGTATCCTGAAACAGAACCGGCTGGTCAAAAACCGCAGAGACGGAAAAACCATTTATTACTCTCTGCTGGATTCCCATGTACTCACCATTATTGACCAGGGACTGGAGCATATCCGTGAATAAAGAGCCCGCGCTCCGGCTATGATACGGGGCCCTGTTCCTGGCTGTTGAAATGTCGGTATGTATACTCGTTATTGCTTCCCTTTTTCCAGCCCCGGCAGACGGTCCTGTTTTTCCCGGTCTGTTTTGCCTCATATAACGCCGAATCCACTTCCTTAAACAGCAGGATACTGTTTTTGTCCTGAGGCTGTATTTCTGTCATGCCCAGAGAAATGGTTATTTTCCCGGTAACTCCTTCCACCGTAACCTGTTCTACCTCCCGGCGAATCCGTTCCGCCATATTATAGGCTTCCATCTCTCCTTTTCCCACCAGAATCAGGCCAAACTCCTCGCCGCCGTATCTTGCGGCTATATCTGCTTCGCCGATGTTTTTCTGAATCAGGGAAACAATTTTCAGAATTACATTATCTCCTGTGGCATGGCCAAACGTATCATTGATTCTCTTAAAGTTATCAATATCAATAATAATGAGTGACAGGGGGCAATCCTTGTCACATTTCTGAAGATATTCATTCAGTTTGTCATAAAAAATCTTATGATTGTACAGGCCGGTCATGGAATCCCGCTGGGAAATTTCCAGTATTTCTTCCTTTTCCTGATGAATTTTCTGATTTTCCTTCTCAAAATTCACCACCACGGAAGTCAGCACCTTACTGAAGGAAAAGGCCACTATGGTAAAGCCGATAAAGATAACCAGAAGTACCTCTTTGCTGTTATCCGGTTTAAATTCCGTAGACGGAATCATCCCGTAATTGATTCCTGCATAAACCAGAATCGCCATGACAAAAGCCACATACCGGAAGTATTTTTCCCGGTACACATTGGCAAAAATCACCGGATAGGTCAGTGTCATGCACATATAGGGCACGGAACTGTGCACCGACACTACGGTTCCCAGAAGGAGAAACTGCATGAACAGAAACAGTACCGTTATCACCTGTTCCCCAAGAACTTTTCCAAGACAGCGGAAAATCAGTTCCATAACGCCAGCTTCCAGTACCATCATAACACTGGGCTTCAGAATAAAGGTCTCCCAGTATTCTCTTTTGCTGCACTCCGGCACCGGCTGATAAAAAATAAACAGCAGCACTTCAATAAAAACAACCAGACCTATACTGATCCAGATAAAGCGCATTACCTTTTTATTCCATTCTGTTATGCTTACATATGCAATATTGCGGTTATTATCCATAATTATATTTCAGGCCTCTCCTGTTCTGTAATTTCTTTTATTCTATCATGAAACGACGGTTATCGCCACTGTTTATTTTATTTTATCAGAATTTACACTCTTGACATCTTTCTTTTTTCTGTATAAAATAGTAATAATTACTGATATTATTTTATACAAATGTAAAGGAGGAAGCACATGGCAGTTTACAAATGCAGCATTTGCGGAGCAATTTTTGACGAGGAAAAAGAAGGGAAGAAGCTGGAAGAACTGGAGGCCTGTCCGGTCTGCAAACAGCCCATATCCAAATTTGAAAAAATTTCAGAGGATAACGGCACAGAGGAAGCAGCCTCTTTTGACGGAGAGCTGGCTTACGACGCCCGGTTTGAACGCCACGACAAATCGGCCCGGTATATGGAAGAAATCCATGAAATGGCTGTCACCGGCAGAAGTATCGGCGGCTCCATGGGAACACAGATGGCCATGCCGGGATGGGATGATATTTTATTACCGGGCGCTCAGCTTGCCCGATTTCCGCTGAACGAAGAAGACCCGGTGGATACCCGCACCGTCATCGGCAAACATGCGAAACAGCCCATGATACTGGAACACCCGGTCTACATATCCCACATGTCTTTCGGCGCTCTCTCCAGAGAAATCAAGATTGCTCTGGCCAAAGGGTCCTGCATGGCCAGAACCGCCATGTGCAGCGGAGAAGGCGGCATACTGCCCGAAGAACAGGAAGCGGCTTATAAATATATTTTTGAATATATTCCCAACAAATACAGCGTAACCGATGAAAATCTGAAAAAGGCCGATGCCATAGAAATCAAAATCGGCCAGGGCACCAAACCTGGCATGGGCGGCCATCTTCCCGGTGAAAAAGTTACGGAAGAAATTGCCGCACTCCGGGGAAAAAAGACGGGAGAGGATATCCAGAGCCCCAGCAAATTCCCGGAGCTCAATTCCAGAGAGGATTTGAAGCAGATGGTAGATATGCTCCGGGAGCGTTCGGAAGGCCGCCCCATCGGCATTAAGATTGCAGCCGGAAATATTGAAATGGATCTGGCTCAGTGTGTCTATGCCGCTCCTGATTTTGTCACCATTGACGGCCGTGGAGGGGCTACCGGTTCCAGTCCGCTGTTTTTGAGGGAAGCTACCAGTATTCCCACCATCTACGCCTTGCACCGGGCCAGAACATATCTGGATTCTGTTCATTCCGATATGGAACTGGTAATTACCGGAGGGCTGCGCGTTTCTTCCGACTTTGCAAAAGCACTGGCCATGGGGGCAGATGCAGTTGCCATTGCCAGCGCAGGGCTGATAGCCGCAGCCTGCCAGCAGTACCGCATCTGCGGAAGCGGCAACTGCCCTGTGGGAATTGCCACACAGGATCCGGAACTTCGTTCCCGGCTGCATATTGACGCGGCGGCACAGCGCACGGCTAATTTCCTGAATGTGTCACTGGAAGAACTGAAGACTTTTGCAAGGATTACCGGACACAGCTCTGTTCATGATTTAAACAGGTCTGACCTGGTTACCCTGAACCGGGACATTGAAGCATATACGGGAATTCTTCATGCAGGAAAACCCCGGCAGGAATTCTGAAACGGATAATTTTGCCCTGCCGTTCAGACTGCGAAAAGGGGCCGAAAAATCTGTTCATGATTTTCCGGCCCCTTTTCCGGTATCATCCTGCTTTCTATATCAATTCCCATATGTGGCTGATTATTACATTCATTCCTCCCACAACCAGCAGAAATCCGCCGGCCAGATAGGCTTTTATCTTATGCTCAAATCCCAGCCGGTAACCGGTATACATACCAAATACCGTAACCAGAACGGTCATAATGGTAATGAGTATCAGGATAATCCACATGCTGCTTTCCAGAAATCCAAAGGCAAGGCCGGTGAGCAGGGTGAAGATACTGGTTCTTGCATAAAGTCTGACAAACTCCAGAACATCAAACTTTTCTTCCCTGCGCTCTACAATCCGCTCATTCCGCCAGGCTTTCAGAAACAGCCTGGCGCCCAGGCAGAGGAAGATTGCAGCCGCAATGACCTGCCCCAGGAAAACTTCCCCCTCTTTTCCCATGCTTCTGCACAGGAGCACGGAAATGAAATCTCCGATTCCCAGAGCAAGCACCTGCCCTGCCACCAGAATCCCGCAGAATGCCAGCAGTTGCTTTCGCTCTACTTTTGCAACCAGCGCCCCCTGGCATTCCATCACTGCAAAGATATCCAGAGATATTCCCAATATAATAATCAGCTCTTCCACAACACTCATAACTCCGCTCCCGCCTTTGTTCTAAAGGTCTGCTTATTCTTCTTCTCCTTCTTCGGACTTGATTCCCTCAGTACGAAGAACGAATTTCACAGAGCCTTTTGTTCCGTCTGCAACCTTTGTAAAGGTCTGGTATTCTTTGCCTGCCTCTACCACTGCTTCCAGTTTGCTTAACAGTTCCTTGATATCTCCGTTATAGGCATCCAGCAGTTTCTGAATTCCTTCTTCATCAAACTGAACCATACCATCCATCAGCTTGTCGGAACCTTCTGCCAGTTTATCCACGCCATCTTCAATCTGTCCTGTTGCTGTTGAGAGTTTTCCTGCTCCCTCCACCAGCGCTCCGTTGTTGGAAACCAGAGTTGCAGCTCCGCTGGTCAGCTGCGAGATGCCTGCCGTCAGGGCCGGAATATTGTCGCTCATGGTCTGTGTTCCGTTGCTCAGAGCCTGCATACCGCTTACCAGGCTGTATCCGCTGCTCTTGTCTTTAGCGTTGATTGCCTCGGAAATCTGTGCTTTTGTTCCTGCCACTGCAGTGAGTGTTGCTGCTTCCGCTGCTGTTTTGGCTGCTGTTTTGGCAGTATCTGCCACTGCGGAACCTACGGTGTCCTTTGCCCCTGCTGCAATTCCCGTTACAATCTGGGAAGCAGTGGAGGCCATACCTGCTTTTAAGGTTTCATTGCCCATGGCTGTCGCTACGGTAGAAGAAGTAAGCTGGGAAGCGGTGGCCTGAATCTGAGCCTGGCTTTCCGCAGACTGAAGTCCTGCGTCTACCTGAGCTTCCAGCCCGGCCATAGTATGGCTGGCAATGGCTTCCTTCTGACCATCCACATTCGCCATAACTCCGTCATGAATCTGGGAATTGCTCCCTACCCCTTCGGCCACAGCCGCACAAAGGTCCTTTACTTCATCAGCTGAAAAAGATGTCTTTCCCGCCGCGCTATACTCATCAATTTTACCTGCTACCGTATCATAAAATGCCTTTGCCGTCGTCTGCTGCGTTCCGCTTTCAACAGTATCTGCAACATTTACCACAGCCTGCTGAATTGCTGCCGGCACATACTGTACCATTGCCTGGTTTTTAGCTCCCTGAGCCGCTACCTGGCTGAAAGCCTGGCTCAGTACCGTGTTCAGTACGGTTTCCGTATAGGTGTTCAGTCCTGCTGCCACCTGGGCTTTTGCCCCTTCATTGTTGGCAAGGCTGTCATAGAATACGGAGGAAGCCTGATTCCGGATGGCTTCCGTTCCGGTCTCTCCGCTCTTAAAAGTAGCCTCAATGGCGTCATCTGCCTGTTTAATCAGAGAATTTTTCTCCTCTTTTGTCATTTTGGCTTTCAGGGTCTTATCCAGTTCTGCCACGCCCTGATTCAAAGTTGCTGCGCTGCTGTTTAATGTTCCCACGCCCTCTGTCAGGGTACCGGAGGAATTTGCCAGCGTGTTAATTCCGTCATTTAACTGGGAAGCACCGTTGGTATAGTTGGTAATACCGTCTTTCAGAGTGCCCACACCGGAGGCAAATTCTTTCATGCTGTCTTTCAGAGTGCCGAGTCCTTTTGACAGTTCCTTGCTTCCATCTATCAGCTTACCGGAAGCGTCTGTCAATGTATCCAGCTCCTCATCCAGGCTGCTCAGGTCAAACCCTTCTCCCAGGTTGGCCTGACCTACCAGATCATTCATGATAATGGACATGGTCATTTCCAGAGAGAAATTCTCCACATCTGCAGTTACTTCCACGTATTCCGGAATCTCAAGATCTCCGTCCAGATCCCCTTCTTCAATACCAAGACTCTCTTTCAGACCGGGCATTGCCATGCCCACAACTACCTTTTTATCCCCGTCGGAAATCACTTTTCCGTTGGTTACTTCCACATTTGCATAATCTTCCGGTAAAATCATACCTGTCATAACGGTGAAAGGCACATACACTTCATGTTCTTCTCCGTCAATAACCTGCGTGGTTTTTTCATTATTGGTATAATCAAAACGGATGGTTGCCTTACCGCTCTTTCCGGCCATCTCCTCCGGAGACATTTCCTTTCCGTCCATGAAATACGTTACTTTTTCCGTGACCGGAAGGTCTTTGTCCGTGGTTCCCTGATAATAGATATCCTTACCGTCCGCCTGCCAGGTAATCTTATCCCCGTTCTGCTCAAAGGTTTCATCGCCTTTTACATTTTCAATGTCTTTCAAATCAGAGGTATCTTCCAGGGTTGCGGCTCCGTCTTTATTTTTCAGCCATTCACTTACAATCACATTTTTTGTGGAACCGTCGGGATTAGCCACCACGTAAACGGTTTCTTCCTTTCCCGCTTCTTCATTTTCTTCTCCCACAGACAGGGCTTTCTCCAGGGTTGCTTTTGCCTTTTCAACCGTATCGTCTTCTTCGTCCTGGGTTTCCTGCACAGTTTCCTGTTTTTCCGCCCGCACGGTATAAGCGCTTACTCCGGCGCTGGTTCCGATTACCGCAACGGTAACCACTCCTGCTGCCACACGAATCACGTATTTATTTCTAAATTTTTTCTTTAACTCCAGATTTTTCATGTTATTTCCTCCTGCAATTTCATTACACTGTTTTTACAGTTGCTGCTGATTCTTTTTTATGATTGCCAAATCCCATACTTGATTTACAGATAATCTTATCAAATACCATGAACATTGCCGGCAAAATGAAGATTACCACAAACATACTGATTATCGCGCCTCTTGCCATCAGGATACACAGTGAGCTGATCATGTCGATATTGGAGTACATGCCAACACCAAAGGTTGCCGCGAAGAAGCTCAGTGCGCTGACGAATACGGACTGTACCGATGTGGAGAGGGCAATGGTGACGGAAGTCTTTTTGTCTTCGCCCCGGTTCCGCTCTTTCTTATAACGGTTGGTCATCAGGATTGCATAGTCAACGGTTGCGCCCAGCTGAATCGTTCCGATTACGATGGAAGCGATAAAGGGCAGTGTGGTTCCTGTATATGCCGGAATACCCATATTGATGAAAATTGCAAATTCAATGACGGATACCAGAATAATCGGCAGTGAAATGGATTTGAACACCAGCAGGATAATCACAAAGATTGCTCCGATGGACACAACGCTTACGGTCTGGAAATCCGTATTTGTTATGGAAATCAAATCTCTGGTACAGGGCGCCTCGCCAATCAGCATGGCTTTTTTATCATACTTCTTAATTACTTTATTCAAATCATCAATCTGAGCATTTACTTCATCAGAAGCAATGGCATATTCGGAACTTACCAGCATAAGCTGATAATTTTCATCCATCAGCGCTTCTTTGATATCGTCCGGTATCATTTCCTTTGGAAAAGCCGGGCCCACAATGGAATCCATGCCCATCACGGTTTTCACACCGTCCACCGCTTTCATTTCCTCTATCATGGAAGTGGCGTCCTTGCTGGAAAGGCTGCTGTCCGCCAGCACCATATGGGTGGAATTCATTTCGTATTTATCTTCCAGTTTCTCTTTGGCCTGGATACTTGCCAGATCTTTGGGTAGTGTGCCTGCCAAATCGTAATACACATCCGTATGAGTATACCCGTAAATTGCCGGCCCCAGTACCAGCAGGAATACTACAATAAATATGGGGAACCGTTTTGTTACAAAGTTTCCGATTCCTCCCAAATCCGGAATAATGGGTTTGTGTTTTGTCTTTTCAATGGCCTTATCAAAAATCAGTATCATGGACGGAAGAATGGTTACGCAGCCAATCACGCCGAATACCACGCCTTTTGCCATTACCACGCCAAGGTCCATACCGAGCGTAAAACTCATGAAACACAGGGCCACGAAACCGGCTACCGTTGTGATGGAACTTGCCACCACAGAGGTCAGGGTATTGGACACCGCATGAGCCATGGCCCGGTTCTTATCTCCCGGATAGCGCTCCCGGTTTTCCTCGTAGCTGTGCCACAGGAAAATGGAATAGTCCATGGTAACTCCAAGCTGGAGCACTGCGCTTAAGGCTTTGGTCACGTAGGAAATTTCTCCCAGGAATATGTTACTTCCCAGATTATACAGAATTGCCATTCCGATACTCAACAGGAAGAACACCGGCGCCAGGAAAGAATCCATGGTCAGTGCCAGTACCAGGGAAGATAACAGCACTGCAATCAGTACATAAATGGGCGTTTCTTTGTTGGACAGGTTCTTGATGTCCGTTACCACTGCCGACATACCGCTGACAAAACATCCTTTGTCTGCCAGACCGCGAATTTCTTCGATGGCGTCCATGGTCTCATCCGCCGACATGGAGGTTTCAAACAGGATGGCCATCAGTGTGGTTCCTTCGGAATTGAATTTATCCACCAGGTCTTCCGGCAAAAATTCCATGGGAAGTGATAAATCTGCAACGGAGTCGTACCAGACAACTGCCTTTACATGGTCAACTTCCTCGATTTGAGCCTTCAAATCCACAACATCTTTGTTCTCCATGCCTTCTATCACGCACATGGAAAATGCTCCCGTACCAAAATCATTTACCAGAATGTCCTGGCCTATCATAGTTTCAATATCTTTTGGCAGATAAGTCAGAATATCGTAATTGACTCTGGTGGTTATCATACCGAATGCTGCCGGAATCAAAAGCAGTAAACTGATAATGAAAATCGGTACTCTTAACTTTACGACTCCTTTTCCAAATTTAATCATCTTTCTTCCTCTCGCTCCTCTTTCAATATTTTTTAGCTCATACAGAGTATAAAAAAAAGGATTGAATAATGAAATATTCAATCCTTTTACTCTGTATCATTCAATCATACATTTTACATGATTTGTAGCTTTTGAAAAACACAAACAGCATTTTGTATCTGACTCTGACGTTAAAACCGGCTCTGACGTCACAGTTCTTCGATTACCTGGCTCATGGAACGGGTAATCATATAATTATAGATATCCGTGATCTCCTCCGGCTCCACGGTCATTCCGCCTTTTATCCAGCTGATTACCACAAAACACATGGACTGAGCATAATACCGGGCAATATGCTCCGGCGTCAGCCAGGGATGCCTTTGCCGGGCAGAGGAACTTTTGCTCCGGATTACCTCCAGCAGAATATCCTCCACACACTTTTTCACAATATCCTCAAAGGAATTCTGGCCTTCCAGACGCACGGCTTTTTCATAAAATTCTTTTTCCTTCTTTAATAAAGTAAAAATCAGTATCAGCGCCTCATCCACCATTCCCGCGTGAATCAGGGGCCGGATTGGCTCCAGAATCTGAACCTGGATAATCCATTCCAGCAATTCGTATTTATCCTGAAAATGATTGTAAAAAGTGGGACGGATAACTCCCGCTTTGTCTGTAATCGCCTTAATTGTTATCTTTTCAATGGGCTGCTGACATGCCAGCTCCTTGAAACTTTCTGCCAGCAGGGTATCCATGGTTTCTTTCTGTATCGCCACACTCTCACTTCCCGTTGCTTTTTGCCTGTTACATGAACAATTCCGAAATTGCCAGTTCCTTTCCTTCCTTACCGGACTCCAAATCCAGCACTTCTCCTTCCGGCAGCACTTTTACAATGGGCCGCAGCGGTGATTCCGGATGGTTTTCCCATACCACCGCCCTCCGGCCATCTGACAGAGACACCTCGCATCCCACCGGATATACAGCAATTTTCCGTGTAAAAATCTCCGCCAGATCCGGGTCAAATTCCGCCCAGGTATTGGACAGAATATAGTCCACCGCACCGGAAGGGGAAATGGGGTCATGATAGGGGAGCCTGGAAGTCAGGGCGTCAAACACGTCCGCCACTTTGATAATTCTGGCATAATAGGAAATCTCATCTCCGGACCTGCGCATGGGATAACCGCAGCCATTATACCATTCATGGTGTTCCAGCACCCCCGTACAGATTTCCGGAGAAAAATCGTAATGCTCCCGCAGGAAATCATAGCTCAGTTTGGGATGCTGCACCACCAGCAGCCGTTCTTCTTCCGTAAGCCCCCTCCTGGCATTCAGCACATCCTGTTCCACATATCGTTTTCCCACATCATGAAGCAGCGCCGCAGCAGCCAGTTCGTTCAGTTCTTCCAGCCCCAGATTGCCCGTTGCCGCTCCAAGCATAACAGCCAGCACCGCCACATTAATCGAATGGAAAAATGTATAGTCATCAGAAATCCTGGTATCAATCAGGTTATACATCCGCCCTCTTCCTGCAAGAACCTGACGGGTAATCTTTCCCGCGGCCTGCTGAATGTCATCCTGCTCCACATCCCGAAAATGTTCTTCCTGAAACAGGTCATGAACGAGCCGGAGTGCTTCTCTTTTTAATTCCGGCTCTATAAACCGGGGTACTTCCAGATCCCAGCTGAACTCATCTTCCACATAGATACCCGAAATTCCCAGATTCTGCAGTTTCCAGACTGCCTCATCCGTCAGGAAAAAACCTTTTTCCCACAAAACTGTTCCGGCTCCATCATAGATATTCTGACCCAGTTCCATTCCTTTTTCCACGTCTGCAACAGGTATATAACGCATATCTCAGACACCTCCTGTCTTCTGCTCCTTCTGCCCTTTCTTACACTGGTACATCTGTTTATCCGCACGTTCCATGGTATCCTGAAGATTTCCATCCCGATTCCGGTCAAACACTGCGCAGCCTGACGCAATCTGCATATAATCTTTCATCTCCATCTGAATTCCCTTCAGACTGTCCAGCCACCGGCACATAACTTTTTCTTTTTCCTGAAATATCTTCCGTGTAATATGTTCTGAAATCAGGCAGAACTCATCTCCTCCAATCCGGTATATTTCTCCAAATTCTCCGAATACTTCCCGGATAATTTCACTTCCTGTTATAATATAATAATCTCCCATTCCATGTCCGTATAAATCGTTCATCTTCTTCAGATTATTCAAATCGAACATGACAACTGCATATTTCTCCAGTTTATGTTCCGGTATCCCATGGAGATCCGCCTCAAAAATTCTGCGGTTTTTCAGCATGGTAAGCCCGTCCATTTCAGCTTCTTCTCTGATACTTTCGGCTTTTTTGCCAACTTCTATCAGCTCCATGGAATCATCCAGAAACCGGGCTGTCAGAATCAGTATAAAGAGCAGGCATCCGATTCTGGAAAAAGTCGCCACATCTTCGTAAAACCGATAATAATAATTCAGTGCGTCCAGCAGCATGGACCCGCCTATGATACAGATACCGATGATATTGATACACACCCGGCGCTTCCGGGACGCAATCTCTTTCCTTCTCTCAATCAGGAGCTTTCCTCCGTATATCATAGCCGCAAAGATAACAGAGATTCCCGTCAGGTGGGTTACCCATATGGTTTCCCGGTAATCCGCCCATCCAAAAAACTGGAGTACAAAGCTGACTGCAAAGTCCAGAATTCCCATCCAGGCAAAAGCATTCCACAGCCGGCTGCCCTTCACCTGATAAACCACCTGAATAAAACAGACAATCGGCAGCACCATCAGTTTCAGACTCATAAAGGTAATCCGGTTGCACATAAGTTCTCTTCCGAACATCAGGGCCGGCACCTGCGTCTCCATGGTGGACCATACGGCAAAATAAATGGTAAACAGACCCAGCCACTGAATCCCTTCATGAAAATGCATTCTCCTGCCGATGGTAAACCAGCTTATGACCAGCATCAGACCCAGCACCAGCATACTGATACCTATGATCAGAGACATTGTTTTGGTGTTAAGCTGCTGCACCACAATGGCCGACTGGGGGCCACAGGTAAATTCCGGTACTTTTACACTGCCATAATCATAACAGTTCCGAATGCGTATTTCCAGCGTTTTCTTTCCGTATCCCTCCTGCATCTGTACAAAATTCCAGCAGTTTCCCGGTGATTTGCTCTGCACATGTTCCGGAGCCTTTTTCCTGTATACCTGTTTTCCGTCCACAAAAGCAAGTACTTCCTGGTGAGACGTATAAAAACCCACGGAATTTATGGAAATCACATCTTCGTCCAGCTCTTTGCGCAGAATAATCTCTTCTCTGCCTTCCGGTATCGGTATGTTCTCAGGCAATACCGGATATTCCTTCATCCCTTCTTCCGTAATGCAAATCCAGTCTTCATTATACGGTACGGTTCCGGAAATTTCCGTATCATCTCCATTTCCTCTGAAAAAGCAGGTTACCAGAATCACAAAGCAGAGCACAACCGCCACTTCTGCCAGATGTAATCGAAAAACTTTCATCTGCTTCTCCCTTCCGTATTTCTTTTGTCATCACGCTCTCGTTTTTACATTTTAACATACTTTTGTCAAAAGTAAAATACTCACCTGAAAATATGCGAAAGACAGAATACTTCTGGTTACTGTTCACACGTCACCGGATGCCGTTACCGGAACACCCGCAGGGTGTGAACAGTAACTGCTTCTGAATGTCTCCGTATGAGCAAAACTTAAAAGAGAATGCACAGGGCATTAACGTGACACGGTATTTCCTGTAAGAGAAAAAACAGCCGCAAACCTTTGATTCTACTGTAAAAATCCTCAGGTTTGCGGCTGTTATCCGTGAGAGCGATAGACGGGGCTCGAACCCGCGGTCTCGACCTTGGCAAGGTCGCGCGTTACCAACTACGCCACTATCGCAGAAGCGGGTGATGGGAATCGAACCCACGTATCCAGCTTGGAAGGCTGGTGTTCTACCATTGAACTACACCCGCACGGTGATTACTCAGTGTAAATGCCCAGTTCCGGAATCGAACCAGAGACACGAGGATTTTCAGTCCTCTGCTCTACCAACTGAGCTAACTGGGCCTGCTGTTCCTCAGCAACGATATTATTTTACCCGCTAAATACCAAATTGTCAATACCCTTTTTTATTTTTTTGTAACAGTTCAGCCATAGCCTGTAAGACGTGTGAATCATGTTTACATGAATAAACACGTCTTGCCGGCTATGAGCGGAGCGCCCCTTAAGCCTCAGACAAGAGCTGCGGCAGCAGCGGAGCCTGCCTGGCAGGCGGTCTGTGGCCTGTCTAAGGGGCACGGGCTGAACTGTTACAGAATACAGCCATAGCCTGCATACTGCTGTCTGCTACCTGCTGGGCACCATGCGGATAATCCTTCCGGCAAATTCGTTAAAGTTCTGGGTCTGCAACACCACTCTTCCTGGCCCGGTCAGTTTGGTCAGGAACAGACCTTCCCCTCCGAAAAAGATGTTTTTCAGCCCCTTCACCGTCTCGATTTCATATTTTATGGACTTTTCAAAAGCAACCACATTTCCGGTATCCACCTTGATTACTTCTCCCGGTGCAAGCTGCTTCTCCACTTTATTTCCATCTATCTCCAGAAATACCATACCTTTGCCGGAAATATCCTGAAGAATAAAACCTTCTCCGCCGAACAGGCCCGCAGATAACTTCTTGGTAAGAGCCACGCTTAACGTTACGCTTTCCTCTGCGCAGAGAAAAGCCCCTTTCTGGCAGATCATGCCTCCGGTTGCTCCCACATCCACAGGAAGGATTTCCCCGGCCACCGTGGAGGCAAAGGCAATCATGGTTCCCGGCCGCTCCGCTTTATAAGTAGCCATAAACAAAGACTCCCCGGAAAACATTCTTCCGATACTCTTTCCAAAGCCGCCCTTCATATTGGAATCCATGGAAACCCCTTCTGTCATCCATGCCATTCCACCGGACTGGGTATACATGGTTTCACCTGCAACATCAAAAAACACCTCTACCGCGGGCATGGTATCGCCCAAAACTTCATATCTCATTTTACCTCTCCTTTACTGTCTGAAAATTTAACTGCCGGCCAGTTCAGATTATGACCTTCTTCTATTATAGTACAGAACGTCCGATTCTTCCACAAAAATTTTGCCCGATTACCTTATTGACCCCTGGATGGAAAAATGCTAATATGAAAATATGTTACATCTTTAACAATCAGAGTGTCAACGGACGCTTCTGACACTTTTATATTTTAATTTCCAGGGAGGGTTTAATCATGGATTACACACAGGAATATGAGCAGAAACTGGTATCTGCAGAAGAAGCTGTAAAAGTCATCAACTCCGGTGACTGGGTAGATTACGGATGGTGCAACGGCACTCCGGATCTTCTGGACCGTGCACTGGCAGAGCGCACGGATGAACTGGACGATATCAACCTGCGGGGTGGCATTCTTTTAAAACCGCTGGCAATCTTTGAACGTGAAGATGCAGGGGAACACTTCACATGGAACTCCTGGCATATGTCCGGTGTTGAACGCAAACTGATTGGCCGGGGCTGCGCATACTATGCTCCAATCCGTTATTCCGAACTGCCCCGGTATTACCGGGAACTGCCCATCCGGAATAATGTCGCCATGTTCCAGGTTGCACCCATGGACAAACATGGATTTTTCAATTTCGGGCCAAATGCTTCTCATCTGACAGCCGTTTGTGAAACTTCCGCCAAAATTATCGTAGAAGTCAATGAAAATATGCCCCGCTGCCTGGGCGGTT
The DNA here is from genome assembly GCA_949959185.1 of uncultured Eubacterium sp. Classification (GTDB taxonomy): domain Bacteria; phylum Bacillota; class Clostridia; order Lachnospirales; family Lachnospiraceae; genus Petralouisia. The sequence goes on along the minus strand of CATLIX010000001.1, from coordinate 141,752 downwards.
TTGAAAACGGTGTACATATTTCCGATGTAGACTTTATTGTACAGGGTGAGAATCCTCCCATCGGAGAGCTGGGTGCAGGCGGACCTGCCACTGAAGTAGATAAAAAGGTAGCTGAATTAATCGTAGAGGAAATTCCGAACGGCGCCTGCCTGCAGCTTGGCATCGGCGGTATGCCCAACGCAGTGGGCTCCCTGATTGCAGAATCTGATTTGAAGGATCTGGGCGTTCATACGGAAATGTATGTGGATGCTTTTGTGGACATTGCAAAAGCCGGCAAAATCAACGGTTCCAAAAAGAATATCGACCGGTTCCGCCAGGCATTTGCTTTCGGTGCAGGTACGAAGAAAATGTACGACTATATTGATGACAACCCGGAATTGTTAAGCGCCCCGGTAAACTATACCAACGACATCCGCTCCATTTCCGCACTGGATAACTTTATGTCCATCAATAATGCTGTGGATATCGACCTGTTCGGCCAGGTAAGCTCCGAATCCTCCGGCATCAAACAGATCAGCGGTGCAGGCGGACAGCTTGACTTTGTACTGGGCGCCTACCTCTCCAACGGAGGCAAGAGCTTTATCTGCTGCTCCTCCACCTTCAAAACAAAAGACGGAGAGCTGAAATCCAGAATCCTGCCCACCCTGCATCCGGGTTCCATTGTTACCGATACCCGTGCCAACATCCATTATCTGGTGACAGAGTACGGAAAAGTAAACTTAAAGGGATTGTCCGCATGGCAGAAATGTGAAGCCATCATTTCCGTCGCACATCCCGATTTCAGAGATGAACTGATTGCGGAAGCAGAAAAAATGCACATCTGGAGAAGAAGCAACAAATAATCCGGATTCTTCTGTTTCATTTCCCCGCGCCGAGCATGGTCGCTTCAGCGACATTATTCCATTCATGCGAGTGCGCATAATTATTTTATCTTACAGGAAATACTTTCACGCATTAGCGTGACACTGTATTTCCTGTAAGATAAACAGACCCCCGCCAGCCTGCTGACGGGGGTTTTGCTATTCGCAGTTTCCTTCTGAAATCCTGCATTCCGCTATTCTTTTATCTTGTCAATATCAGTAAGATTTACACCTGACACCTGAAGTAATGCTTTTATCGTTAAATATTCATCCTTTAACTTTGCATACGTTTCAACAGCATTTTCTTTTCCTGCTAACAGCATATATTCCTGAATTTTTTAAATCGTCCAGAGCTGCTTTTATAACTTCAATACCTGCCGGCATACAATCACCTGCTTTTCCCGTATAATCACAACTGTTTTGATATGTACATTATATCAAAAACCCTTTCAGGCGTAAAGACTGGCCATCGAGGAAATATCATATCATTTGCTGTTTTTTCCGGAACATAATATAACACACAGTGAAAAACAGTATTCCATAAACAGAAGTTATGGGCACCGCCAGCCCTATGGTAACCAGATTTGCCCCCGGCTGAATGCTGAACAGATAAGACAGGGGAACTCTCACCAGGAAAGATGAGGAAATTCCCTGAATCATCACCGGCATGGTCTTTCCGTGGCCGTTAAAATATCCGATATAGCTGAACACCAGGCAGGTCAGTATTGCTTCCGGACTGAATCCTTTCAGATATTCCGCAGACCTGGCGATGTATTTCGGATTAGACGTAAACAGTGCGGAAGGCACATCTCCCCGGAAAAAACTCAGGGCAAAAATAAATACTCCGATACAGGCTCCTGCCGCCATTCCGGTAAGCATTGCCTTTTTTGCCCGATCCTCTTTGCCTGCGCCCACGTTCTGAGCCACAAAAGCAGACATGGACTGCATCAGGGAAGAAGGAATCAGCATGACAAAAGCAGTCACCTTCTGGGCAATTCCATATCCGGAAGAAGCCTCCAGACCGATTCCATTTACGATGGCGCACAGAATCAGAAATGAAATATTCACCAGGAAATCCTGCAGCGCAATAGGAAACCCCAGCTTCAGAAAGGTCTTAATTTCCGGGTGGAATCCGATATCCTGTCTGGTCACAGAAAAGGGAAGCTGCTGCCTGCGGATAATCGCCAGAGATATCACCACGCTGACAAACTGAGCCAGGATAGTGGCCAGAGCCGCTCCCGCCACATTCATATGAAAAACCGCCACAAACAGCAAATCTCCCGCAATATTTACCGCACATGCAATGGCTACAAAAATCAGCGGCAGTCTGGAGTTCCCCAGGCCTCGGAAAATTCCGCTGATTACATTATAGGCAACCACAAAAATCAGTCCTGCGCCGCAGATACGCACATAGGTCGTCGTCAGTTCAAAGGCTTCCGAAGGCGCATTCAGCCAGCCCGCCAGCACAGGTGCAAAAACCAGTAAAAGCAGCATCATGATAACTGTCAGCATCATAAAAAAAGCAATGGCCCCGCCGATTACTTTCCCGATTTTTTCTTCCGCCTTTTCTCCCAGATAACGGCTGATGAGAACCGTAACACCCATGGTCAGACCTGTAATCACAAAAGTAACCAGGTTAATGATATTGCTTCCGGTGGAAACAGCCGAAATCCCTGCGCTGGTGCCGAACTGGCCCACCACCAGAAGATCCACCGCTCCGTACATGGCCTGCAGAACCAGCGCTCCCAGAATGGGTATCATAAATTTTAATAACTTTCCTGTAATGCTTCCCTGTGTAAAATCATCCGATAATTTTCTTTCTTCCATTAAGATTCCTCCTCTCTCTGCTCCAGATTCCGCAGCATTTTCTCCGCCGTACGTTTAAACTGCTCCAAATCCTGCGGAGAAATACCTTTTGTCAGTATGGCTTCTTTCTCCCGGATTTCCTCCTGCAGGCTTTTCCGAATGCTCTCTGCCTTCCCGGTAGCCTGTAAAATCTTATAACGCCCGTCTTTCTCATCGCTGATGCGCCGGATTAATCCTTTTTTTTCCAGTTCCCGCAGCAGTCCCGTGGCAGTGGAAGGCCGCAGGTCAAATTCCTTTTCCACATCCTTCTGATATATCCGGTTATGCTTCCCTTCCAGTAAAATATAACTTAACAGGTTCCCCTGGGCTGTGGTCACTCCGGCCAGCTCCTCCGCTACTCCAAACTGGCGCCGCAGCCGGTTGGATATTTTATTAATATACCTTCCGGCATCCGTCTGAATACTCATAGTTCACCTCCATTTATTTCGGTACCTAACTATTATAAGGAGAAGCCAAACATATGTCAAGGAATTTTTTGCCCGCAAAATGCGCATGGCATGTTTTTTGTAGAAAATTCACACCTTCGGACGTATATGGAAAAACGGCCGGGCAGCGGAAAGAAGCCCTGCCGGAATTTTGGGAAAAGAAAGAAGATTTGCTCATGAACTGTCAGATAACTTCAGGGGCTGCCCTCATCACCGATTCCCGGAATCCGGATGAGGCAGCCCCTTTTATCATTCTATTTTACAGAAAAGCGATAGATGGTTTTCGTGGTAAATATGTCTCCGGCCTTTACCACAGAAGACGGGAAATTCTCCCGGTTTACCGCATTGGGATAAAACTGGGCTTCCAGGCAGAAGCCGCACCTGTCTTCATAGGCCACTCCTCCCTTTCCGGTCTGAGAACCGATAAAATTCCCCGCATAAAACTGCACGCCGCAGGACTCCGTGGAGGCTTCCAGGGCAATTCCTGTTTCTTCGCAGTAAGCATTTGCCATCACTTTCAGTTCTCCCGGTTTCTCACTGAGAACAAAGTTATGGTCAAAACCTCCGGCAAATTTCAACTGGTCAAAATCTGCCTCAATATCCCGTCCAATGGGCTTCATGGTTCTGAAATCCAGAGGCGTGCCTGCCACTGGCGCAATCTCTCCTGTGGGGATGGACACGGCGTCTTTCACCGGCGTATAGCTTTCCGCCAGAATCTGCAATTTCTGATTCAAAACGGGCCCGCTGTCATGGCCTCCCAGGTTAAAATAAGAATGGTTGGTAAAATTCATAATTGTGGATTTATCTGATTTCCCCCGATAACTGATTTCCACCGCGTTATCGTCAGTCAGCGTATAGGTAATCTCCACTTCCAGATTTCCCGGAAATCCCTGTTCTTCTTCGGTACTGAGATGGGCAAAGGTAATACGGTTCGCCGAGGATTCTTTCACCTTCCAGAGGGCCCGCTCAAACCCGTTGGGAGCGCTGTGCAGGCTGATTCCCCTTTCGTCCACAGGAATGGTGCAGGCTGCCCCGTCTATTACCACCTGAGCCCCCTCAATCCGGTTGCAGTTCCTGCCCACGGAAGCGCCGAAATAACAGGTATGGTTCTCATATTCGGCGGCGGAATCATAGCCCAGAACCACATCCCGGAACACTCCCTTTCTATCCGGTACAAAAACAGACACCAGAGTGGCTCCGTGGTCTGAAACTTTTATCTTCATATGATTTTTATTTTCCAGTATGTACAGAAAAGTCTTTTTCCCCTTCTGATTCAGTCCGAATGCCTGTGTTTCCATGGCTCATTCCCTCCCTTTATGCTCTGCAATCAGCTTATCTGACTTCAGAATATGATTGGACAGCCAGCCAAACAGGAATTCCATCAGTTCCTCCAGATATTCCTGCTGATTCTGGTCAATCTGTTCCAGATCTATTTCCTCCAGTTTCGTCACAAAAGCCTTGTGGGCCATTTTCTGGGCGGGCAGTCCCGGATAACCAATGCCTTCCATATATTCTTCCTCATCCTGGAAATGCTCATTGGTATAATCTCTTAATTTCCCCAGAATTTCCACAATTCTGTCGTATTTATCGTGGAGAAGTTCCGCTTTCACCAGTTCGTTTGCCTCTCCGATAATCTCAAACAGTGTTTCATGCTCTCCGTCAATCAGGGGAATTCCCGTCATGTATTTTTCCGTAAATACACATGGATTATCCGCTGTCTTCCATTCTTCCACGGAAGGCATTTTTCCAATCATAATATCGCTGCTTAAAATATGCTGATAGAGCCAGCGGGTCAGATACTGCAGCAGTTCCTCCAGAGTCTCATGCTGATTTTCCAGTTCATCAATACTGGAGAAATCCAGCACATCAATTTTCTCCCGGAATGCCATATGCTGTTTTTTCTGAATCGTAAGTTCCGGGTCATTGATGGCTGCCATATAGGCTTCCTCATTGGCAAAATGGGTATCCGCATAATTTTTCAGTTCTTCAATTACTTCCATAACCTGATGATATTTATCCTGAAGTATCTGATTTTGCAGCAGTTCCATGGTGCGGTTAATCAGTTCAAACAGCCTCTCATGTTCCTCATCAATCTGCCCAATCCCTGTTAAGCAGTCCTCCGTAAACCGATACATTTTTGTTCTCCTTTCCAAATACCGCGTTTCCTGTACTTCTTAAAGCTTTGCAAGCTGTTCTACCTGCGCAACATCCAGCCCTGTATATTCCGCAATTTTTTCAACAGACAATGCTCCGTCCCGCAGCATTCTGAGAACGATTTCCTTCCTGGTCTCATTTATTCCTTCATTTAAAACTCTGCGTGTTCCTGGTTCTTTTAATGCACTTTTCATACTATCACCTGTACCTTTCTGGTTTCATACTATCATTTCTCCAATGTAAATTCAAGCATATTCCGCTTTTCTTCTCTCTTGAAATTACCTGAAAAATCCGGTAAGCTATAATCATTGAACCTGAACTGCGAATGTGCCATAAAGGTACAGAAAGTTCCGAATTACTGCCGGAACATACAAAAAGCGAGGAAAATTATGAAAAAGACAGAACACTGGCTGCAGAAAACATTTGTGGTCCAGACAGGCGCACTGATATGCTGCGCCCTGTGGGGAAGTGCATTTCCATGTATTAAAATCGGATACGAACTGTTTCAGATTAAAGCCTCTGACACGCCGGCTCAGATTCTGTTTGCGGGATACCGGTTCACCCTGGCAGGCGTCCTTACCATCCTTTTGGGCAGCCTTCTGAACCGGAAACCGCTGCTGCCCAAAACAGCCGGAACCGCCGGCAAAATTATCCGGCTCAGCCTGCTGCAGACGGTCATTCAATATCTGTTTTTCTATATCGGTCTGGCACATACCACCGGAGTAAAAGCCTCCATTATCGAGGGTATGAACGTGTTCGTGGCCATTTTGGTTGCAAGCCTTATCTTCCATCAGGAAACCTTAAGCGGCCTTAAAATTGCCGGATGCCTGACGGGATTTGCAGGGGTGGTACTTGTCAATCTTACCGGCTCCGGCCTGGATATGAACATGAGTCTGCGGGGAGAAGGATTTATCTTTCTTTCCACCATTGCCTATGCCCTCTCCTCAGTATTTTTAAAGCGGTATTCTGAGACAGAACACCCGGTACTGTTAAGCGGCTGGCAGTTTTTCGCCGGCGGAATCACCATGATTCTCTGCGGCAGCGCCATGGGAGGACGCCTGGAACGTATTTCCCCTTCCGGAATGGGAATGCTCTGCTATCTGGCGCTGGTGTCTGCTCTGGCCTATTCTCTGTGGGGGATTCTGCTGAAATACAACCCTGTTTCCAGAGTGGCTGTCTTCGGTTTTATGAATCCGGTATTCGGCGTGCTGCTGTCGGCGCTGCTACTGGGAGAAACCGGACAGGCCTCCGGAATTCAGAGCCTGCTGGCACTGATTCTGGTCTGTATCGGAATTTATCTGGTAAACAGAACCTCACGGCCCGATTCGGAGGACTGATAAACCCGGAAAATTATGTGATATCTTTCATCTGCCGGAACAGCTCCAGATCTGACTGGGTAATTTTCAGGTTGGAGCAGTAGGTTTTGCCTTCCGGCGTGGTGATATTCACTTCAATCAGGGTATCCTCCCTGACGCCTTCTGCGGCAACTGCCTTGATAAATTTGGGAAATTTGGGGTGATTTGCAGTAAATTTCTGCCACGCCCCCATCAGCTGAAACATCTGTGTGGGATTCATTCCTGCCATACTCTTCATCCTTTCCATTTTAATAATTGTAACCTCTGCTCTCAGGCATTCTCATGGCAAATTATACCATTCCGTCCACAATTTTGTAATAAAAATGTAAAATTTTTTTCTGCCATCTTGAAACTCAGAGAAAAAGGGATTATTATTATACGTAAAGCTACAAATTTCCACTGCATCGGATAAATTAATGAAACACACAGGAGGCATTTACCAATGAAATTTCAAAAGTTTTTTGCATTTGCCCTGGGCTGCCTGCTTCTGCTGGAAACACCTGTTACTTCCCTGGCAGCTTCCATTCCATCTCAGGAAACTTCCCTTTCATCTCAGGAGACTGCTGTTACATCTGATTCCTCTCAGGAAACCGCTCCATTCACAGTTATTACCGCCAATCCCCGCGGACGTAAAAATTCTCAGACTCTGAATTTAAAATCAAAGGCTACGGTCTATTTACATAATCCTGTTTATCTGGAGGCAACCGCAGTTCCGGAAGGCAAAATTACCTGGACAACCTCCGACCGGAAAATACTTTCTGTCAATTACAGGGGAAAGCTCATCCCGAAAAAAACAGGCACCGCCACCATTACCGCTTCCTGCAACGGCATGGAAAAAAGCTGCCAGGTTACCGTCCGGCAGCCCTCCGTACAGTTTAAAAAAACTTCTGTTACCTTATTCGAGGAAAGCACATACCGGCTGAAAACCACCGCCCGCCCTTCCGGCCAGGTCAGATGGAAATCTTCTGATTCTAAAATTGCCGCTGTGGACAGCCAGGGGGGCATTACCGGCAAATCCTCCGGTACCGTTACGATTACCGCCTCCGTTCCGGGCGCAAAGGCGGAATGCCAGGTAACAGTCATTAAAAATGACCATGAGCTGAACCGTACCTCCCAGACACTGGTGCAGGGAAACAGCGCCACCTTTTATCTGAGCAATATTTCCGAAAAAGATTCCGTTTCCTTCCAGCTCTCAGGTTCTTCCGGGGATGTGGCAGATATTTCCGCTTCCGGAAACAAATGCAAAGTCACCGCAAAACATCCGGGAACCGTTACACTGAATGCGGTCTGCACCACAGATACAGGCGAACAGAAAGTGACCTGCAAACGCACCTGCGAGATAACGGTAATTGAAAACGGCATTGCCCAGCAGCAGATTGCTCTGGCAGTACATGCCCAGGAAGATCTGAAACTGGAAAACATTGAGAAACCCGGTCTTTCCGTCGAGGCTACCAGGTGGGCTTCCTCTGACCCGGAAGTGGCCCAGGTTCATCCTTCCAATGGAACCGTAACCGGAGAAAAGACAGGAAAAGCGGAAATCACAGCCACGGTAAATTACTCTGACGGCACCTCCGCTGAATTTCCCACTACCGTAAGGATTTCAAATCCACGGCTGCAAACTTCGGCCACCGTATTGTCCATCGGGAAAACACAGCGTCTGAAATTAACCGGAACCACTCCCTACAGCAGTGTAAAATGGAAGATAAAAAAGCCTTCTCTTGCCTCCATCGACCAGGACGGTACTCTGACTGCCGGGACTTCCACCGGGAAAACCACCGTTTCTGTCACCGTGGACGGCAAGACGATTAACCATGAGCTGATTATTACCAACCCTCAGCTTGAAAAGACAAATCAGACCCTGACCGTTGGAAAAAAATCAAAAATAAAACTGAGCGGAATTTCTTCCAAAAGTAAAATTACATATAAATCTCAGAAAAAGTCCATCGTGAAAGTAAGCAAATCCGGAGTTCTCACACCCCGCGCCTCCGGAAATACCGATATTCTGATTACCGCAGACGGCAACACCTTTACCCTTCATGTAAGCGTTGCCTCCAAACGCGCCCTGCAGGCATGTAAGAAAGGCTATAAAATCATCAACAGTTCTTCTTACAGCCAGGCCCGCCGGATGTCGGCAGGCTATTACGACTGCAGCGCTCTGGTATTCCGGGCTTATAACTGCGATGCAAAACTTCTGGGCGGCACCCCTTCCTGGGCTCCTACTGCCGCTTCCATGGCTGCCCATATGGAGCGCACCGGAAAAGTCATTTCCTACAAGGGCCTTGATGCTTCCAGACTGGTGCCCGGAGATTTGATTTTCTATCGGTCACCCGGAAGAGGAAACGGAAGATACCGGAATATTTATCATGTTTCCATGTATTACGGAGATGGTTACCGACTGGAAAAACCCCTGCGGTATTACAGAAAAGAAAGCAATATTGTGATGATTGCAAGACCATTGAAGAAATAGTTTTGTCTTACAGGAAATACTTTCACGCGTTAGCGTGACATGGTATTTCCTGTAAGATAAAAAAGAATGTGCGCAGCGCATTCTCCGCGCGCGGATTGCGCAGCAATAAACTTCATTTCCGCGAGCTGCGCATAATTGTTTATATCTTATAAGATATAAACAGGATTTTCATTCCTGTCTGTATGATAATATCATAATTCATCTGAAAAAATATCATCTTTCCCAAAATGCTCTATCGGAAGAATAATCTGCTTTAATCCGGCTTTACCCATTATATCATAGAGAGAAGTCCTTGCAAATGACAGCAGCAGTTCAGCACCCTCTGATATAATTTCTTTCTCTGCCTCTTTCTCTGTTAAATCATCCCAACTGAAAATACCTGCCAGCTTCAGAGAAAAATAAAAGGGCAGGCTCTCATTTTCCGGTTCTCCAACCTTAAATCTTATCATTAGCTTTGCCGCTTTATCATTCGGCTCACTGCTCATTGCATATTCAGGTTCCAAACAGACAGGGATATCGTGTTTTCCCGGTTCCCTGTCTGCTTTTTTCGTAAATTTCATATCTATAAGCGATATATCTTCACATTTCACTCTCATTCTCAGACTCCTGCACTTTCCACAGACTCAATAAAAAAGGATTTTTCCTGAAATTTCAAATTTCTTTTTTTGTATTTATCCTCTTCGCCGCTCATTATATCAAAATAATAAATATCATCTTTTATCGGTTCGACAAAGCAAAATTGTTTTCGATTCATACCCGGAAATTTATAAATAATATTGCTGTTACTTCTCTCTGTTCTCCACTATTGTATTTCTGAAGTGAAATGTTTTCATACATCCCTCATGTTCCTGCACTCCCGTTTCAAAACCGAAAATCATAAGATCCTGTACCAGATCAGATACTTTTCCTTCATATTCACAAATCACTGACTTCTTTTTATACATTTCGTCCTGAAGTCTTTCTCTGTAATCTGCGAGACAGGGATTCTCCAGCTTTTCATTTTCCTCCGGCAATTCATCTTCCGGTACATCCTGAAATTTTTTCTTTTCGCAGGATATATTTTCTCCATGTTGATTAATAATGATTACCTCATTGCCGGACATTTTAAATATATCCAGTATGGAAATCTCATTATCCAATAATTTCAGCAGTAAACCTCTGCTCACTTTTGTGAGCATCCATGTATTGTCTATAATCATATCCGTGCACAGACAAAAATAATAAAATTCTTCCCTGTCCCGGCACACAAAAATTATGGGCAGCTTTTCGAATTCAAAAAGCACTTTATCCAAACTCAGATCTCCAATTTCCAAAACATTTTTAAAATATGCTTTCATTAATCACTCTCCTCACAAATTCTGAAATTTCTGACAGCTTTCTTCAGGGCCCCTTCAAAAATCCACCAGTCAATATGTGTTGAATCTGAATAGTCAGAAATCCTCTCAGATGTCCTCTGTACCAGTCCATGAGATGTGCTTCCGGTAAGCAATACCGGATGGGGATACTGCGTCCGCAATCTTACACTTCGTTTCAGGCAATTAATAAATTTATCACAATTCTTTCTGCTGGTGTATACCGAAGTCGAATATGTCCCAATCTCTTCTTCTGAATAGCGATTCGGTATCATTCCTTCCAAAACTTCCTCATAAGTGCTGACAAAGGCTTTTTCCTCTAATTTTCCCCATTTCGCAACTCTGTATACCTGCTGAAAATGTTCTTCCGCGGCCCCGCTTTCCCATATTTTCTTCCTGATTTCTTCCGGTATCACGGAATTTAATTCTTTTGTCCTGTTTCCCTTATCAGTATTCATTTTATCCCACTTTTCTGTCGCTCATTTCAGCTTCAAATCTGCTATTCCCTATTCCAGAATCAGCCTCATACATCCGTACATCCCCGCGTCATTTCCCAGGGAAGCCAGGGCAAATTTCGTATCTGCGCAGGAGGGGAATGCGAATTTCTTAAAATACTGTTCCACAGCTTCCAGCAGAACTTCTCCTGCTTTGGACACGCCGCCCCCGATTACAAAAATCTCCGGGTCTGCCACACAGGCAATATTGCTCAGGGCCCTTCCCAGCAGCCGGGCAAATTTCTCCACAATTTTCTCCGCCAGTTTATCATGCTCTTTGTATGCGTCAAACACAGCTTTGGCAGAAACTTCCCGGACGTGGTCCAGAAGAGATGTTTCATGGCTCTCTGCCAGACTCTCCCTGGCAAGGCGGGTAATCCCTGTTGCGGAACAGTACTGCTCCAGACATCCCTTTCTGCCGCAGTTACAGGAAATGTTTTCATGGGGATTTACCGTAATGTGTCCGATTTCTCCGCCTGCTCCGTGGGCTCCCGCCACAATTTTCTCATCAATAATAATGCCGCCGCCCACGCCGGTGCCGAGAGTTACCATAACCAGACTTTTATTGCCTTTGCCGCCCCCCTGCCACATTTCTCCCAGGGCCGCCACATTGGCGTCGTTTCCTGCCTTTACCGGAACGCCTTCCATCAGGCTTCCCATTTCTTCCGGTATGTTTTTATTTTTCCATCCGAGATTTACACACAAGGGTACGCTTCCGTCCGGCTGTACCGGGCCTGGAAGTCCAATGCCGATTCCCTCGATTTCTTCTTTTCCAATCTTTTTTTCCGCCATTTTTTCCTGAAGGGAAGCAGCGATATCCGGAAGGATGTTTTTCCCTTCCTCACGGGTATCCGTGGGAATTTCCCATTTATCCACAAGGCTTCCTGTGGTTTCAAATAAACCTATTTTGCAGGTAGTTCCCCCGATATCCACGCCAAAACCATATTTTTTCATGCCAGACCTCTCCTTTATCCTGTATATTCCAGCGGGGCAGCGTGCAGCGTAGTGCACGGTACCGTGTGAACAGTAACGCGCAGACGGCAGCCATGCAAATTTGTACGACAGCCATATTGCACCTCCGCTGTTTTTATATTATAGTTATACTATACCCCTGCTGCAAATGCAATAGGGGGACACAAACTGACGGAGATGATACCCCATGACTCATATCTTATTAGTGGAAGACGACAAGAGCATTGTGACCAACCTGACAGAATTCCTGCAGAAAGAGGGCTTTGCCATCACATCGGTGGATGGTCAGACCAGGGCTCTGGCTTTGCTTGAGGAATCCGCCGCCGATTTTGATTTAATACTGCTGGATGTTTCCCTGGCGGAAGGCAACGGCTTTGCTGTCTGCCGGGCAGTGAAATCCACCACCGGCCTGCCTGTAATCTTCCTGACTGCCTCCGGAGATGAATACAGCGTTGTCACAGGCCTGGATTTGGGAGCCGACGACTACATTGCCAAACCTTTCCGGCCACGGGAGCTGGTTTCCCGTATCCACAATATTATGCGCCGCTACGGCAAGACAAACACCCTGCTGGAATACCGGAATCTGACGGTGGATGTAAGTCGGGGCACCGTATCCAAAGACGGACAGGAACTTCAGCTATCCGCCCTGGAATACCGGCTTTTGCTGTATTTTATGAATAATAAGGACATTGTTCTTTCCCGCTCCCGGCTTCTGGACGCCCTCTGGGATATGGCGGGAGAATTTGTCAACGACAACACTCTTACGGTATATATCAAGCGGCTGCGGGAAAAAATCGAAGAAGACCCGCAAAATCCCGTGCTGATTAAAACCATCCGGGGTATGGGCTATAAAATGGGAGACTGATATTCACATAAAAAAGAATGCGCTGTACGCATTCTCCGCGCGCAAGCGGATTGCATGGCAATAAACTTCATCTCCGCGAGCTGCGCATCCTCTTGCGGCGGCCGCATGGCTCATTGCCCGCGGGAATAAATTTCATCACGGGAGGTTACCTTATGAAATTCTTTCGAAATCCTGAAATCAGGCTGAGTCTGTTCTGGTATCTTTTTCTGCTCCTTTCGGCCCTGTGTCTGAATACTCTGTTTCCTGCCCATACCGGAATTCTGCTGATGGTTTTTGCCCTTCTTTTTATTTTTTCCCACTACTGGATTACCTGGCGCAGATACCGCAGGCTGGAACAGCTTGTCCATGAAATCGACGATATGCTCCACAACCAGATTCCCATTCATTTTGAAAAATACCGGGAAGGAGAACTGTCCATTCTGGAAAATGAACTGTCCAAAATGACTCTGCGTCTCAGCGAGCAGGCTGCCGCTCTGGCCGACGACAAAAAATTCCTGGCAGATTCCATGGCTGACATTTCCCATCAGATTCGTTCTCCCCTGACTTCCTCCAACCTGATTCTTTCCCTGCTGATGGAGCCGGATTTGCCGGCTGCCCGCAGAAAAGAACTGTTACAGGAACTTATGCAGCTTCTTTCCCGTATTGACTGGCTGGTGGAATCTTTGCTTAAAATGTCAAAAATGGATGCGGGAACCATCCGTCTCCAGCAGACCTCCGTAAATGTGGAAACACTGATTCGCCAGGCGGCGGAACCTCTGATGATTCCCATGGAGCTGCGGGAGCAGACTTTAACTCTTCAGGGAGATTCCCAGGCTCAGTTCACCGGGGATTTTTCCTGGTCCCAGGAAGCTGTCCTGAATATTCTGAAAAACTGCATGGAACATACCCCCTCCGGAGGCTGTATACAGGCAGCCTTTTCTGAAAATGCCATTTTTACGGAAATTATCATTGAGGATAATGGGGAGGGATTTGCCCCTGAGGATCTGCCCCATCTCTTTGAACGATTCTATAAAGGGAAAAATGCTTCTCTTCAGAGCGTGGGCATAGGCCTGGCTCTGTCCCGTATGATTATCCTTCAGCAAAACGGTACCCTGAAAGCTGAAAACCGTCCGGAAGGCGGCGCCCGGTTTGTGATAAAATTATATCCCCGGCATCCGTAAATTTCCTGACAATACTTCTTTTCAATTATGACAGTTTTGTCACAGGGAAGTCACTGCCCTGTCACCGGGCCTGGTTAGAATAAAATTCAGAAACCAGAAAAAGGAGCGAATTGTTATGGAAATTTTAAAAGCAGAACATTTAACGAAAATCTACGGCTCCGGAGAGAATCAGGTGAAAGCGCTGGACGACGTGTCTTTTTCCGTCCGGAAAGGAGAATTTCTCTCCATCATCGGCCCCTCCGGCTCCGGCAAATCCACCTTACTGCATGTGCTGGGCGGCGTGGACGTTCCCACCTCCGGCAAGGTCTTTATGGAAGGAACCGACGTCTATGCCCGGAGCGAGAGCCAGCTTGCCGTTTTCCGCAGACGTCAGGTGGGGCTGATTTACCAGTTCTATAATTTAATTCCCGTACTGAACGTAATGGAAAATATGACTCTTCCGGTGCTGATGGACGGCCGGCAGGTAAATGAGCAGCGTCTGGAGGAACTTCTGAATATCCTGTCCCTGAAGGGCCGGGAAGGGCACCTTCCGAACCAGTTATCCGGCGGCCAGCAGCAGCGGGTCTCCATCGGCAGAGCACTGATGAACGCCCCGGCGGTGGTTCTGGCTGACGAACCCACCGGCAACCTGGATTCCAAAAACAGCCAGGAAATTGTGGAACTGCTGAAATATTCCAACAAAGCCTATAAACAGACTTTAATCGTCATCACCCACGATGAAAATATTGCCCTCCAGGCTGACCGTATCATCGCTCTGGAAGACGGGAAGATTATCAGAGATGAGGTGATCTGTCCATGAACATTTTCCAGAAAGTCACCATAAAGAATCTCAGAGAAAACCGTACCAGGACACTTGTTACCATTGTGGGGATTATACTCTCGGCGGCCATGTTCTCCGCCACCACCATCAGTATTTCCTCCCTGAGGCACTGTCTGATACAGTCCGCCATTTACGAGGACGGAAGCTGGTACGGCGCTTTCTCGGATATTTCCGCAAAAGACGCGGAAACCCTCCGCTCAGATAAACAGGTGAGCCAGGCCGTATCCCTGGAACTGCTGGGATACTCGGAACTGAAGGACTGCACCAATGAATCAAAACCCTTTCTTGGCATTTTCGGCATACAGGATGATTTTACCGAACTGATGCCCATACATCTTACCGA
Source organism: uncultured Eubacterium sp. (assembly GCA_949959185.1). GTDB lineage: Bacteria > Bacillota > Clostridia > Lachnospirales > Lachnospiraceae > Petralouisia. The sequence goes on along the minus strand of CATLIX010000001.1, from coordinate 126,619 downwards.
AGGAAGAATGCCGGAAAACAGCAGCGAACTGCTGATTCCCAATCACCTGTACGCCAACGGAGGCATACAGTATAAATTAAACGACAGGCTTGATCTGGAACCTGGAATCCGCAGGGCCGACAACGGGGATATACTGACCAACCATACCATGTATCTGAACCCTGTCAGCGAAGAATTGTCGGAAAGCAGCCAGGATGACGGGGAGAACAGTCCTGTCTCCGAAGAACTGATTCCCGGTGAAGCCAGAACTTACACGGTAGTGGGATTTTATGAACGTCCCTCTTTTGAGGATTACGCCGCTCCTGCTTACACAGCTCTGACTATCGGAGAAGGAGACAGCCAGCACCTTTATACCTCTTATGTGCGCACCGTCTCCGGCAAAAATTCCATGTCCGTTCTGAACGGCCTTTGCGGAAAACTGGAATCCGAACTGTTCGGTTTCGAGGCTAACTATAATCTGCTGCGCCTGTATGGATATTCCGGAGAAAGCCGGTATAACAGTGTTCTGTTCGGACTGGCCGGGATTTTGATTGCCATTATCATGTTTGGCTCCATTTCACTGATTTACAATGCATTTTCCATCTCCGTCAGTGAACGCACCAGACAGTTCGGACTGCTGGCCTCCATCGGAGCCACCCGAAAACAGCTGACGGGAAGCGTATTATTTGAGGCATTGTTTTTAAGCTGTATCGGTATTCCCCTGGGTATCCTGTCAGGGCTTTTGGGTATCGGCGTCACTTTCTTTTTCACAAAAGACATGATTGCCAGCGTCCTGGGTATTCCCGACGCCGGCAGATACGGATACGAAGCTGCCCGGTTTATCCAGGCACTGGGACCGGCCGGAGAAGTTTCACTGGAACTGCATCCGTCCTTCCCGGCCCTTGCCCTTGCCATCGGCATTTCCATGCTGACCATACTGATTTCCGCCTGGATTCCTGTAAAACGGGCCGTAAAGAAATCAGCCATTGATTCCATCCGCCAGACCGGTGATATTTCCATCCGTCCCGGCAAGGTTAAAACCTCCCGGCTTACGGAAAAACTGTTTGGTTTTGAGGGAATGCTGGCAGCCAAAAATTACAAACGCAACCGGAAGAAGTACCGTGCCACGGTAATTTCCCTGTTTTTAAGCATTGCGCTGTTTATATCCGCCAGTAGCTGGTGCAGTTATCTCACCGATTCCATAAGGGCTGTGCTTTCCGATTCCAGCTATGATATTATTTACCGGCTTCACCCGGAATCCGGCTATTCGGAAGATACCCTTATCTCCGAGATGAAGGAAATAAATAATATAAATTCTGCCTTTTACAGCAGCGAGCTGTACTTCACCTGTTCCCTGCCCGCTGCTGCCGTCAGCAAAGAATACCGGGAATACCGAAAAATGACTGCTGCCCAGCGGGGCGAAACCTGGCTGGAATCTGCACCCCTGCTGACCGAATTTAAACTGATTTTCCTGGAGGATGACTTATTTCGCAGTTACCTGAAAGAGCAGAATCTGCCGGAAGCCCCTTATTTTAACGGGGAAAAACCTGCTGCTGTAGCTGTGGATTCCCTGGTGGAATACAATGGCCACGACGGAAAATATTACAACCATTCCCTGTTCTCCGACTCCGGGCATGCCAGTATAAATCTGCACCTGATACGCCAGATGGAAGATTATGATTCCGCTTATCTGACCACTGATTCGGCTACCGGAGAACTTCAGTGCAGAAGCTGGAACTATTACAACGAGACAACCGAGACATTTTCACTGGAAGAAAGCTGCCTGACCATTCCCCTTGCCATAGGAGCCACTGCAACGCAGGCCCCCGCATTATTTGCCTCCGGGAATGATTATCCCCGGCTGTTCTATCCTTACAGCCTTATGGATGATGTATTTTCCGCTCTGGAGCCTGACACGGAATACTGGAACCTTCCCGGAACTCCGCCCGGCGAACATGTCACCAGAACTCTGTATTTCCAGTGCGAAAATCACGCGGAAACTTACGAAGCCATGCGCAGTCTCCTGATTTCCAGAGGCCTTCCCACAGACGGTCTGTACGACTATGCAGCCAGCGTGGAAAGCGACCGGGCCATGATGACTGTTGTAAATGTATTTGCCTTTGGGTTTATCACACTGATTTCCCTGATTGCGGCGGCAAACGTATTTAACACCATTTCCACCAATATCAATCTGCGGCGGCGGGAGTTTGCCATGCTGAAATCGGTGGGCATGACCCCGAAAGGATTTCAGAAAATGATGAACTTTGAATGTCTGCTCTACGGGTTTAAGGGGCTGCTCTACGGGCTTCCGGTGTCCTTCCTTGTGACCTGGTACATTTACCATACCATCTCCAACGGACTGAACACCAGCTTCTACATTCCCTGGTACAGCATTGCCATCGCAGTGGGCAGCGTGTTCCTGGTGGTGTTTGTGACCATGCTTTACTCCATGAGCAGGATAAAAAAAGGGAATACCATTGATGTGCTGAAAAACGAGAATCTGTAGGCTGAAAAATCCGTAAAGAATCTTTTGATTTACCGATTCTTTACGGATTTTTCATACTTTTAGTATAATGTGTATTTATTGTTTCTATAATTTATGCAAACTATTTGGGTATACGGTATGATTTTTCAATATACTGCCAACACAGACATTGTATATATTATATGGTATCCAGACCATCCGTGTCACACCATATAATATATACAAACTACATGCTGCATCCCTGCTCTTATTCCCCCGCTCCTTCCTGCAAATCCTCCGGCCCCTCGCCCGTATCTTCCATCTCATTCTGCAGGCTTTCCAGATATTCCTCGTTATCCAGAGGGGCCCTGCTCTCGTCTATATAGGGCAGGAATTCCACCGGTTCCAGCCCCTGGTGCACCTGTTCCATAAAGGTGTGCCAGATACTTCCCGGATAGCTGGCTCCGGACAGCCCCGGCAGCTCCCGCGGCATATCATATCCCACCCACACACTGGTGGTATAATAGCTGGTATAGCCCACGAACCATCCGTCTTTGTTGTCGTTGGTGGTTCCGGTCTTTCCGGCAGAGGGCATATTGCTCAGTGCAAGGCCCCTGCCGGTCCCCTCCTGTATCACAGACACCAGCATATCCGTCATCATACGGGCCGCGTTCATTTTATAGACGTCCACTTCTTCCGTTTCCGTCTCCAGAATCACATTATCTTCCGCATCGGTAATTCTTGTAATACAGGTGGGCTCCCGGAATTTGCCGTCGTGAACCAGGGTGGCATAGCCGGAGGCCATCTCCACCGCGGATACCCCGTTGGTAAATCCTCCCAGCGCACTGGCTGGCTGATTGTCTTTGGCATCCAGTCTGGAAAACTTCATTTCTTTCAGATAGGAAAGCCCCTCCTGGGGAGTTATTTCTTCCAGCAGGTTCCAGGCCACAGTGTTTTTGGAAGTCTGCACCGCATACCGCAGGGTAATATCCCCGTCATAATAACCGCTGGAATTGGAAGGGCCTTCCTCGGTCCTGACATCCTGCACGATGGTGTCAGGAGTGTACTTTCCCTCCAAAGCCGGCGTATACACAATCAGAGGTTTGATGGCGCTGCCCGGCTGCCGGAAGCTCTGATACGCCCGGTTCAGAGTATAGCCGGGCAGGTTCTGGTTTCTTCCGCCCACAATGGCTTTTACAAAGCCTGTATGATTGTCAATGCACACAGCAGAGCCCTGCAATGCATAAATGCCTTCTTCGTTCTGCTCCGTAAATTCTGCCAGTCCGTTATCCACCGCATCCTGAAGCTGCTGCTGCATATCCAGATCAATGGAAGTATAAATCCGGTACCCTTCCGTATAGAGATTCTTCTGGCATTCCCCGTACAGCGCGTCGTATTCTTCCTTATATTTTGCCTTTTCCTCCTCCGAGGAAAATTCCGTCCGGAATTTAAAGCCCTGCTGCTGCATGAGCGCCCGGATGGCACAGTGGTATGTGTAGGTTTCCACATAGTCGTTTTTCGTCTTTTCCGGCCGGTTCAGAGTAATTGGTTCCGTCCTGGCCTGCTGGCAGGTGGTCTGGCTGATTTTCCCGTCCTCTAACATCTGATGCAGAATCCTGTCCCGCCGCTTCATGGTATTATCTATATTGGTCACCGGGTCATACAGGCTGGGATTGTTGGGAATGGCGCACAGAAAAGCAATCTGAGACAGGGAAAGATCCCTGGCGTCCTTATTAAAATACCCTCTGCCGGCCGCCTGTATTCCGTAATAGCCATTTCCAAAATATACGTTATTCAGATAAAATTCCATAATTTTATCCTTGCTGTACACCTTTTCCAGGCCCACCGCAATGAACATTTCCTCTATCTTACGTTCCCAGGTGCGCTCCTGGGTCAGAAAAATCAGTTTGGAAAGCTGCTGGGTAATGGTACTTCCTCCCTGGGTTACCTCTCCGTTTTCTATCATAGCTTTGGCCGCCCGCATAATGGCTTTTACGTCAATACCGTTATGGCGGTAAAATTTCTTGTCTTCAATGCTGATCATGGCCGCCACCGCATAAGCCGGAATCTCTTCATATTCCAGATAATATACGTCCTTTTCACCCTTAAGTGTGGAAATCAGCTTTCCGTTGGTATCGTACACCAGACTGGTCTGTACGGAGCGGAAAGTAGCTTCGCTGGATTTCTGCACAAGCATTCTGGCTTCCTGCTGCAATGCGCTCACCTTCCGGGCATAGCCACCGTAATAATACCAGGCCATAGCCCCTGCCACCAGCAGAAGCAGCAGCATCTGGAGTTTTGCAAAAAACCAGAATACACGGTATTTCTTCTTTTTTTTCTTCTTTTTACTCATAGTCTGTCCTGTTTTCTGTCTTTATCTGCTCAGCATAATTTTTCCAAAAGGGATTCCCTGCCGTTCCAAAATCTCCATTTCACGTTTCTGACAGGTGAACAGGAAAATCTGTCCATTCTGCCTTCCCAGCCATTTCATGGCCCCTTCCAGACGTTTTTCATCAAAAGCTGCAAATACCTCGTCCAGCAGCACCGGCATGGACTCCTCTCTGGTCAGAAATCCTCCTGCTCCCATCCGCAGCGCCACGTACATCTGCTCCATGGTTCCCCGGCTGAGCTGCCAGGGATACAGCCTGCGTTTTCCCGCTGTGGCCACCAGGTTCATCTGAGCGTCCATACCGATTTTTCTGTATGTCCCGTTGGTCAGCTCAGACAGAATTTCAGACATTTCCTGCTCCATCCTGGCTCTGGTATCCTGATACGTCTCCTGAGACAGTTGTTCCAGCGTCCGAAGCGCCAGCTCATATGCCCGAACCTGACGTTCATACTCCTGCTCTTCTTCTGAGGGAATCCTCCATTCCCGCCGTTCTTCCTGCAGATTCATCAGCTCCGCCTGTTTTTCCAGAAGCTGGATTTGCAGCAGTTCTTCCACCGCCTGTTTCCGGGCCTGCTTTTCCTGCTGCTCTTTGTACCGCTGCTGTTCCCGCTCCATGGAGGTATACTGGTTCCGTTCTCTGGCTTCCTCCTCCTGCTGTCTGCGCAGCAGTTTCAGATTCCTGGATTTCTTATGCCAGAACCACATGCCCGTACAGCCCAAAAGAAACAGTATACACAGGGCCGCTTCCAGAATAATCCATCCAGGGGCGGCGCCCTGAAACAGGCCGTGAGCCAGTCCGTTCCAGATTCCTGCACCTGCTGCCGCCAGTATCAGAAACAGAGAAAAGGCAAAACGCATCTTATAATCCTTCTGCTGTTTCTGCTGACGGATATCCCGCAGATATTCTGCCATCTGATTGGTGTCATGTTCCGGGGGAATGATTTCATCCGGCCTGTGCATAAGACCTTTGTAACCGTCATTTTTCTGCTTTTTCAGCTGCTCCACATCTTTTTTCAGCAGTTTTTCTTCCAACAGCAGTTTTTCCTCCCGGTTCTTCCGTTCTTCCTTCTTCTCCTGCAGCTTCTGTCTGGCTTTCTCCTGTCTGGCTTTCAACCGTTTCCGGGCGCCGGTCAGATCCACGCCCCCTTCCTGCCCCAGAGATGTATTTACAAAATAATTCTGAAGAATATCCGAGAATTCCCGGTCTGTTTCCACCTCTGCCTGCCGGATACAGAAAGTGTTTTCATAGGTTTCCTTTTTCATGCCTCCCAGAAGCATTTCCAGGTCGCCCTGTTCCACGGAAAGTTCTTCCAGATCCCGCTCATTTACCAGTTTTACAGAGGGCTCCTTATGGTAAAAATTCCGTTCCAGAAAAAACGGTTTTCCATCTACCGTAAATTTCAGGCCGCCTGAATAACTGGAGCTGTCGTTCCAGGGTTCATATTGACGGTAGCTGTCATTCTGGCTTCCCGGCCCCTTCTGCTTCTCTATCCCGAACAACATGCCCGTGATAAACTGCTGCAGGGTGGATTTTCCCGTTTCATTTTCCCCGTAAATCACATTAATGCCCGGAAGGGGCCGGATATTGATATTATGGAGTTTTCCAAAATTTTTTATCTGAATTTCTGTAATCTTCATTCTGCCAACAAAGCCTCCACACCATAGTATAATGCTTTTCGGGTAATTTCATCCTGCGGCAGCTCCTCCAGAGTCTCAATATACCTTCCCGGAATCTGTTCTTTATACCGCTGTTTCAACTGCCGGAAATCATAATCCGGCCGGCACCGGTCCATAACCTGAACCACCCGCTCCATATGCTCCAGAGCCTCTGTGTCAATGGAATTGTCCTGATTGCCGGAACCTGTGAGCACCAGCCGGAATAGCTGATGGGACGGCGCTTTTCTTATCTGTTCCGCCAGCACATCCTGCAGAGCCTCCCCGGTGGTTTCCTCGCTTACTTTCAGATTCATGGAAACATATTCACAATAACGGATAGGACAGAATGTGACGCTGCATGCGCCCTTTTCCAGTTCTCCCATAAAATATCCATGCTCACCCATATCGCCGGCCTCCACCGGCTGCAAAGCCCCTGCCATCACTGCCTTATGTCCTGTTATCTGCATGGGTTTGTGCAGATGGCCCAGAGCCACATAGTCAAACGCCATGCATTCCAGCTCATTTACCTGGAAGGGCATATGTTCCTCGTCGCCTCCATGAGCCAGAAGGATATTGCAGTAATCGTCCTTTTTCAGCATCATGCCCTGAAAGGGATTTTCATAAACATTCCGGTGATGATAGCTCAGTCCGTATACTCTGGTACAAAGCCCCTCCAGTTCCACATAGTCCACTTTTTCTTCTTTCAGAAAATGTACATTTTCTCCCCAGGGAAAGGCGCCGTAATAAGAATAATCGCTGAGATACTCATGCTCCCCGGCTATCATGACCACCTGGGTCTGGGGAATTCTGGAAAACTGGTAATTTACTTCTTTTAAATCCCGCAGCAGGGGATGACGATGAAACAAATCTCCGGCTATCAGAAGAAGCTGCACCTGTTCTTCTCCGGCTTTGGTAATCACATCCGCAAAAGCCTGCCAGCTGTGCTGTTCCCGGTCCTTTCCCCAGGGTTTGTCCTTATCCGGTTTTGCCCCCAGATGTACATCTGCTATATGAATGAACTTCATAAAATCTTTCTCCTTATCGGTAAATCTCATCTCAGGCAATTGCGAAATTATCCAATTTCAAAATTTCATGTACAATTACCACAGTTGCTCTTAAATATTTTCCGAATTGTACATGAAACTTGTACAATTATTAAATTTCGCAATTACCTGAAATCTCATCCGCCGCCGGCGGAATTCCCGCCTGGCAGAATTTTTTACATAACCAGGTCTTTCACAACTTCTCCGGCAAGTATCAGCCCCGCTGCCGGAGGCACAAAAGCAGTGCTTCCCGGTATTATTTTTCCGGATTCGTCGGATATCCTTACCTGAGGCTGCCTGGGCTCCTCTCTGGAATAAACGGTCTTCAATTTCCGGACGCCCCTCTTTTTCAGTTCCCGGCGCATAACCCGCGCCAGAGGGCAGACAGAAGTATCATAGATATCTGCCACCTCAAACCGCCAGGGCTCCAGCTTATTGCCTGCACCCATACTGGAAATGACGGGAACGCCGGCCTCCTCTGCTCTCATCACCAGCTCGATTTTGGCTGTTACCGTATCTACAGCATCCACCACATAGTCGTATGCCCTGAAATCAAATTCTTCCGCTGTTTCCGGCAGAAAAAAGCAATTGTGGACCGTTACCTCTGCTCTGGGATTGATTTCCAGAATCCGTTCTTTCATAACCTGTGTTTTATATTTTCCCAGCGTTTTTGTTGTGGCAATAATCTGCCGGTTCATATTGGAAATGCTGACCACGTCCCTGTCCGTCAGTTCCAGATGTCCCACGCCGCTTCTTGCCAGAGCTTCCGCCGCATAACCGCCCACACCGCCGATACCGAAAACCGCCACCCTGGAGCCGGCCAGTTTTTCCAGCGCCGCTTCTCCAAGAAGCAGTCCGGTCCGCATAAATCTTTCTTCCATATGCTTCCTCCTTCCGGCAGCCTGTAACGTCATTTTCCGCTGATTTATATTTCGAAACATTTCTTTCTTATTTTACACTTTTGAGAGAGAATATACAAGGATATGTTGCATTCCCCTTTCTATTACGCGCAATATCATGTATAATAAAAGCCGGGTGGTATAGATAACGGGGAACATGAACGGATTTTCGATACAAAAGGAGTGGGATTATGAAAAAAGAATATCGTGAAGCAATTGAAGATTCTCCTGTCATTGCAGCCGTAAATACGTTTGACGGCCTGGAAAAGGCTCTGACCTGCGAAAGCCATATTATTTTTATTCTGTTCGGGGATATCTGCAATATTTCTGAAATTGTGGCAAAAGTAAAAGCTGCCGGCAAACTGGCTGTCATCCATATCGACCTGATTACCGGTCTGGCTTCCAAAGAAATTGCTGTGGATTTCATCAGACAGCGCACAGAAGCCGACGGCATTATATCCACCAAACCCGGATTAATAAAATATGCGGCCAGATTATCTTTATTCACGGTACTCCGCTTTTTCGTCATTGATTCTCTGGCTCTTTCCAATATTGAACGGCAGCTTCAGAACGTCCGGCCGGATGTAATTGAGATACTTCCTGCCCTGATGCCCCGGATTCTCAGCAAAATCTGTCGTATGGCCAGTGTGCCTGTGATTACCGGCGGTCTTGTAGACGATAAAGACGATGTGATTTCCATGCTTTCCGCCGGAGCTGCCTGCGTATCCTCTACCAGTGAGGAAATCTGGCAGTTATAAATTCAGAGGATTGTATCACTCACCATTTTCAGCATTTCATGTACAATGTACGGAATTAAGGAGGTGATTTCTGCATGAACAGTGAAAATCAGCCCCTGGCTCATTCTCATGACCAGTCTCATAGCCATGACCAGGAACAGGCTCATTCTCATGACCGGTCTCATTCCCATGTGCACACTCACGAACAGACTCAGGCCGTGCTGAACCGCATGTCCCGTGCCATCGGCCATATGGAGGCGGTAAAACGGATGGTGGAAGACGGCAGGGACTGCAGTGAAGTACTGATACAGATTGCTGCTGTTCGTTCTGCCATCAACAACATTGGAAAACTGATTCTGGAAGACCATATCTCCCACTGTATTGTGGATGCTGTAGAGCATGGGGACAGCCAGGCTCTGGAAGACCTGAAAAATGCCATTGAGCAGTTTGTCAAATAAAAATATGGGATTAAAAGCTGCGTATGGTTTCTCCGGCTTCTTCCGCTGTGTTTTCTATTTGTTTAATCACGATATAATAACTGTAATCTTCATTGACTTTTATCTGGATTCTGTCGCCGACTTTGCGGCCCAGAATGGCTTTTCCAATGGGGGATTCCGTGCTGATACGGTTCTTCATGGAATTGCCCCGGATGGAAGTCACCAGACGAAATACCTGTTCTTCGTCATCTTCCTCAAAGTACACCGTCACCGTATTATTGATTCCCACCTCATCTTCTCTGGAGGAATCGGACACAATCACCGCTGTTTTCAGCATCCGTTCCAGATAGCGGATTCTGCTCTCGTTCTTGTTCTTGTCTTTTTTTGCCGCATGATACTCAAAATTCTCACTTAAATCTCCGTGAGCTCTGGCTTCTTTTACTGCTTCCAGCGCTTCTTTGCGCACTACCAGCTTCCGGTATTCTATTTCTTCTTCTATTTTCTTTACATCACTTCTGGTTAGCTGTTCTCTCATCACTCTGCTCCTTTTCTGCATTTATATTCAGGCAATTGCAAAACCCTTCAATTGTGGAAATTGTACATGAAATCAGTATAATTACTGAGTTTCGCAATTGTCTGATTTATATTAATGGAAATTCCATGGTAACCGCAAAGGTCTCCTCTCCTTCCACCATGAAAAATTTCCCATGCTGCAATTCTGCCATTTTACGGACGCTTTTCAGTCCAATCCGGTTGCTTTCCACCTGTTTCATCCGCTGTCTTCTTTCGTTTAAAAATACCATCTGCAGGCTGCCCCTGTCCAGAGCTGCCTTTACAAGCACCGGCTCTCCTCTCTCTCCATACTTCAGAATATTGGAAAAGAGATTGTTGAACATCCGTCGGAAGAACATGTGGTTTCCCATAATTTTTACAGATTCTTCCACCTGGAAATCCGTCTGTACCTGATATCCTTTCAATCGTAAAAATTCCTGATGTCCCTCCAGTTCCTCCAGCAGGTCTCCCAGATAAATTTCTGACAGTTCTGTCTGCTCACGGGTCTCATATACCAGTGCGTATTCAAACATTTTATCGGACAGAGTACGGATTTCTTCTACCTTTTCAATACATCTGACCAGATACTCTTCCCGTTTCTGCTCCGGGCACCTGTTCTGGCTCATAATCTCCAGATAGCCGTATAATGTGGTCATAGGTGTTCTCAAATCATGGGAAACAGAACTTATTAAATCATGATTTGCTTTCTTTCCTTCCTGTTCCCTGCGGATATTGTCATCCAGCGCCAGACGCATTTCATCCAGATTCCGGGCCAGAATGCCGATTTCGTCTCTCCCTTTCACAGTGACAGGGTGTTCCAGATCTCCTTCCGCCATGACCAGCACTTCATTTTTCAGCCTTCCAACATACCGCATTCTGTTCCACACATAAATCAGTACCGGGCTGAAAAACAGAAGGCTGATTATCAGGGCAGTCAGAAAATAAGGCACTACGATCTGAGCCTGATGCATGGAATATATCATCACCTCTCCTGTGATATCCTGAAATTCCAGTTTTCCCATGTAATCCTGTCCGCGGTAATAACCCACATCATTATACCAGAACATATCGCTGACAAAGGAATCCCACACAGCGGGCTCTATGCCGTAGCACCGGAACAGACTCTCCTCATCATAAAAAGTTATCATGGTATAGCCGTCGTCATATTTTTCCACATCCAGAAGTTTCCTCAGTTCTTCATCTCCTGTCTCCTGAAAAGATATGTATTTTGCTTTCTCCTGCATTTCCTGCACAATTTTTTCCGGATTAAAGGATGTAATGCCCCGTTTCACCAGTTCCACATACACCCAGGTCTGATGCTGCATGGTATAGCGGAAAGTAAAAATACTCAGAACTGCGCACAGAATCAGCAGCAGAAAAAGCCTCCCTGTCATTTTCCGGGGAAACTGAAAGATTCTGTCCCGTATACTTGTTTTCTCATGTTTTTTTCTGGCCGACGCGTTCTTTTTACTCACAGCGGTACCCCTTTCCCCAGACATTTCTGATAATTTTCGGATTGTGGGGGTCTTTCTCGATTTTCCCCCGCAGATTCCGAATGTGCACCATTACCGTGTTGGAAGCCCCGTAATAATAATCTTCCTCCCAGATACTTTCGTACAGGCGCTGCACGGAAAAAATCTGGCCCCGGTATTTCCCCAGCAGATACAGAATGGAATATTCAATCTCTGTCAGCTCAATCTCTTTTCCTTCCAGCAGGACTTTCTGCCGGTCTTCGTAAATTTTGATTCCCGGCAGCATAATGACATGTTCTGCATTCTGACTTGCCGGTTCCCTGATTTCTTCAGCTAATCCTCCTGCCCCTTCTTTCCCTCTGTAAATCTGATACCTGCGAATCAGAGCTTTCACTCTGCTCATCAGCTCCTGGCAGGAAAATGGTTTGGGCAGATAATCGTCTCCCCCGCTGGAAAATCCCAGCATCTTATCTTCCACCTGGGATTTGGCGCTCAGAAACAAAATGGGCGTATTACTGCTTTTGCGGATTTCCATACAGGTCTGATATCCGTTCATATTGGGCATCATCACGTCCAGTATCACCAGGTCGTAGGTGTTTTGCCGGATTTTTTCCAGCGCTTCTGCTCCGTCTGCGGCCTCTTCTGCCTCATATCCTTCTCCGGACAGCAAAATGTTTACCACTTCCCGGATTTCCTGATTGTCATCCACGATAAGAATGCGTGATGTTTCATTTGTGTTCATGATTTATGTCTCCTCCCGGCCGGTCTTCAGGGCTTCTTCGTTCACGGGCATTCGCCCTGGCTGAACAGCTCTGGTCAAATCTGCCTGCAAGCAGGCATTTTGCCCATGACTGTCCAGGCACTGCTCATTGCTTTACGCAGATTATATCACATCCCTGGTTTCTTTTAGAGATTCTTAAGAATCTTTAAGATTTTCTTTGATGAATTTTTAAGATTTAAACTTTATACTTTTCCTTGTCTTACAGGAGAGCCCCTGTCACGCTAATGCATGAAAACATCTTTCCTGTAAGAGAAACATGTAATATGGGCACTCGCATAATATAAGGCTGACTTGTTATTTACCGGGAGGATATTATGAACAGAATAAATAAATGGACTTACTTTTATCCCCTTCTTTTGATTATATTTACATTTATCTGTGTACTGCTGGTTCTGCCGGAGGGCGCTCTTTTCGGCTCCGAAGGGGACTGGTTCAGCCAGCATCTGGCTGTGGCGGAACAGTTTCGGACTATTTTTTATGAAACAGGGCGGATTTTACCGGATATTTCTCCGGCGGGCGCCGGCAGCAATATTTATGATTTTTCCTATTATGGACTGCTCCGGCCGGACGTACTGATTTCTTTTCTGCTTCCCGATGTTTCCATGGGATGGATTCTTTCCGGTTATGCCATTCTGGAGCTGATGGCAGGCAGTGTGCTCTGTTATTACTGGCTGAACAGACATCTGTCCATCCCATTTTTCGGATTTATAGGCGGAATGTTATATTCCTGTGCCGCATGTTTTTATCAGGCCCATCATCAGATTATGTTTGTAAATTATATGCCTTTTCTGCTGCTGGCCCTCCGGGGCGCGGACCGTCTGCTGGAAAAAGAAAAGCACGGGCTTCTGGTGGTTTCTCTGGTGCTGGTTTATCTCCACAGCTACTATTTTGCTCCGGCAGTGCTGGCGGCGGTGGGGCTCTGGTTCCTGTTTCGTCTGTATTCTGAAAAAGAAATTACAGGGGAAAAGGGCAAAATCGCATACTGGCTGAGATTTGCTTTTTCCATTGTTATTTCCATTGGAATCAGTGCCATTCTGCTGCTGCCCACGGGGCTGGATTTGCTTTCCACCAGTAAAGACGCAGGTACTCCTGCCGCCCCTGCTGAACTGTTTTCTGTGAATTTTTCCATGGAATCCTTGCTTTATCACCCTTATGGCTGCGGGCTGACTATTCTCTGCCTGTATACGCTGCTGCTGAGTATAAGGCGGAAAAGCACCAGAATTCTGGCCCTGACACTGCTGGTCTGCCTGACATGGAATATCTGCCCTTACATACTGAGCGGCTTTCTCTATATCCGTTATAAGGTACTGATTCCTCTGGTTCCTCTGTTGCTGCTGTTATGCACCCGCACATTGGAACTGCTGTTTACCGGAAAAGAACGCCACAGTCTGTTTTGCGGCCTGCTCTGTCTGATACCGGTATATTTTTTTGAACTGCCCCAGGCAGCGCTGGCAGACGTTGTGCTGACAGCTCTGATATTCACCGTGATTGCCCTGGCAAAAAAGCTATGGGGCAGCAGACATCCGGAAGCTGTCATCCCCGGTCGGGCAGAAAATACATCATCTCCGGCAAACAGAAAACCGCTCCCTTTTTATCTGCTGTTCTGCCTGGTTCCGGCAGCTGTGTCCGTCACAGTTGGACAGAACGACCAGTTTATCTCTGCTTCTGACAACCGGCAGGCTGTTTTTTCTCAGGAAGAACTGGAAACGCTGGAACTAAACAGAAATTACCGTTTTGACTGTCTCACAGAACCTTATGCCAACGTAAATGTACTGCCGCTGCGGGACATGGGAAGTACCACCATGTATTCCTCTGTCACAGACAGTAATTATGCGGATTTTTACTATAATATTATGAAAAATCCCATCCGGGTGCGTAACCGGGTGGCGCTGATGACAGACGCCAATCCCTTTTTTTCTTATCTGATGGGGATTCGCTACATTCAGACCTGGGATTCCCATATCCCCTGGGGGTATGAGCCCATTGCCCGAAAAGGCCATACGGTGATTGCAGAAAACAGCCGGGTACTTCCCGTCGCCTACACCAGTATTTCCTGTATGGCTCAGGAAGAATTTGACAGACTGGAATTCCCCTGGACACTGGAAGCTCTGACCAGATACACCATTGCAGACAGTTCCCGGACAGAAAATTCCGGCAGCCTGCAGGGTTCCGTTACTGCCGAAACATTTCAGAAAACCTCCCGGATTACCCCGGTTTCCCTGGAAGATCTGACGGTGGAAAGGCTGTCTGATATGTTTGAGGCATCGGCTGCCTCCTGGCAGCAACAGGATGACGACACGGTACTTTCCCTGTCTCTGAAGCAGGAAACCAAAATTACCCTGCCTCTGCGGGAACCTCTGAAAGATAAAATTCTTATCTGTTCCTTCAGCGTAAAGTCTCCCAAAAACAGAGAGGTTACCCTGGAAATCAACGGCATCCGGAACAGACTCTCCGGTAAAAATGCCCCTTATCCCAACCAGAACCATACGTTTACCTGGCTGATTTCTTCCAGTCAGACACTGGATGCACTGGATATTACCCTGAGCTCCGGAACGTATCTTCTGTCAGATTTGCAGTTCTGGATTATGGATACGGAAGACTGGGGCAAACCGGACGCAGTACCTGCCTCTTCCGAAAAAACATCGGGCCATACTCTGTTCCGGGGCACTGTCTCCTGTGAGAAAGACGGATTTTTTGTAACCTCTTTCCCTTTCCGTAAGGGCTATACGGTCCGGGCAGACGGAAAAGAGATTTCCCCCCGCTCTGTCAACCAGGGATTTGTGGGATTTCCCCTGACTGCCGGAACTCATGAGATAAGCATTTCTTATGTGCCCCCTGGAAAAACAGCCGCCGCTGTAATCAGCTTCCTGTCGCTTTTATTGTTTGCCGCCGGCATACTGCCGGAAAATATATATAAGAAAAGAGGAGTTATGATGAAAAAGTATTTTAACCTGAAAAACCACCGCCTGCTGACTGCTTCCGCCTCGAAACATTCCCTGTCGGAAATGTTCAGCTATCTGCTGACAGGGGGCGCTACCACACTGATTAATTATGGAGTCTATCTGACCCTGCTGCATTTTAAAGCGGATTATCTGGCCGCAAATACCATTGCATGGATATTTGCCGTATCCTTTGCCTATGTGGCTAACCGCAGATTCGTATTCCGTTCTGAAAATCAGATTGGAAAAGAACTGGTTTCCTTCGTGTCTCTCCGGTTCCTGACTTTGCTGACGGAAAACCTGCTTCTGATACTTTTTATACAGCGCTGTCAAATCCATCCCGTACTGTCCAAACTTGCAGTCAGCTTTGTGACGGTAGCCGCCAATTATGTCATCTGCAAATGCCAGATTTTCCGGAAACCTGCCGGATATCTGAACACCCGGCCCCTTCCGGAGAAAGGAGAGGAAATCCATGAATAAACTGAGTATTATCGTTCCCTGCTACAACGAAGAAGAAGTAGTTGCCCTCTTTTATCAGGAAACACTGAAATCCGTAACAGCTATCCAGAATCTGGATTATGAATTTATTTTTATTGACGACGGAAGCAAAGACCACACACTGGATATTCTGCGTCTCCTCTGCTACCGGGATAAGCACTGTCATTATTTCTCCTTTTCCCGGAATTTCGGAAAAGAAGCCGCCATGTATGCGGGACTGGAACAGTCCTCCGGCGATTACTGTGTGATTATGGATGCGGATTTGCAGCATCCGCCCACGCTTCTGGCTCCCATGTATCAGGCATTAAGCCAGGAAGGATATGACTGCTGTGCCGGAAAGCGTATGGGCCGGGAAGGGGACGGAGCCATTCGGGGCCTCCTTTCCCGCAGCTTTTACAAAGTCATACAGAAAATGACCCATATGGATATGAGGGACGGAGCCGGAGATTTCCGCATGATGAATCGCACCATGGTGGACGCCATTCTTCAGATGAAAGAATACAACCGGTACACCAAAGGCATTTTCTCCTTTGTGGGATTTGAGACAAAATGGCTGGAATTCCAGAATGTGGAACGGGCGGCCGGAACCTCCAAGTGGAACCTGAAAAGCCTGTTTTCCTATGCTTTTGACGGAATCCTTTCCTTTTCCACCGCACCTTTGAAACTTCCCGGTATTCTTGGTATGCTGCTGTTTCTGATTTCCTGCTGCATGGGAATTCTGGCACTGGTGCAGCAGGCCCTGTTCCATCACAGTATGGGAACTCTGTACGGAATCTCCCTGCTGGTCATCTTTCTGAGCAGCCTGCAGATGATGATGGTATTTATTCTGGGAGAATATCTGTCCAGAGATTATCTGGAAAATAAAAAACGCCCCCTGTATCTTCTGCGGGAACGGGATGAGCAGCACGGGCCTCTGGCTCAGACCCATGAAGCATATGACCGGAAGGAACCTGGTTCCGGTGCGCACGAATTAAATGGAAAGAAGCGCCGGAGACGTCCGGTACCCCAGGCATAAAAAGGATTTTCCACCTGCGGCGGGTTGCCCTGGCAATTTATTTCTTTTCCGCCGCAGTGGGATAATTATGAATGTTTAATAACACACAATTTCCTTGATATAAAACTCCCGGCCGCTGAGCATATCACAGTCGGCGCTCTTACACTGAGGGCATTCTCCCTCATGTTCTACCAGGTGGAACACGGTGCCGCACTGGTTGCAACGTCCGTTGGCAGGCATAATTTCCACCTGCAGCCGGCTCCCTTCTAACATGGTTCCGTCCGCGGCCGCCGGATATACTTCCTCCACGTATTTGGGAATCATGGAGGAGAGCTCTCCAATCTGGAGCACCACCGTATCAATCTTTTCCACCTGATTCTCCCTGGCAAATTTCTCCACAACGTTCACCACCTGCATCACTACGCCCAGTTCATGCACTGTTTTCCACCTGCTTTCTGTTTGTTAAAGAATGATTTAATATATTCTCAAAATGCTAAAACCGCCTAATTTTTTCCTCCGAATACGCTTTTTACCTTTTTGGCGGCAATTTTGCCCTGGCGTTTTACCATCTGTTTTACCACCACCGGCTTCATATCCAGGAATTGCACACCCTCACCGTCATAGACACGCTCCAGTTTGATGGCGTCAAATTTACATTTGGTGGTACATTGTCCGCAGCCCACGCACATATATTCATCCACAACAGTAGCGCCGCAGCCCAGGCACCGCTCTGTCTCTTTGCGCATCTGTTCCTCGGTAAAAGTTCCCCGTAAATCCCGGAAGCTCTCCTCTGCTTTTTTCTTGGAACGAATGGTATTCGGCCGCTGACGGGGCGTATTGTCAAAGTCCTCAATGACTGCCGCTTCTTTGTTCAGTTCCTTATAAATCCGGCGGTCCCGTCCATATACAAGGCTCTGGCCGTTCTGTACAAAACGATGAATGGAAATGGCTCCCTGTTTTCCTGACGCAATGGCGTCAATGGCAAATCTGGGCCCGGTATAAGCGTCTCCTCCCGCAAAAATATCTTCCTGCCCGGTCTGATAAGTAAAGTCATCTGCAATAATGGCGCCGTTGGCTTTTACTTCTGCTTTGGATCCATCCAGCAATCCGCCCCACTGGATGGACTGGCCCACGGAAAGAAGCACATAGTCTGCTTCCACAGTCATCACATCGTTCTCGTCATATTTTGGGCTGAATCTGTGGTTCTCATCAAAAACGGAAATACATTTCTTAAACTCAATGCCTTTTACTTTTCCATTTTCCACCAGAACCCGTTTGGGGCCCCAGCCGTTCTGAATTACAATATGTTCTTCTTCCGCCTCCATAATTTCTTCTTCTGCCGCAGGCATTTCCTGACGACTCTCCAGACAGAACTGCTGCACGGTCTCTGCTCCGGCACGTACTGCAGTCCGGCTTACGTCGATGGCCACATTTCCGCCGCCTACGACTACTGCTTTTCCGCTGACTTTCCTGGTCTCGTCCTGATTCAGATTTCTCAGGAACTCGATACCGGACAGGACGCCTTCGGCGTCTTCGCCCTCAATACCCACTTTTCTTCCGCCCTGGGCGCCCGGTGCCAGATAAAAGGCTTTATAACCCTGGCTGCGCAGCTGGTCAAGGGTAACGTCTTTGCCCACTTCCACGCCGGTTTTGAATTCCACGCCCATTTCCCGGATAATGTCGATTTCTGCCGCTACCACATCTTTTTCCAGACGGAACGCGGGAATTCCCATGGTGAGCATACCGCCCAGCTTCTGCTCTTTTTCAAAGACGGTAATGGTGTAGCCGTCCAGCGCCAGATAATAGGCACAGGACAATCCGGCAGGCCCGGCACCCACAATGGCAATTTTCTTATCACTGTAATCGTGGCGTTTGGCGGGCAGGAACCGTTTGTCTTTATCCAGCTCCTGCTGGGCAATGAATTTCTTAATTTCATCAATGGCAATGGGTTCATCCACGTCGCCGCGGGTACATGCGTCCTCACAGCGGCGGTTACAGATGCGTCCGCAGACTGCCGGCAGAGGATTTTCATGTTTAATCAGCTCCAGCGCCTCTTTATATCTGCCCTGAGAAGCCAGTTTGATATAGCCCTGTACGCCGATATGGGCCGGACAGTTGGTTTTGCAGGGCGCTGTTCCCGTATCCACCACGTCTTCCCGGTTAATCCGGTAATCGGGATTCCACTTGTCTTCCGTCCATTTGGTATCTCGCGGCGTTTCTCTGGTGGTAATATCCTCCGTCACCGGCTGGGAGGAGCACAGCTTCTGTCCCAGCTTCAGCGCATTGACCGGACAGTTTTCCACACACTGGCCGCAGGCCACGCAGTTATCTTTATTGACTCTCGCCACATAATTGGAGCGGACCATATCGTTATTTTTAAACATTTCCGCAGTACGCAGGGAAAGGCAGCCGCAGCCGCAGCAGTTGCAGATGGCATGGGTCTTTCCGGAGCCGTCGATATTGGGAATCTGGTGCATCAGACCGTTTTCCTCTGCCTTGCGGATAATCTCAAAGGCTTCTTCCCTGGTAATCTGGCGGCCTCTGCCTGTTTTGATATAGTATTCTGCCGCATGGCCCATCTGAATGCACATGTCTTCTTTCAGATGGCCGCAGCCTTCTCCCATCAGCTCCCGGTCTGTCCGGCAGGAACAGTCTGTCACGGTGAAAATATCATTTTCATTCAGATATTTGGACACTTCTTCATAGGAAGCCCGGCGGGTATTCCCCTCAATGGCTGTCTCAATGGGAATCACGCGCATAAGGCCCACTCCCACCGGAAAGCTGCCGGAACTTTTCGGCCCCCGCACACGTCCATAAGCCTCCATGGCATATCCGATAATGGGGTATTTTTTACAGTTTTCCGAATTATTTACAATCATTTCCATGGTACCGGGAATCCAGGTCTCCGCCCAGAACACTTCTTCCCCGTTCACCGTATTCCAGAAACAGACCCCGTAAACAGCCAGCTTTTTCAACTGCTCAAAACAGTAATCTTCCGGTTTGCCAACGATTTTTGCAATCTGGGCAACGGAGCGTTTTTCACTGATTCCAAGGCCCATGCCCACTTCTGCCATTTCGTCGTCCACACCGGCTTCCAGAATGACATATTCCGGGTCATCCCACTGGTAAGCGCCTTTGGAGCCGGGTTTCTTTCTTCCGATATGATTGGCCAGATCCAGCACCTTCTGCTTATATTCGCATTTATACCAGTCCGGAAAATACATCCTTGTCAGATCTTTCATGTTATTCGTTCCTCCATTCCTTCACTTCTGTACGGAGCCAGTCGGCCCATTCTTCGATTCCTTCCCCCGTTCTGGCTGAAACAGGGATAATTTTTATATCCGGATTTAATTTTCTGGCCCGTTCCTTACATGCTTCCAGATCAAAATCAAAGTATTCCAGCACATCAATTTTATTGATTAACAGCACATCGCAGATACGGAACATCAGGGGATACTTTAAGGGTTTGTCATCCCCCTCCGGCACGCTTAAAATCATGGCGTTTCTGGACGCTCCGGTATCAAATTCTGCCGGACATACCAGATTGCCCACATTTTCCAGAATGGCCAGATCTATTTCATCCGTACCAAGGCCTTTGATGCCCTGACGTGTCATGTCCGCGTCCAGATGGCACATGCCGCCCGTATGAAGCTGGATTACTTTGGCTCCCGTTTTTGAAATGGTGTGAGCGTCCACATCAGAATCAATATCCGCTTCCATCACGCCAATCTTCATTTCATCTTTCAGGGCTTCTATGGTGCGGGTCAGGGTGGTGGTTTTCCCGGCGCCGGGGGATGACATCAGATTTAACAAAAATGTCTTTTCCCGTTTTAAATCCTGACGCAATGCCTGTGCATCTCTGTCGTTATCTTCAAATACGCTCTGTTTAATCTCCAAAACTCTGAATTCGCTCATTTACTGCTCCTCCTTCTCCTTCCAGATTCTGGTTGAACCAGATTATCTTCATGCTGCACTTTGATATAATTTTAACATTCCATATATAATAAGTCAATAATCCCCTTATTTTTCGCCATTTTTTACGAATCTTCTACTTGATTTTAGACAGATTTTACAATATAATAATGTTAATTCATTTATTGGTATGTGGTTCTACCAGATTACAGGAGGTGTTTTATGGAATTTCAGAAACTATGTGCACCATCTCTTCACGAACTGTTTGTACAGCAACTGGAACACATGATTCTGTCCGGTAAGCTGAAAACCGGAGAAAAACTTCCCACAGAGCGGCAGCTTGCCCAGTCCATGCAGGTGAGCCGTGCTGTGGTAAACGGCGGCCTTGCGGAACTGGAGCGAAAGGGATTTGTGATTATCAAGCCGAGAGTAGGCGCTTTTGTGGCCGATTACCGCCGAACCGGAACACTGGAAACACTGATTTCCATTATGAATTACAACGGCGGACATCTGCGGGATGAAGAAATCCGTTCTATTCTGGAAGTCCGCATCGGCCTGGATTGTTTTGCCGTTCAGCTTTTTCTGGAGCATATGACAGATGAAGATCTGGAAATCCTTTACGAAAAAGTAGAAGCAATCAAAAAAGCAGCCTCTGACAGCAAAGCCGCCAGTGCCGCTTTTGAATTTCAGCATGAACTTGCCTTTTTATCCAAAAATACCCTGATTCCCCTGATTTTTCATTCTTTTCGCATTCCGGTACTCACCCTCTGGGAACGCTTCTGTTCCCTTTACGGAATAGAGGCCCTTTATCAGAACAATTATACCCTGTGGACTTATCTGAGGCGCAGAGATCTGGAGGGTGCGGTAAAATGGATTCACGACTCTGTGGGGGAGAGCATTCACGGTTCCCGTGAAATCTACTATAAAAGCTGAAGTATATAAAAAAGAATGCGCCTGCGCATTCTCCGCGCGTGAGCGGATTGCCTGGCGATAAACTTCCTCTCCGCGAGCTGCGCATCCCGCCCGGAGGGCTTTATCTTACAGGAAGACACTTTCACGCTCCGGCGTGACAAGGTCTTTCCTGTAAGGTAAAAAACATCCTGCTCAACGTTTTGTTGAGCAGGATATCTTTTACTGTCTCTGGCCTTTCAGCAGCCCGTTCATATGAAGCAGGGAATACAGAAGGCTCTTTCGTTCTGTTCTGCCGTTGGTATCCAGAAAAGAGAAAATACGGGGGCTGTCTGTCTCACCGTTGGCGTTCAGATAACTGTAATGCCCCCATTCTTTCTTACCGTTCATGTCCGTAATGGAGTACGTTGGCTCCGATTTGGCGGAACGAGTTCTTTTTTTCTCAGGTTTCATCCTGTTTCCTCCGGTGTAACGTTTCTGAAGCGAAGTTATCGCTTCTATCCTATTATTCCCGGAGCTTTCTCCTGATATTCCAAATCTGCTTTTTTAAAATTTAAAGAATTTCATTTCTTCTTCCATCTGGCCGGACAGTCCTTTCAGGCTGTTAGCCGCATCTGCCAGAAGATGAATGGTTGCATTGAGTTCTTCCATGGATGCTGTGGTCTCCTGTGCGGAAGCCGCATTTTCCTGGGACAGTGCGGACAGATTGCTGATCACATCCACCACGGTCTTTCTGGAGGAATCGCATACCTGCGTCCGCTTCTCAATCATGGAAGTATCTTCTCTGGAACTGTTAATTCCCGTAGTCACATTTACAAAATGGCTCTGGGTTGCGTTCAGCTTCTCTTTCTGGTCTTTGATAATAGATTCCACTTCTTTCATGATTTCCACGGTCATTTCCGATTCTGTCAGCAGGGCGTTGATAACATCCGTAATGGTCTGCGCAGAATTACTGGATTCATCGGCCAGTTTCTGAATCTCAGAAGCCACAACTGCAAAACCTTTTCCAAATTCTCCCGCTCTGGCAGCTTCAATGCTTGCATTCAGAGACAGAAGCGAAGTCTGGCTGGCAATGGATGAAATAATATCCACTGCCTCACGGATTCTCTGGGCGGAATCATTGGTTGCATATACCTGCATACCAATTTTCCGGATAGCTGAGATGGTCCGCTCGGTAGAAGCAGCCAGGTGCTGCATGATTTCCGCGGAAGTATCTCCTGCTTCCTTCATGGAACGGGAGGTGACATTGAGCTTGCCCACATCATCCACAATATTCTCGATTACATGGCCCATATCCATAATCTGGCCGGAAGCTGTCTCAATTTCTTCAGCCTGGGAAACAGCGCCCATGGAAATTTCTTCCACCGCTTTTCCAATCTCCGTCGCATTCACGTTGACCCGCTCTGCCATCTCATCCAGGGAATTGCCGGACTGGAGCAATTCGTTGGACGACTGGCGGATATGGTTGAGAATGCCGGAAAGGTTGTGAATCAGCTCCTGCAGCGCGTTAGCAATATTTCCCAGTTCGTCCCTGCGCCCCAGGAATTTCTCATTCACCCGTATATTCAGATTACCGTCCGCAAGCTGCTCGATAATCTGTTCTTCTTCTTTGAATGCTCCGGAAAGAGTCCGGGAAAAGTATATAATCACCACGCTGCTCAGCAGAATAATCACAACCGCCACCAGGATGATCTGCAATACTTTTTGATTGATGTAATCCTCAATATTGCTGCTGGGTTCTCCGGTAAAAATCATTCCTGCAATGCTTCCGTCATCATTCACCAGAGGGATATAGCAGCAGAAATATGGTTTTCCATTAATCATAATATCCTTGTCCGTAAAACCGTTTCCATCCTGCAGCACCGTCTTCACCACATGCTCTGCCGCCTGAGTTCCCACCATGTGCTCTCCGGTACTTTCATCTATCAGTGTGGTCACCGTACGGGTATCGCCCCAGAACAGGGTAATTTCTATATTGGATGAATTGTTGAAAGATTCCAGTATATCCAGATCTGCCGAAATATTATGTTCCCCTTTATACAGTTCTCCGCCTTCGGACCTGAAGTTTCCTTCATCCAGTGCCAGCAGGGAATGTTCCAGCCCGCCGGCCACATCTTCCAGACGCTTGATAGCCTCGTCTTCCATTCCTGTTTTCAATGTAATTGCAGAAAAAACTGAAGCTATCACTGCGAGGGAAATTAAAGGAACAAATGCAATAGCCAAAATCTTTTCCCTGATTCCAAAGGTTACTTTTCTTTTTGGTCCTGTGTTTTCATTCACCTGTGCGCCCTCCATACTTTCTCATATTTTCAAACATGTCATAAATCATTTTATTACTGCTTTGATTATAACGTCTCAGACCACAGGTTTCAAGCAACAATTCCGGATATATGTGCATTTTTTGTATAGCTTTGTGAATTTTTGTCTTTAAATGGCCTCTATGCGCTTCCGAAGCTCCAGCACTTTGCTGTCAATCTGCTCTATGGCATTGGCATATTCTTTCAGCTCCCGGCTGATATTTTTCGCCTCCCGGTTTTCTTTTTTGTACTGAAGCTGATAATCCAGCCCGGCCCAGTAATCCATGGCTCCGGTCCGAAGCTGCACCTCAATGCGAATCCACCGCACATCCTCCTGAAAGGACACCGGCACCTGGAAAATCAGATGCAGGCTGCGGTATCCGCTCTTTTTGGGATTCCGGATATAATCTTTCTTCTTTAAAAGACGCATATCCCGCTGGGCACAGAGCATTTCTCCAATCCGGTACAAATCGTCCGTATAGGTACAGACCGCCCGGACGCCCACCACATCGCTGACATGTTCCTCCATGGAGCGGACTGTTTCCGGCAGTCCCTTTTTCCTCAGTTTTGCGGCGATACTGTCATAGGATTTAATTCTGCTGGTATAGCTGTGTATCACTTTTCTGCCGCTGCGCATACTGAGTTCCGCATTTATCATCTGCAGTCTGGCATTCATAAGGCTGATGCCCCACTGACACTTTACAATGAAATCCTCCTGCTGTAAAAAATCTTTTAAATCCATGGTTTCCTCCAAACTGTGCTATAAGAATATCCGTCCGCCTCAATCTAAAACTTCCATCTTGCTCCGCAGGCCTTTTACAGGTCCCAGGAACATCTTTATTTCGAAAGGCAAAGGCTTTCACGTTATCTGTTATAACACAGCCGGACGGAAAATTCTGTCGGAATCCGGCGGAATTTCAGAAAAAAGATATTGCAATATGGGATAATCACACAAAGCACTTTACCGCTTTAAAATCAGAGATAATACTTTCGGCCTTGCCCCTCTTTCATATTTAAATCCCAGTGCATGTCTTATGATTTCCGGCAAATACAGTTTTTCTCCATTTCTTATGAGATACCCTGCCTGAATCATCAGTTTTTCTTCCATGGGAGTAAGCAAATCTTCTTCGGGATTTAAAGGCAGAATTTTCTTTTCCAGCGGGAAATCTTTCAGTTTTTCAAATATTGGTTTCAGCGTTTCATATTCCGTTTTAATCTCGTCGATTTTTTCTTCCGAACAGATTGACACCGCTTTGCGTATCTCTGCCGGCATGAGTATACGGTCTTCATAGGATGGATTTTTTACCTTTGAAGATGCAGCATTTTTCAGAAAGCGAATCATATCCCTTGCCTGCAGCTGACCATGGAAATCAGACAAAGCCGCCAGAATCCATCTGGAAGAGTAGGCTTCGTTGGAATTATTTTTCCCCAGTTTTAATCCCCAGAGTTTTTCCAGATGTCTGTCTATCACATCCCTTGTGGCATTTTCCACCGGAACAGACCCTTCATAAAAATTGTCCGTTGCCTGTCCCACCAGCCATACCGTCAGCTTTAAGGCCTCATCGGAAGACCATTTCAGTTCCACTTCCCCCTGGGACTGTTTAAACTGTTCGTAATTCACAGTAATTGCATTTTGCGCCATATCACTGCGTAAAAATATGATAATCCCCATATTTTTATATTTGACAGACAACAAATTGACAATATCCTGACCAAGAACCTGGACGGCTTCCTGTTGTATGGCATCCGAAGAAACGTTACGCAGAATATCTTCCAGACCGTCAATTAAAAATACAATTTTTTCTCCCTGTTTTTCAAGGGCCTGACTGACTTGCTCAAAGGAATTGTACGCTCCATTGACAGAAGCGGCAATCATCCGTTCCCAGAATATCATCCAATCCGTCTTATGTTCACTCTGCCTTTTTATCTTGCCGGAATTGTCCAAATACACGGATTCCGATACTTTTGCAAAAGAAAGATTCGCATTCAATTCATGGATACATTCCCGTAATATTTCCTTCATCTGCCCAATGCTTTTTGAAGCCACCACAGGCAGAATATATCCCCCTCTTCTCCTGACATTTTTTTCATTAATATCATCACAGAAAGCATACCACTGTTTTTTTTCTGCCAGCTGCCGATAGAGAAACGTTTTTCCGGAACCTTTTGCGCCTCTGATAACCACTGCCGGAATATGATTCTGATATCTGGCACATAAATTTTTAACAGATTTCGTCAGCAGCATCCTGGCTGCTCCATTTGCTTCAGCAGTAATCTGTCTGTCTGCAAAATGATAGATTTCATCCAGCATCGTTTCACGCTGCTTTTCTCCAAAATTATTTTTCTTTGTATTATTTACGCCGTAATATTGCTGAACAATATTTTCTATATTATAGTACATATCCCTGAATTTCAAACGTTCCAGTATCTGAGGAAGTTTCGTCAGATGAATCAGCTCGCTGGCAAAAGGAAGCTCAGTCACCAGGTTATCCAACAGCTGTTCATTCCCTGTATCCGCCTTAAAACAACGGATAAGTTCGGCAATAATTTCCTCTTTTTCCGATGAATTCAGGTCGGGAGGCACCATACTTAACAGAATTACGGGCAGGTTTGCATTTTCCTCTATTTCCAATCCCCTGGCAAGATACCCAAGGAGCTTTTTCGTACCTGTCACAGACTGATAAGAAGTGGAAGTTACAATATATTTTTTTACCCGCGGGTCAAAAAACAGCGGGGCCGAATATTCACTGATTCCGGCTCTCAAATCAACAAGTACTGCAACAGCACCGAGACGAAGTGCTATCCTGGAAATAACTTCCGCCAGAACATACCCTTTATTTTTTCCTCTTATTACAGAGCCCGGAGTTGCATATAAATCAAACAACTGTTCATCATAGCGAAATGTGGGCAAAAATATATGTTCTACTTCCCTCTGGTCCGCCTCTATGGTAACAGTCAGGCTTCCCATCTCCCGTACTGCCTCCTCCACCACAGGTTCCATATCATCCATATCCTGAATGAGTGTCAGTAAATCCAGATAACTGAAATCATTTTCCGTCCTTTCCCCCTGTATCCAGGTCAGTCCCGGAGCCTCCAAATCTGAATCAATGATAAGCAGCCTGCTTTTTTCATCGTTTTTGTGCACATTTGTCCAGGCCCTTGCAAATGCAAGCAGAGACAGTGTACGCCCAACACCGCCTTTATAAGAGTGGAACGCCACCACAGGGCAGCCCAGCTCTTTCAATGGACCGGAAGGATACGCCGACTCATTGTAAATCACTTTCTCAAATAAAGGCTTCGTCGTCTTTTTCCATACGTCATACTCCCGTTCAAAAGAAATCTGTATATACTCTCCTTCTCTGTCAAGGGTTATGGTACGGTCTCCAGGATTAATATTTCCCGGAAAAATATCTCCGAGTATACCCAGAATCCGGTCGTCAGTAACATCCTCTTTTGCATATACCACCATTTCATCCGGATAAACTTCTATAAAATCTATCAGCCCTTCCCACTGGCTTCGCTTTTTCAGACAATAACGTTCCATATCCTTCCATGTATAAAATCTCATAAAATCAAATCTCCTCTTTTAACCACTCTGCAATCCCTTTCAATGTTTTCTCAAATTCATTTACAGAATCCATTTCTCCCTTGTCAGGCTCTATACAATACCTGCATATCTGATGAAAATTTTCCGCTGTCACCACTTCATGGTATTCTGTCTGAAAATCTTTAAACTCATAAACTTTCGCCCCTTTTACTGCTTTAAGCAATGACCTGAAATCATGAGTTCCAAGAACCTTCTCCAAATCTGTATCGGCCTGCGACTTCCTGTCAATTTTATTATCCTGCATAATCTTGCATTTTAATCCGCATTCAACACAATAACACAAAAGAAGCCTGCGGCTGATATCACTTCCTTTTTCCCAGTTATCATAAGAATGGGCATGTTTCTGAAATGCACGTTTGTAGTTTTTTCTGTCTGCTCGTGTTTTCGCCATTTTATCTCCTGATTTTTAAATTTACAACAATTATGCCATAATTTCTTTGCGGTATATATTTTTCGCACTCAGGGCTCCTCCCAACTGCTTTCAGGTCTCTTTCCAACCGGCCTTCAGGTCTCCTCCTCAAGGCAAACAACGAGCCCCTCTTCAGGGCAAACGCCGGGCCCCTCCTCATGGCACATTATACCACTTCCGGAACTTTACAATCAAGCTATTTACAAACCCCTTCGGTTTCTTTATAATATTGACAATACTCAAAATTATATTTTTCACATTACTGAAATAGCCAGATTGGAGATTCCCAAATGCTAACTTATTCTTTTTCTGATATTGGCACGGACAGCCTGTACGAATACTTGTATAAATGTATCAAAAACGATATTCTGAAAGGGGTGCTGGCTCCCGGCGGCCGCCTGCCCTCCAAGCGAAGTTTTGCCAGACACCTGAATGTGAGCACCATCACCATTGAAAATGCCTATGCACAGCTTCTGGCAGAGGGCTATATTTATTCCATTCCAAAAAAAGGTTATTATGCAGCGGATATTTCTGCCGGGCCGGTTCCCGCGTCTCAGAATCCCCCGTCGAGACCTCTGCCGGAACAACAGGAAGATACATATTTTGCAGACTTTACCAGCAGTCAGACTCATCCGGACACCTTTCCTTTTTCCATATGGGCAAAACTCCTTCGTGAAGTCATCGGAAGTTACAGCGCAGAGCTGATGAAAAACCCTCCCGGCAGCGGCATCTTTCCGCTGCGGCAGGCCATCGCCGCTCATTTAAAAGATTTTCGCGGCATGTCCGTACGTCCGGAACAGATTATTGTGGGGGCCGGAACGGAATATCTCTACGGACTGCTGATTCAGCTTCTGGGCCATGAAAAAATCTACGGCGTGGAGGAACCTGGCTATCAGAAAATTTCTTCCATATACAGAAGCAACCAGGTCACCTGCCGCCATATTCCCATGGATGGGCAGGGTATCTGCATACATGCTCTGGAAGAACTGGAAGCAGATATTGTACATATTTCCCCTTCTCATCATTTCCCCACGGGAATAGTCACTCCTGTGGGCCGCAGATATGAGCTTCTGGGCTGGGCCGCCGGTTCTGATTCCAGATATATTA
The DNA here is from genome assembly GCA_949959185.1 of uncultured Eubacterium sp. Lineage (GTDB taxonomy): Bacteria > Bacillota > Clostridia > Lachnospirales > Lachnospiraceae > Petralouisia. Next base: position 97,538 of record CATLIX010000001.1, on the reverse strand, counting down.
TTGAAGACGACTATGACTGCGAATTCCGTTTTATGGGAAAACCCATTCCTTCCCTCCAGAGCATTGATGTAATGGAAAAAGTCATCTACATGAACACTTTTTCCAAAACCCTGGCTTCCACCATCCGAATCAGCTATATGGTACTGCCGGAACATCTGATGGAGCGGTTCCGCACCACCATGGGATTTTATTCCTGTACCGTGTCCACTTTTGAGCAGTACACCCTGACCCGCTTTCTGCAGGACGGACATTTTGAGCGTCATATCAACCGTATGCGGAATTTTTATCACGGCCAGCGTGATCTGCTTTTAAAGGGCTTAAAAAACAGCCCCATCTCCTCCCATATCACCATTATGGAAGAAGACGCAGGGCTGCATTTTCTGATGTATGTAGATACCTCTGTTTCAGATGAAACCATTCTCCGGCGGGCAAAATCTCTGGGACTGGGCATGGCTTCCCTGTCCCGGTATTATTTTCAGAAATCTCCTTCTGTGGAGCATACCTTCATTATGAACTACTCTGCCATTCAGCCGGAACACATGGCAGAAGCTATTTCCCGGCTCTGTCAGGTATTTGCAGACTGTGAATAAATAAACCGCTCCGCAGCTTCGGCTCAAACCAGGTGGATTTTGGCGGCATCAAAAGGCCTGCGTCCGCTACTGCAAACAATTCCTGAATGGATGTGGGGAACATGGCAAAAGCTGCCGCACAATCGGTTCCACACCGTTCTTCCAGTCCTTCCAGTCCCCGGATTCCTCCCACAAAATCAATCCGGTTATCGGTCTTCGGGTCTTTAATTCCAAGAACGGGAGCCAGAAGACGGTTCTGCAGTACCGACACATCCAGCCCTTCCACCGGGTCGTCCGGAATATCCTCCGGTTTCATGGTACACCCATACCAGTTTCCTCCCAGATACATGGAAAAACTGCCTTTTTTCTCCGGTTTTACTCCATTGGCCCCAATCTTTTCCACCTGGAAAATCTCTGATACCTTTTCCAGGAATTCTTCCTCGTCCAGCCCGTTCAGGTCTTTTACCACCCGGTTATAATCCATAATCATAAGCTGCTCATCGGGAAACAGCACCGACAGGAAATAATTAAATTCCTCTTCTCCGGTATAGTCCGGATGTTCTTTTCTTCGCATCTGTCCCACCCGTACTGCTGAAGCCGCCCGGTGATGTCCGTCTGCAATATAGATTTCTCCAATCCCCGCAAAGGCTTTTTCCACCGTGTCAATCTGGCTCTCCTGAGAAATCACCCACACCTGATGGCGGATTCCGTCTTCCGCGGTAAAGTCATACAGGGCTTCTTCCTTTTTTACTTCCTCCACCACTTCGTTTATGACGGAACTGGAGCGGTAGGCCAGAAAAATGGGCCCGGTCTGGGCATTGCAGATACTCACATGATTAATTCTGTCTTTTTCCTTCTCCGCTCTGGTATTTTCATGCTTCTTTATCACGCCTTTTTCATAGTCGTCAATGGAAGCGCAGGCTGTAATCCCGGTCTGGCTTCTGCCGTTCATGGTCAGCTCGTATATGTAGTAACATCTTTTTTCTTCTGTTACAAAGGAACCGTCCCTGACCATCTCCCACAGGGTATCGTGGGCTTTCTGATATACTGCCGCATCGTAAGTATCTACGTCATCTCCAAGCTGAGTTTCCGCCCGGTCTATTTTCAGAAAACTTTCCGGATGTTTTGACACTTCTTCCTTCGCTTCTTTCCGATTGTACACATCATAAGGAAGGGCCGCAATTTTCTCTGCTTTTTCCCTGGCCGGTCTGATTGCGCAAAAAGGTCTGATTACTGCCATCTGTATTTCCTCTCTTTCTCTCCTATACGCCGTTTCTGACACAAATATCACTGACACAACATGCTTCGCAGCGGGGGCTGGTTCTGGCGGTGCACACGTCCCTGCCGTGATACACCAGTCTGTGGCAGAAATCACTGCCTTCCTCCGGCGGTATCAGCTTCCACAATGCCATCTCCACTTTTTTCGGTTCTCTGATATTATCCACCAGTCCCATTCGGTTGACCAGACGGATACAGTGGGTATCTGTCACAATGGCAGGCTTCCCGAATACGTCTCCCATAATCAGGTTGGCGCTTTTTCTGCCCACGCCGGGCAGTTTCAGTAATTCATCAAAATCATCGGGAACTCTGCCTTCGCATTTTTCCTGAAGCATTTTCATACAGCCGCTGATGTCTCTGGCTTTGCTGCGGCCCAGGCCGCAGGGCCTGACAATGGCCTCTATATCTTCCACCGGGGCTTCGGCCAGCGACGCCACATCCGGATATTTTGCATAGAGATCCTGTACCACCACATTTACCCTTGCGTCCGTGCACTGGGCTGCCAGCCGGACACTGACCAGCAGTTTCCAGGCCTGATTATAATCCAGGGTGCAGCCTGCGTCCGGATATTCCTGTTTCAGTCTTTCAATAAGTTCCAGTGCCAGTTCTTCTTTTGTCATTTCCATTTTCTCCTGCGGAAATACATCCTTTGTCCGAACCCCCGCCAGCCTGCTGCAAGGTCTCTGATTTTTGCGGCAAATTCTTTTTAATCCATCTCATACTCCAGAATAGCTCCTGTAGACGCATTTACCTTGCCGCTGTATTCTTTTCCGTCCGCATAAAATTTAATTTCATACTCTGTCACACCGTCGTCCTGTTCCAGATCCACTTTGGTGTAAGTCACCTGCTCCGGCGTGAATCCTGCATGGCTCAGCACCGCCTCTTTTGCTTCTTCCACGGAAATAATTCCCTGTCCCTGCAGGTTTTCCGGAAGTTTTTCCACCGGTTCCTGAGAACTGCCCAGAACAGCTCCGTCTTCCGCATTGATTTCATATTCATATTTTGTGCCGCCGGCCACGAATTCGATTTCATATTCTGTCACACCGTCGTCATAGTCCAGTTCTTCTTTGATAACCGTGGCCTCCTCCCCGGTCACTCCGGCGTGTTTCAAAGCAGCTTCTCTTGCTTCTTCCGGGCTGAGCTTCGGCTGATTCACCGTCCCTGCCTGATTTCCGCTCTGAGCTGTCTGGCCTGCTGTCTGCCGGTCTGCGGGCGTCTGACTGTTCTCCTGCTGTCCGCTGTCTGTCTGCCGGTCTGCAGGCGTCTGACTGTCCGTTGTCTGTCTGCTGTCTGTCTGAGTGTCCTCCTGCTGCGCAGACGTGTTTTCCTGCTGAGGGGTATCTTTCTGTATATTCTGATTTCCGCAACCTGCCGCCAGAACCATGGCCAGTATCAGGCAAATTCCCGTTCTGCGAAATATTTCGCTTTTGTGACGCGTCCGTTTCTTCATAATTTTCTTTCCTTTCTGTGGATTTTGCAGGAACGGTTTAAACGTTACAACTGCCTTTCTATTATACAAAAAAAATCCTGTCTGGTAAAGAGAAATTATTCCGGACAGGATTATTATTTTTATTCGTTTTATGATTTTATCAGTCTTCCTCATTCAGCCTCATTCAGCAAAGCATTGATATTCATTACCGGCAAAATAACCGGTTCAAATCCCGGCTGTGAAGTTAAAAGCATCAGCTGACTTCTCAGACAGGGAAAAAAATGGCAACCGTATTATTCTCCAGTACCTTTTTTCCAGGGACAGATTCTTCAGAAACAGAAAAAATTCCCGAAATCTGTGCCTTTATATCATATGAAAATCGTTCAAAACTTAATTTATCAATGAGCGTTTTTTTTAAGTAAGAATACTTCTCGCTTCACTTATTTTCCTCATAAGATTACCTCTTTACGCCACATTCAGCATCAGAGAAACACCAGCTCCATAAGTCGAATAGCTGCGGCATTCCTTCAGACTGATACTTTCCTGTTTTAAACCAACGTAATCTGCCGTATCAAAAATATCTTTTACCGGCATTTTATTTCCTTCGGAATCCTCATAAAACAGACCGCCTTTTCCAGGTTCTGTTTCATTAATTTCCAGGCCTTATAATGCAGCCAGTTCTTCCATGGTCTGTTTTCTCATACTATCCACTCCTTTTCAACCAGATTCTTTTTCACAATGTATTCGTTGCTGCTGACGCATATGTATTTTTCCTGAAAAGACAGCCCTGTATACTTCCTTCCGGGAATATTTTCCGCATATGGCGGATTATCCTTCTGAAATGTTTTTGAAACAACTTCAATTCCTTTTTCTTCTTTAAATAAATCCAGAAAAGCCGAATCCTCCACATCTGTTTCAACTGCGATGGTTCTCATTTCTTCACTGTGCGCCAACATGTCCAGATTATCAACAGCAGTATCCACATCTGCAAAAAAATAAAGTTGCGCCTGAACCTTACTGTAACGTATGGTTCATCTTCCCCAGAATCACCCGCAGCAGTTCCCCGGTCTTTTCCTCACTCTCTCTGAGGGCAAAAGGCACCTTTAATATTTCCATTGGAATACAGTCCGAAGTCCCGTCCGCTCCCAGATTAATATCATACCGCACCTCCATGGTTTCCGGTTCCTCATTCCGATGAAGGGGATAGATAAGAAACAGCTTCCCGGCGCCCCGTCTGGCGGCATAAACAGCCATCTGTTTCACATCGTTATCGCTTACCTTTAATTTCCGGTTTTCCTTCACTTTCCGGAACCGGTCAATTTCCTTGTATTTGGCGTCCACCACCACAGTTCCGTACTCTGATTCCAGCAAAATGTCTTCCCGCAGACGGAACACATCTCCCAGATTTTCTCCGTCCACCACAAGGCTGGCCAGATACTGGTCTCCGGTCTGCGTCCGCACCCTGGCAGTTTCCTGGAACATTTCCTTTATAAATCCGCTTAAGAACCCTTCAAAAAGCATCTCCGCCGGAAACAGAAAACAAAAGGTATCCGCCGTTCCCGTCCGACAGGAAGCAGTCTGATTCAGCAGAAACATCCTGCTCATGCTCAGAATCATCCGGTAGTCCGAACGCAGAAGATTCAGATGCACTCCGTCGCAGTCGGCAGGGCGGCACATCCGGCTGGCCACATCCCCCAGCTTCATCAGAATATTTCGAAGTATCTGTTTCGTCCCTTCCTGACAGGTAAGGTTCAGCAGGTACTGACAGGTACACTTTATAATCCGGTTCATCTGATTGTCAAACACAAATCCGGCACAGGTATAATCCAGGTGGTGGGGATATCCGGAAGCATAATTCCAAGCATAGGTATTAAAATTAATTCTTCCTTTAATAATCGTTCCCTTTTCGCTGATTTCTTCATACTGGTAATACCGCTGCCGGTCCACCGCCGCCTTTACATAATGGGCATAAACGGTAATAAACAGCTCCAGCAGATTTTCCGCATGGGACAACTGGCTCTTTACAGAGAGAAAGGGGAAATGCAGCCTGTCGCAATAGCCAAGCCAGTAAACCAGATTCTTTATCAAATCTTCCGGCGTCAGGTCCGACCCGTCAAAATCATCCTCGTCTTCCTTAAAGATTTTGGGGAAAATATTGAGCTGTCCGCCCCGAAAGAGAATCGTGCCCACGTAATTTTGCAGTTTAATTCCGTTTTTCCTGTCAAAATCTATAAACTACTGCCGGCCCGCCACCTGCCCGTCTCTGTAAAAAACTGCCCGCTGCCGCCAGTTTTCCTGTAAAAACTGTTCCAGCTCCGCCAGGGCGCCAGCTTCCTGCCAGGATTCAGGAAGACGCTCTGTTCTCAGCTTCATAAATTCAAAACCATTCGTCATTGGCTAACCTTCTCTTTTACCCGAATCCGCCTGTTCCCTGTATCATCCACCTCAAAACTGCTGCCGGAGATACACTCCAGGGCCTTTTTCACTTTGGCTTCTTCATCATAAAAATATTCATACAGCAGGGGAATGATGTTCCGGTTCATAACCGTTCCCAGCTCTTTTTCCTGTTTTCCGATAAAATAAGAATGTCCCACCAGCAAATCTGTACTCCGAAGCTCCTGCCGGAGATATCGGTTCAGCCTGACCAGTACATTCCGAAGCCCGGTATCCTCAATCAGCTCCGGCCTGGGCGCCAGCTCCACAAAATCAAATCTCCGACGCAATGCGGCGTCAATCAGGGAAATCGACTTATCCGCCGAATTCATGGTTCCAATCACATAAAGGTTATTGGGAATTGCAAACAGCTCTCCCAGAGGCAGCGTAACCGCAATCTGATTCTGTTCTCCCCAGCGCTTGTCCTCCTCCAGAAGCGTAATCAGTTCTCCGAAAATTCTGGAAATATTTCCCCGATTAATCTCGTCAATGATTATCACATAGCTGTTCTCATCATCCTTTCGGGCAGTATCTGCCATCTTCTTGAAAATGCCGTCTGCCACCTGAAATGACACCGTCTCGCCGGAGAGTCCGGGCCGAATCCCCTGTATAAATTCCTCATACCCGTAACTCTGGTGAAACGTAGTAAACACAATCCGGCCGGACGCCCGGTACCTTTCATACGCTTCCATCTGCCGGTTCCGCTCCTGATAAGACGCCGGCCCTTCTGAAACAGCTCTGTTTTCCAGAATGGCAAGGGCATATTCCACCGTGGCATAGGTTTTGCCCGTACCCGGCGCTCCATACAGAATCTGGTTCAGAGGATGCAGCTTCTGTCGTCTTGGTTTCCGGGCTTCCAGCCTGCGCTCAGACGAATCAGGCGAAGATTCCCTGTAATCCGGCTTCTGCTCCGGCATATGTCCGGCGCTGTCATACAGATTTCTCGCTTCCATAATCTTCCTCAGTCTGGCGTCAATCTGTTCGTCAATCATTCGTTCCGCTTCCCCGGCCATATGCTCACCTCTCATTTATAATTTTTTCCGCAAGTTCCCGATATTCCCCGTTCAACGTAAGTCTCAAATCCAGATGATTCCCTTCTTCCAGAAGAAATCCTCCATATGCAAAATTACCGGGCACATAGATGTGAGACAGTTTGTTTTCCACAATGGCCCCAGCTCCGAAAGATAACTTTCCTGCCCGGTATTCTTCTATCAGACGTCCCAGCTCTTCCTCCTGCCCCACATCGTCGTCTCTGCGGATTACCGTGTTCAGCAGATACCATTCCCAGTAATCCAGATATTCATATTCTTCCAATGCCTTCAGGGTGGCTTTTAAGGGGTGCAGCATTCCTTTTTCACAGGTATAGGAAATCAGCGTTTTCTGATAACAGAGACGGTAAATTTCCTGAAGCACTCCCATCTGCTGCCGGTGGGCCTCCGTCAGACATTGGCTCATAAGCTGTTCCATTTCCAGCAATTCCAACAGAAGGCGTCCGTCCTCTGTATAAATCTGCTCCCTGTCCGGAATTTCAGAGGATTTCAGCACACCCTTTTTCAGTATGCCGAATTCCTCCATCATCCGCTTAATAGTCCGTATCTGGCCCGGCTTTGTGCCCAGCTCCTCTGCCATATACTCCTGCAGAGACCTCCAGCTTCGTCCGCCGGACTTCTCCGTATCATTCAGAATTCCGGTAATTTCCAGAATCTGCCGGTGGAGCTTTTCCGATATTTTTCTTCCTTCGTACTTCCATCCCCTCAGTTCCATGGGTTCCCAGCCCTTCTCCCGGAAATAAAATCCGGATTATACTTCTGTCCTTTGCTGTTTCAATACAGCAGCACATTTTTATTCCTTTTCTTCCATCACGCTCATGTAGGCAGGACGGATAATCTTATTCATTCCAATCAGCTCCTCCATCCGGTGAGCGCTCCAGCCCACGATTCTGGCAATGGCAAATATAGCGGTATACAGCTCTCTGGGAATGCCCAGCATATCATAAACAAACCCGCTGTAAAAGTCCACATTGGGGCTTACACCCTTGAAAATATGGCGTTTCTGTGCAATCAGTCTTGGAGCCAGTTCCTCAATGCTGTTATAAAGCAGCATATCTTCCTCCCTTGCTTTGGCCGATGCCAGTTTCTCCACATATTTCTTAAATACCTGTTCTCTTGGGTCAGACAGGGAATACACCGCATGGCCCATTCCATAAATCAGTCCCTTACCGTCAAAGGCCTCTCCTTCCAGAATTTTACTTAAATACGCTTCGATTTCTTCTTTGTCATGAACGTCCCGGATATGCTCCCTGATATTTTCCATCATTTCCATTACCTTGATATTGGCTCCGCCATGTTTGGGCCCTTTCAGGGAAGACATGGCCGCCGCAATGGAAGAATATGTATCGGAACCGGAGGAAGTCACCACTCTCGTGGTAAAGGTGGAATTATTTCCGCCGCCATGCTCCATATGCAGAAGCAGCGCCACATCCAGTACCTTGGCTTCCAGCTTGCTGTACTGCTTATCCGGCCGCAGCATAAGCAGCAGATTCTCCGCTGTGGAAAGCTCCGGCTCCGGCCGGTGTATGTACATGCTGTCATCATTTTCATAATGGTTGTAGGCATGATATCCATACACAGCCAGCATGGGGAAAATACTAATCAGCTCAATACACTGACGCAGACTGTTGCTGATGACTTCCGGAGAATCCATCTGACTGTCATAGGAAGCCAGTGTCAGAATACTTCTGGTCATGGAATTCATAATGTCCTTGGTAGGCGCTTTCATAATGACATCTCTGGTAAAATTGGTGGGAAGAGTCCTGCACCGGGCCATAATTCCGCAGAATTCCTTCAGTTCTTCCTCGCCCGGCATCTCTCCGAACAGCAAAAGATACGCTGTTTTTTCAAATCCAAATCCGTCGTCACCCATGCGCTTCACCAGATTCTGCACATTGTAGCCGCGGTACCACAACTGTCCGTCACAGGGGGTTTTCACCCCGTCCACTTCCTGAAAAGATGTAATTTTGGAAATGGTGGTAAGACCTGTGAGCACTCCTTTTCCATTCATATCCCGCAGTCCCCGGTTTACTCCGTACTCCTCAAATAATTTATCTGAAATACTGTCGTTTTTCCTGCAGACTGTTTCCTGTTTTATGGCGTAATTCATCAATTCGTTTTCATTTCGCATATTGTACCTCCTTCGGCTGCAAAGGGCATTTTTCATATTCCGGCTGACCTTCCCGGATACCTGGAGCAATACCTTCTTCTCTTCCTCCGTCACTCCGTTCAGAATGATGTCATACATCTGTCTGCGCAGCTCTGTCACCCGGTCTGCTATTCCGGCTGCCTGCTCCGTCAGCATCAGATGCCTGCATCGGCGGTCTGCCTGGTCCGGAACCGCATAGATGAGCTGCTGTTTCGCCATACGGTCCACAGACTGGGAAATATGCCCTTTGTTAAATAAATTGAGACTGCTGATATCTTTTGATGTGTTGTGTTCCCCGGATTTGTAGAGAAAATACAGAATGTCAATATCAATTTTCCGCAGGTTATATTCTGCCCGCAATGCTTCGATTCTCCGGTTATATAATGTCTGAAACTGGGTCCCCTGCAGAAGACCCTCAAGCATCCAGTCCATGCTTCTTACCTCATAGTTTAATTTTAAACTAAATATATCACGTATTTCCGGGGAAATCAAGTTTAATTTTCGTTGAGTAACCCATTCTGCAACATTTGCTGTCCGGCAGATGAAAAACATCTGAAGCCTTTTACTCTTCTCTTCGATTCCAGCATACGGTAAATACCAGAACCAGCCCCGATTACCACTGCTCCCACAAAAGATATTTTCTCCCGGTATTTCCGGAAAATCCTTTCGCTCATCACAGCTCCCAGACAGGAGGCCCCGCCTGTCAGCAGCAGAATCAGACTGATTTGGATTTTATTATAACCCAGCTCAAAATAATACTGTTTTTAAAATGCCGTACCACCAGTTCCCGGACACCTCCCGTTTCTTTTCCGGAAGAACCGCAGGGTATCTCCGTCATAAACGATACCGGAAGCAGAGCCAGCACTCCAATTGCCAGACATGCACTGTAGCATGAAAAATAAGAATATTCTGCCAGAATACCGCCCGGAACCGTGGCAATCCCCTGAGAAATTTCTATTACAACATTTAATTTACCATATACGCCCATACAGTGTTCTTCCCGGCCCAGACATTTCATACTGTCATAAACCAGCGCCTCTTCCGAGCCTGAATTGAAATTATTTCCCAGGGCCTGCATCATAAAACTCAGGGCAAACCAGCCAAAAATACTGGTTGCATGATATACCCCCTCCAGTATTCCGATTTCTGCCAGACTCATCCCGCAATATGCCAGATACAGCACCCATATGGAACTTTGCATATTCAGATTTGTAATCAAATACCCATACAAGCATGGCTATTTTCCTCATTGCTTGCGGGAATAAACTTCACCTCCGCGAGCTGCGCATAATTATTTAATCCTGTAAGGCAAAAAGAGTCTGGCCGCCGCGCAGGGGCCAAACTCATCTGGAATTACTGCAAATCTTATCTTTCAGAACCTTCTGACGTGGTGGTTTCACAGGAGCAAAATCACTGAATTTTTCTGAAAAAGGGCGCAGTAATCCTGTAAACATGAATTTTACATGTTTTTGACATGGGACTGCTGCTGCAAACCGGAACATACCCTAACCTGTTCATTTTGCACTCTCCTTTTCAGAATATTGATTCATTATAACATTTCCTTTACAAATGTACAATCGGTTTAAATTGTAAACTAATATATTTTTTTAGTTGACATTTTGTCAGCCTGCTATTATACTTGTAAGCACATAAAAAATTTTGGAGGATATTTATGAAAAAAACATCGTCAGACACAAAAAACTCTTTTTCTTCTCCCACCGGCTTTTCGGTCCGCCAGATTGCTGTCATCGGCCTTATTACTGCCGTTACCTGTATTCTGGCCCCCTGTTCCCTTCCCATTGGGCCGGTGCCCATATCCCTGACAAACCTTGTCATTTATTTTTCCCTGTACGTTCTGGGCACCAGGGACGCAGCCATCAGTTATCTGGTCTATCTGCTGATTGGTCTGGCCGGCCTGCCTGTTTTTTCCGGGTTCACCAGCGGACCGGAAAAACTTTTCGGCCCCACCGGCGGCTATCTGGTGGGCTTCCTCCCTATGGCTGTTATCGCCGGGATTTTCATTGAGAAATTTGCTTCCAGCCGTATGCTCTGTCTGACCGGAATGATTCTGGGAACCATTGTCTGCTACGCCTTTGGAACCGCATGGCTGGCTGTTCAGGCCGGTCTGGACGTTAAGGCCGCTCTGTTTGCCGGAGTTATTCCTTTTATACCGGGGGATCTTATAAAGATGGTTCTTGCCATGACTGCCGGGCCTCAGATTCGGAATCAGCTAATCCGGGCCGGCCTTCGTTCCTGAAAGAAAATTGTTGACAAACCTCAAAAAGTATGTTATTATGCCATAGTGATGTCGATGCGTGGCTCAGCTTGGTAGAGCGCTGCGTTCGGGACGCAGAGGTCGCAGGTTCAAATCCTGTCGCATCGATTATATGGTACAGGACAAAAGTGCCGATTTCCTTTCATATGAGGGATTTCGGCACTTTTTCTATTTTCATATTTCCTGTTTTAATTCATCCAGGCCACCTGCTGGGAAGTTCTCAGAGGAAATCTCCTGCACTGGCAGCCATTCAGATTTTCCCGGTTCATATTTACTGCAGTAATCTGGCTGTTGGAATAAGTCTTATAATAATAAATTCCCTTATCTGCATTGATACAGCAGGCATACCTGGTAATCTCATAACGTTCTTCCGGAGTAACCACACTTCCTCTTACCATAGCCACCGAATCCAGCATATGGAAAAACTGAGAAATACTGCTCTGCTCATCCTCCTCACAGACCGAATTCATACTCAGGTAAGAGGCCTTTACGAAACGGGAGGCCGGAGAAAAATCCCCAGGCAGGCCAAAGCTCCCAAGTCCCTGCCCAAAAGGCTGCAAAGTGGAAATCCGGTTAAAACAGTTCTCAGGCTGGCCTGTAATCAGATTCTGATACTGGCAGATATTTGTCATCTGAAACGGAAAAGACGGATTGTTTGACAACACTCCCACAGAATTTTCAAAAACCTCCAGCCCGCTTTTGGTGGACTCCAGTACAATAGAAGATTCCCTGTCTGCAATATGCCAGTGCAGAGGCGTCAGAGGTATTTCCTCACTGAAAGGAATCCCGATTAAACGTGTGGACGCCAGAAGTTCTCTGGCCTCCTCCACAGAAGCACACTTTCCCAGAATCCAGTACACCAGTTCAAAAGGAGAAATACTGGCGCTGCCTTCCTCCTCTTCCATGGGATAATACGCGCTGTCAGGAAAATTCAGCCCCGCAATACAAAGTCCCTTCTCATTTACAGCCTCCGCATACAGAGGAATTCCTTCTATCACAGAGGCCATTCCCAGCATGGCATAATGCCGGTGCAGCATTCCCTCCTTCCGAAACTGAAACGCAAAATTCCGCGGCGTAAACACCACGCACTCCTGAAATCCTTCTGCCAGATCCATGGTACGCCCAAAATAAAAATCCTTTGTTTTCATCGAAATACTGGTACACATCGCATCTCCTTTTCCGCCCTTTTGACAGGCCAATAACCTTATGTTATGCTTTATCATATCCAGAAACTCTTTTAAATATGAACACAATTATTGCAGACACCTGTGATTACCGGAGAATAACCATGAAATCATCTGATGAAAAAGAATATTCCCTGTCTGAACTTTGCAGTATTCTTTCCATTTCTCAGGCTACCGGACGGAACTGGCTCAGACTGGGAAAAATTTCTCCCACCGCAGAGCGGAAAGGAAAACCGTATTTTTCCGTCACATATACCGAAGCACTGCTGACACAACTGAAAGAGAAACACAGAAACACTCTGAAATCCAGGAGAAATAAGAAATATATCACCGGAAGCAGCATGTATCGAAATTATCTTCCGGCAGACTCCCCCAATCTGCCTTCTGTCGAACACATACTGGAACAACTGTCAGGCTTTTCCCTGACAAACAGTCAAATCCGGGCAATCCTGGCAGAATGTGCTCTGCAGCTTCTGTGCCCCGCCGAAAACCGGAAACCGGAAGTTACGGAACCCCTTCTGTTTCCTTTTCTCAGAGGAACGCTGCCCCTGGGCGAGTACCAGGTGCTGGTTCACGAGCTCTTAACAGGCACAGAACCGGCCTCCGGTTTATTGTCCCCCCGGCAAAACTCCGGACATTTATCTGCATTCCCTCCGGCAGACATTCTCAGGGAGATTCCCTTTACCGTTCTGCCGGAAAAAAAAGCAGACATACTGGGTATGATTTATATTTCCCTGAAAAATCTGGGAGAACGGAAAGCAGCAGGCTCCTACTACACCCCTGTTCATATTGTGAAAAAATTAATAGAAAACCTGCTGTCAGAACTCCCTCAGGAAAAATCTTTTCTCATTCTGGACCCCTGCTGCGGCACCGGAAACTTCCTGCTGCAGCTTCCGGACAGTATTGCGCCGGAACAGATTTTCGGATTTGATATTGACGCCGTCAGCATTTTCATCGCCCGAATCAACATGGCCCTGAAATTTCCGCATACCCCTGTTTCCGGAATCCGGGCACAAATCCGCCTGCAGGACTTTCTTCTGGATGAAGATTCCCGCCGGTACCATCTGATTCTTGGAAATCCTCCCTGGGGCTTTCAGTTTGATGAGACTACTGAAACATTTTTAAAAAAGAATTTCCGGACTGCCGTAAAAAAACACACGGAATCCTGTGATGTTTTCCTGGAACAGGCATTGAACCGGACTGTCCCGAATGGTACCGTTGCATTCGTAATCCCGGAAGCAGTGCTTCATGTAAAATCCCATCTGCCTGTCCGCAGGCTGATTGCAGCGCAGACTCATATAGACCGTCTGGAATATCTGGGAAATGTTTTCCACAAGGTACAGTGCCCGGCCTCTATTTTACAGATAACAAATACCGGACTGCCCCTGGATACAAAAAGCATGAAGATTTCCGGCCCAAATCAGGAATTTGAAATACGCCTCAGCCGCAAAGTAAATCCTGAAAATTTTAATTTTCATATAACAGATGAGGCCTGTCTGTTAATCGAAAAAACAGAACGGCAGCGCCACATGACATTCCTGAAAGGCCAGGCAGAATTTGCCCTGGGAATCGTCACAGGCAATAATTCCGCCCTGCTTGGGCACAGGAAAACCACCCATAACGAAGTCGTACTCAAAGGCGCCGATATTCAAAAATATAAGATTACTCCCCGGAACAGATATCTCTCCTGGCAGCCGGAAAACTTCCAGCAGTGCGCCCCTGAAGCCTGCTACCGGGCAAAAGAAAAGCTGCTGTACCGCTTTATCGGCAGTCAGCTCGTATTTGCCTATGACAATGGACAGAGACTGTCTTTAAACAGCTGCAACATTTTAATTCCGCAGATTCCTCATCTGGACATCCGTTATATTCTGGCTGTTTTAAATTCCAGAACTGCCCAGTTTATTTACGAGAACAAATTCCGTTCACTGAAGGTATTGCGGGCCAGCCTGGAACAGATTCCCATTCCCCGCATTCCGGAGCAGGAACAGCAGCACATGATTTCCCTGGCCGAAAAGTTAATGCAGGAAACAGATTCCCAAAGATGGATGAAATATTATGAAGAAGCAGACCGGAGCATCGCCCTGGCTTATGGGCTGACGGAAGGAGAATACCGGATAATCCAGGTTTCCTCCGAAGAAATATTCAGTTAATTCCGGATATTCTGTGATTTTACCATAATAAAAAGTTTTTTTTATTATGAATTCAAATATTTCTTTGAATGCTTTTGTCCGCATCTGCACTCTGTTGCGATAAAACTGTAAAGAATAAAAGAAAAAGATTGCAAAATCAGAAAAATAATACTAAAATATATCTGTTGATGATAATTCTAACAATAAAGGAGAAAATAATATGAGCTATGTTGATGAAGTATTAGAACGCGTAATTGCAAAAAACCCGGCAGAACCTGAATTTCATCAGGCAGCAAAGGAAGTTCTGAACTCTCTGCGCCCGGTGATTGAAGCAAATGAAGAAACATACCGCAGAGAAGCCCTCCTGGAACGTCTGACCGAACCGGACAGACAGTTCAAATTCCGTGTGCCCTGGGTGGATGATAAAGGCCAGGTACAGGTAAACACCGGCTACCGTGTACAGTTCAACAACAGCATTGGACCTTACAAGGGCGGCTTAAGGCTTCATCCTTCCGTAAATCTTGGAATTATCAAATTCCTGGGATTTGAGCAGATTTTCAAAAACTCCCTGACGGGCCTTCCCATCGGCGGCGGCAAGGGCGGTTCTGATTTCGACCCCAAAGGAAAATCCGACCGTGAAGTTATGGCATTCTGCCAGAGCTTTATGACAGAGCTCTGCAAATATATTGGCGCAGATACCGACGTTCCTGCAGGAGATATCGGAACAGGCGCCAGAGAAATCGGCTATATGTTCGGCCAGTTCAAGAAAATCCGCGGCACTTACGAAGGCGTACTTACAGGCAAAGGTCTTTCCTACGGCGGTTCTCTGGCACGTACCGAAGCTACCGGATACGGCCTGCTGTATCTGACTGAAGAAATGCTCAAATGCAACGGACACGATATGAAAGGCAAAATTGTCTGCGTATCCGGTTCCGGAAATGTGGCAATCTATGCAACTCAGAAAGCACATCAGTTAGGGGCAAAAGTGGTAACCGTCAGCGACTCCACCGGATGGGTTTATGATCCCGAAGGTATTGACGTGGCACTTCTGAAAGAGGTAAAAGAAGTAAAACGCGCGCGTCTCACCGAATATGCGGCAGCAAGACCCAGTGCAGAATATCATGAGGGCAGAGGCGTATGGAGTGTAAAATGCGACGTGGCGCTTCCCTGCGCAACCCAGAACGAACTGCTGTTAGACGACGCCAAAACACTGGTAGCAAACGGATGTATTGCAGTTGCTGAAGGCGCAAACATGCCCACCACACTGGAAGCAACCGAATATCTGCAGCAGAATAAGGTATTATTTGCACCCGGAAAAGCTGCAAACGCAGGTGGCGTAGCTACCTCCGCACTGGAAATGAGCCAGAACTCCGAACGCCTGAGCTGGACCTTTGAAGAGGTGGACAGCAAACTTCAGAGTATCATGGTAAATATTTTCCATAACCTGGATGACGCTGCAAAACGTTACGGCAAAGAAGGCGACTATGTGGCAGGCGCAAATATCGCCGGATTTGAAAAAGTGGCGGAAGCCATGATTGCTCAGGGTGTATAATCATTCCAGGCGTATGCCGGGAAATAATATCAGAATACCCATAAAAAACAATAAGCGTATGACATCTTTTCTGTAAACTGAAATCGAAAGGTTCTTCCGGGATTTTATTTCATCACGGAAGAACCTTTTTCCTGTCCGGCAGAATGCTAACACTCCATTCGGAGTATATACTCCTGCGTACCTTCCTCCGGGCTGTTTTTCCCCTGTAAGTACAAAGCCATGTCTTTCATAATCATTCTGAAAAATATTTCTGTAATTAACTCGCTTTGAGAAAATCAGTATTTCCGCTATTCCTGACCTTTTATGAAATAGCCGCCTCGGCAACTGCTGTCAGTAATCGTGAGTCTAACCTTCCCCATCTCAGTCACCTCTGAAAAGTTGCTGTCCATATTATTAAAATATATCAATCTCTCTTAACAGTCCTTTTAATATAAGCATTTGCTTCGGCGTAATCATAATTCCCTTACCATATCTTGTATGGTCCTGATTCCATATTCTTATATCATAAACCGGCTCTCTGTTATTCCACGAAATGAAATTTAATTCTTTTACCCAACCATTATTTGATTTAGACAAATCACCTATATGCCTGTAAATAACATAGTTTTTCAAATATAAACAACCTCTTTTCCATACGGCATCAGATTATAACTTCGATTATACCACGTTCATGCTCCTTTTACCACAAAAGCATAAGGCACAGCAATCACCATACTCCGTACCTTTTATCGCTCCGGCGATTTCTCAATCTTCCATTTCTGCCCTTTCAAATCATTCTGCTTCTCATACAAACTATTGCGCTCTCTACAAAGTTCTTTCATGCGCTCCAACTGCAGCCGCACTCCCTCCCGGCAATCCGGCTCTATCTTCCTGTATTCTCCGGTCAGACTACGGATTGTATTATTGTTTTCTTTTATACAATTGCTTTACCCAAATCAAAAATTGAATACCATAAATTCGATACTTTATAACACATTATTTTCAAAAATTTACTACAAACTCTTGTCATAAATTTGTAAATGTGGTAATATACTAAAATAGAGATAGCTATATTGATTATGGCTGAAAAACACTCATGCGCATATGTGTATGGGTGTTTTTTACTTTCCAAAATAGTCTGTACTACAATTTTTATTTCCTGGCACCGCTTCCCACTTTTTTTTGCTGCAAAGTTTCAAAAAGGGCTTTCCGATTTCTCGGAAAGCCCTGTAAAGTCTGACTTTTTACTGATTATTCAACGATAGAAGCCACACGTCCGGAACCTACGGTACGTCCGCCTTCGCGGATAGCGAATGTAAGACCCTGCTCCATAGCGATCGGATGAATCAGCTCAATGCTCATCTCTACGTTATCGCCAGGCATACACATTTCTGTACCTTCCGGCAGGTTGCAAACGCCTGTTACGTCAGTTGTTCTGAAATAGAACTGAGGTCTGTAGTTGTTGAAGAACGGAGTATGACGTCCACCTTCATCTTTTGTCAGAACGTAAACCTGAGCGGTAAATTTGGTATGGCATGTTACTGTGCCGGGTTTTGCAAGAACCTGTCCTCTTTCGATTTCAGTTCTCTGAATACCACGAAGCAGTGCGCCGATGTTATCACCAGCCTGAGCCTCGTCTAACAGTTTACGGAACATTTCGATACCGGTTACAACGGTTTTCTTGGTCTCTTCTTTGATACCAACGATTTCAACTTCTTCATTTACATGGAGAACACCACGCTCTACTCTACCGGTAGCAACGGTTCCACGACCTGTAATGGTGAAGATATCCTCGATAGGCATCAGGAACGGCTGATCTGTTGCACGCTGAGGATCCGGAATATGCTCGTCAACTGCTGCCATCAGTTCCATAACTTTGTCGCCCCATTCTCCGCTTGGATCTTCCAGAGCTTTCAGAGCGGAACCTTTGATAATCGGGCAGTCTGTGAATTCATATTCTTCCAGAATCTCAGTAATTTCCATTTCTACCAGTTCCAGCAGCTCTTCGTCGTCAACCATGTCACATTTGTTCATGAATACAACGATGTAAGGTACGCCTACCTGACGGGACAGAAGGATGTGCTCTTTGGTCTGAGCCATAACACCGTCAGTAGCAGCTACTACAAGGATAGCACCGTCCATCTGAGCAGCACCGGTAATCATGTTCTTTACGTAGTCAGCATGGCCTGGGCAGTCAACGTGTGCGTAATGTCTGTTTTCTGTTTCATACTCAACGTGTGCGGTAGAGATGGTGATACCTCTTTCTCTTTCTTCCGGAGCTTTGTCGATGTTTTCAAAATCGGTAGCTTCGTTTCCTGCAACTCTTTCAGATAAAACTTTTGTGATAGCCGCTGTTAAAGTTGTTTTACCATGGTCAACGTGACCAATGGTTCCGATATTACAATGCGGTTTTGTTCTCTCAAATTTAGCTTTAGCCATTTTATAACGTCCTCCTTAATTTCTGCCCTCCTGGGCTTTCTTAATTGAATACAGAATTCTAATCAGCTATTTATGATTATATTCGATAATCACCGGATTTTCAAGTGTTTTCTATGACTTTCCATGTCACTGCCGGCAAATTGTGTTACTGTTCACACCCTGCGGGTGTTCCAGTAACTTCCGGCAAGGGAATCAAAAACCTCGCGGGAATAAACATCAGTCTTTTGCGGTGATTACTTTTTCCTGAACACTCTTCGGTACCTGTTCGTATTTTTCAAAGAACATGGAATAGTTTCCGCGTCCCTGTGTTCTGGAACGTAAATCTGTGGAATATCCGAACATTTCAGCAAGAGGCACAAATGCGCGCACAATCTTGCCGCCGCCCAAGTCGTCCATACCTTCGATACGTCCGCGGCGGGAGTTGATATCTCCGATTACGTCGCCCATGTATTCTTCCGGCATGGTTACTTCCACTTTCATAATAGGCTCCAGCAGTACCGGTGTTGCTTTCTTCATGGCCTCTTTAAATGCCATGGAACCGGCAATATGGAATGCCATTTCAGAAGAGTCCACTTCATGGTAGGAACCGTCGTATACGGTAGCATGAACGCCTACAACCGGGAATCCTGCCAGAACACCGGCTTTGGTAGCTTCCTCAATACCTTCCCCTACTGCAGGGATATATTCTTTCGGAATAGCGCCGCCCACAACTTCGGAATCAAATTTGAACAGTTCTTCTCCGTTGGCGTCCATTGGCTCAAATCTGACTTTACAGTGGCCATACTGTCCGCGTCCGCCGGACTGTTTTGCATATTTGTATTCCTGGTCGATTGGTTTGGTAAATGTCTCTTTGTAAGCAACCTGAGGTGCGCCTACATTTGCCTCTACCTTGAATTCGCGGAGCAGACGGTCAACGATAATCTCCAGATGGAGCTCGCCCATACCTGCGATAATGGTCTGTCCTGTCTCTGCATTGGTGTGTGCACGGAAGGTGGGGTCCTCCTCTGCAAGTTTGGCAAGAGCCTCGCCCATCTTGCCCTGTCCTGCTTTTGTCTTGGGCTCGATTGCCAGCTCAATAACCGGTTCCGGGAACTCCATGGACTCCAGAATTACCGGATGCTGCTCATCGCAGATGGTATCTCCTGTAGCGGTAAATTTGAATCCCACTGCTGCCGCAATATCACCGGAGTAAACTTTATCAAGTTCCGCCCGCTTATTTGCATGCATCTGAAGGATACGTCCCACACGCTCTTTTTTATCTTTTGTTGCATTCAGTACATAGGAACCGGAATTCATGGTACCGGAATACACACGGAAGAATGCCAGCTTTCCTACGAACGGGTCTGTCATAATCTTAAATGCCAGCGCTGAGAATGGTTCTTCGTCTGAAGAATGTCTCTCTACTTCATTGCCTTCCATGTCTGTTCCCTTAATTGCAGGGATATCTACCGGAGAGGGCATATACTCAATTACTGCGTCCAGCAGCTTCTGAACGCCCTTATTCCTGTAAGCAGTACCGCAGCATACCGGAATAGCCGTACATTCGCAGGTTCCTTTTCTTAAAGCAGCTTTCATGGCTTCCACTGATGGTTCTTCCCCTTCCAGGTACTCCATCATCAGGTCGTCATCCAGCTCACATACTTTTTCCACCAGTTCCGTACGGTACAGTTCTGCGTCTTCCTTCATATCATCCGGAATATCTATAACTGAAATATCATCGCCTTTATCATCATTATAGATATAGGCTTTCATTTCAAACAGGTCAACGATTCCCTTAAAAGAATCTTCCTTACCGATGGGCAGCTGAATGCAGATTGCATTCTTACCCAGACGCGTTTTAATCTGTTCCACTGCTCCGTAGAAATCAGCTCCCAGAATGTCCATCTTATTGATAAATGCCATTCTCGGTACGTTATAGGTATCGGCCTGGCGCCATACGTTTTCAGACTGAGGTTCTACCCCGCCTTTTGCACAGAAAACGCCTACGGCGCCATCCAGTACACGGAGTGAACGTTCCACTTCAACCGTAAAGTCAACGTGTCCCGGAGTATCAATAATATTGATACGATGCTCCAATGCACCTTCTTTCGGCTTACAGTTTTCCTGTAACGTCCAGTGACATGTTGTAGCGGCTGAAGTAATGGTAATACCTCTTTCCTGCTCCTGCTCCATCCAGTCCATGGTGGCAGTACCTTCATGAGTATCACCAATCTTATAATTAACACCGGTATAGTAAAGAATACGCTCTGTCGTGGTAGTTTTACCAGCGTCAATATGAGCCATAATACCGATATTTCTGGTTCTCTCTAATGGATATTCTCTTCCAGCCAAGGTTTTTTCCTCCTAAAAATGTTAAAAACGATAATGCGCAAATGCTTTGTTTGCCTCTGCCATTTTGTGCATATCTTCTTTTCTCTTTACAGATGCACCCGTATTATTTGCCGCATCCATAATCTCATTTGCCAGCCTTTCTTCCATGGTCTTCTCGCCTCTCTTGCGTGAGAAAAGAGTCAGCCAGCGGAGCGCCAGGGCCTGGCGTCTGTCAGGTCTTACCTCAATCGGCACCTGATATGTTGCACCGCCGATACGTCTTGCTTTTACTTCCAGTACCGGCATAATATTGTTCATAGCCTCTTCGAATACTTCGATTGCCGGCTTGTCGGTTTTTTCTGCAACTCTGTTAAATGCTCCATATACAATTTTCTGAGCTACGCCCTTCTTACCATCCAGCATAATGTTGTTGATAAGTTTAGTAACCACTTTATTATTGTACAGTGGATCTGCTAATACGTCTCTCTTCTGAGTATGTCCTTTACGTGGCACGTCGCTTCCCTCCTTAATCATTTTCTGATTTTCTCGATTAATTCAACGGTACTCACTGTTCTGTGTTCGTGCGGAAATCTGTCTGTGCGGAAAGCCTGCTGCTTTCCGTCTGTTTCTATGCGTCAAAAAGAATGTACGCTCTCGCGGTTTCCAACACTAACCATTGTGATACTATTGTCTGCCATAAATTTCAGGTTATTTCAGATTATTTTTTGGCATCTTTTGGTCTCTTTGCACCATATTTGGAACGTGCCTGGCGTCTGTTTGCAACGCCTGCGGTATCCAGAGTTCCACGGATAATGTGATATCTGGTACCTGGCAAGTCTTTTACTCTTCCGCCCCTGATCAGAACAACGCTGTGCTCCTGCAGGTTATGGCCTTCACCCGGAATATAGCTTGTCACTTCAATTCCGTTGGAAAGACGGACTCTGGCGATTTTACGAAGAGCAGAGTTAGGTTTCTTAGGAGTTGCAGTTTTCACTGCGGTACAAACACCTCTCTTCTGGGGTGCAGAAGTATCCGTTGGGCGTTTCTTTAAGGAGTTGTATCCTTTCTGTAAAGCCGGTGCGGTAGATTTCTTTGTAGATGTCTGTCTTCCTTTTCTTACTAACTGGTTAAATGTTGGCATTCTTTTCACCTCCTGTAAAATTATAAGTGCATATCAATATGCACGCTAAATCATTATATAAGGATAAAATCGCCATGTCAAGGACTTTTTCTAATTTTTCCCGGATTTTCCATTTCTATTCATCCTTCTCCGCAACAGTTCCGGAAATCCTCTATGTTAAAATGTTTTCTCTGCGCTATCCATTGGAAACACATCGCCCCATTTTTCTTTCTCATAGTCAATATAATGCTGCGTTTCCCAGTCCGGAGCAATCCCTTTCAGCGTAACCAGGTGGGATTCCACATAAAGCTGCTCCCCATCTTCCAGTACCAGTGGCAGAAGAGATATTTCCTCATGAAAATCATAATAGCGATAAATCTCTCTGTCTGTAAATCCAATGGCCAGTCCTGAAAAAATAAGGGGAAGAAAGCTGTTCATTTCTACGACTCCCCGCATAATATAAGAAATTTTTTCTCTGTCAGCCAGTTCTAAAATTTTTCTGTTAAATTCATTATACAGGTCTAACAGCAACAGCTCCTGATTTTCCAGATCAGACAGATGAATGGATTCTTTTTCGGCCAGAGGATGACAGCGGGCCATTACGCCATACAGCGGAGTTTTTGCAGCTTCCATCGGAGCTTTACCGGCCTTTATCATGACCGGCGTATTCCCCGTAGCGGGGTCTGTGGCAGCCATGTGCGGTGCGGGAGACGCATCCAACATTCTGCTGAACTATGTTGCTTTCGGCCCGTTTTTCGGCCCGCATATTGCATTTGCCGGAGGCGTAGCTGCTTCTGCTTTTGCCCGAAAAAAAGGCATTACGGAAAACGGAGCGGATATCGCCACTGCACTGGGCGGATGCAACGAGCCATCTGTTCTCCTTGTGGGCGGTATTTTCGGCGTAATTGGTTTCCTTTTTAAAGAACTTGTCGTTGCAAATCTTTTTGCAGGAACCATTTCCAACCGCCTGATTACCGATGCACCCGGAATTACTGTGTTCTGTTCTGCAATCCTGGTCCGTCTGGTCTTCGGCGGAAAACTGAGAACGGGAACAGAAGTATTCAGTAAAGGAAAACCTCTGGCAAACACGCTGATTATTGCCATTGGTTACAGTCTGGTTACAGGCGGAATTTATACCGGCGCTATTCATTCCGGTGTACCGGCAGAAGGATTTGGAGGAGCGTATCCCACCCTGATTTTCGGACTTGCAGCAATTGGCCTGATTTTTGCAGAAATCGGACAGCCTTTCTTCGGCTGCCACCATATTGTAATCATTGCCGCTGCAACTGTGGTACAATGCTATGCGTCCTCAGGAAATCTCTGGCTGTCATTGCTGATGAGCGTGGTATTTGGCACAATTGCTTCTCTGCTTGCCGACTTTGAAGGTCATTTTCTGAACAGCGGATCTGATTCGCACGTTGACCCGCCGGCATTTGCAATATTTATTATGACATTTGTTGTCAATGCCTGCTTCCCCGTTTAAGACATTCGCAGACTTCTGAATTATGTATGGTAACTTTTATGTTTCCCGGAATAACCTGAATTGCCCAGGTTCATTTCAAAAAGGCCGCCCTTTCTGCTGCTATGGAAAGAGCGGCCTCTGCCTTTATCTTATGTTATTCTGTTTCCAGCACTTCTGCTTCTTCTGTTTCGTCCAGCTCCTCAAAATCTTCCCCGAAATCTTCCTCCTCCGGTTCCTCTTCTTCCGGCACGTAACTGAAATCCAGCATTTCTTCGTCAAAGTAAATACTGTCCATGTCATTTACATCGGTGGAAAGGCGGATGTCGCGGTAACGTTTCATACCGGTTCCGGCAGGAATCAGCTTACCGATAATTACGTTTTCTTTCAGTCCGATCAGGGGGTCAACCTTGCCCTTGATGGCTGCCTCTGTCAGGACTTTGGTGGTCTCCTGGAAGGAGGCTGCTGACAGGAAAGAATTGGTGGCAAGGGAAGCCTTGGTGATTCCCAGCATTACCTGTTTACCGTCTGCCGGCTCCAGACCTTCTTCTTCCAGTCTCTCATTGGTGTCCTCGTACTCCAGAATATCCACCAGGGTTCCCGGCAGGAACTCGGAATCTCCGTTATTCTCAATGCGGATTTTCTTCAGCATCTGGCGCACAATCACTTCGATATGCTTATCGTTGATTTCCACCCCCTGCAGGCGGTATACACGCTGTACTTCCTGAATCATATAGTCCTGTACTGCCCGGACGCCCTTGATTTTCAGAATATCATGGGGATTCACGCTTCCTTCTGTCAGCTCGTCGCCGGCCTCCAGCACTGCTCCGTCCATAATCTTGATTCTGGAACCGTAGGGAATCAGGTATGCCTTGGTCTCTCCGGTTTCCTCGTTGGTTACGATAATTTCACGTTTTTTCTTGGTATCCTTGATGGTGGCAACTCCCGCAAATTCGGTGATAATCGCAAGTCCTTTCGGTTTGCGGGCCTCAAAAAGCTCCTCCACACGGGGAAGACCCTGTGTGATGTCGTTTCCGGCAACGCCGCCCGTATGGAAGGTACGCATGGTAAGCTGTGTTCCCGGCTCACCGATGGACTGGGCCGCGATAATTCCCACGGATTCTCCCACCTGCACTGCCTGGCCGGTAGCCATATTGGCACCGTAGCATTTTGCACAGATACCGTTATGGGAACGGCAGGTCAGCACCGTACGGATTTTTACCCTGTCCAGAGGCTCCCCTTTGTCATCCACTCCTTTGCTCATCACAAGGGCGGCACGTTTCGGGGTAATCATATGATTGGCCCTGACCAGTACGTTTCCTTCTGCATCGCAGATATCTTCACAGGCAAACCGCCCGGTAATACGCTCCTGAAGACTTTCAATTTCTTCTTTTCCGTCCATAAAGGCCTTTACATACATTCCAGGCGCTTCTTTTCCTTCGCAGCAGTCAATATCACGGATAATCAGCTCCTGCGATACGTCCACCAGACGTCTGGTCAGATAACCGGAGTCTGCGGTACGAAGCGCAGTATCGGAAAGTCCTTTCCGTGCTCCATGGGCGGACATGAAATATTCCAGTACGTCCAGTCCTTCACGGAAATTGGACTTGATGGGCAGCTCAATGGTCCGTCCTGTGGTGTCGGCCATCAGACCTCGCATACCTGCAAGCTGTTTAATCTGTTTATCGGAACCACGGGCTCCGGAATCTGCCATCATATAAATATTATTGTATTTGTCCAGACCATCCAGCAGCTCTTTCGTCAGGATGTCGTCTGTTTCTTTCCAGGTCTCCACAACTTCTTTGTAACGCTCTTCTTCCGTAATCAGGCCTCGCTTGTAGTTCCTGGTAATCTTATCCACCGTATCCTGGGCGTTTTTAATCAGGGCGGGTTTCTTCTCCGGCACCGTCATGTCGGAAATGGATACGGTCATGGCCGCTCTGGTGGAGTATTTATATCCCATGGACTTGATATCATCCAGCACCTCTGCTGTCCTGGTGGCTCCATGGATATTAATTACTTTTTCCAGAATCTGCTTCAGGCCCTTTTTACCCACATGGAAATCTATTTCCAGTTTCAGGATGTCTTCCGGATTGGTTCTGTCCACAAAGCCCAGGTCCTGGGGCAGTATTTCATTGAAAATAAAACGTCCCAGCGTGGACTCCACATTGCCGCTGATTTCCTCTCCTCCCGGCATGTTTCTGGTAATACGGACCTTTATTCTGGAATGAAGGGTCAGTGCGTCGTTCTCATAAGCCAGAATTGCTTCGTTTACGTTTTTGAAGAATTTTCCTTCTCCCAGTGCCCCCGGCCGTTCCTGTGTCAGGTAGTAAATACCAAGGACCATATCCTGGGAAGGCACTGCTACCGGGCCTCCGTCGGAGGGTTTCAACAGGTTATTGGGAGACAACAGCAGAAATCTGCATTCTGACTGGGCTTCCACAGACAATGGAAGATGAACAGCCATCTGGTCTCCGTCAAAGTCCGCATTAAATGCCGTACATACCAGCGGATGGAGCTTGATTGCCTTACCTTCTACCAGTATGGGCTCAAATGCCTGGATTCCCAGTCTGTGAAGGGTGGGAGCACGGTTCAGCATAACCGGATGTTCCTTGATTACTTCTTCCAGAACGTCCCATACCTCCGACTGGAGACGTTCCACCATTTTCTTGGCGCTCTTGATATTGTGGGCGGTTCCGTTGCATACCAGTTCTTTCATCACAAAGGGCTTGAACAGCTCAATGGCCATCTCTTTCGGCAGGCCGCACTGGTAAATCTTCAGCTCCGGCCCCACCACGATAACAGAACGTCCGGAATAATCCACACGCTTGCCCAGAAGGTTCTGACGAAACCGTCCTGATTTACCTTTTAACATGTCAGACAGGGATTTCAGAGCACGGTTTCCTGGTCCGGTAACCGGACGCCCTCTCCTGCCATTGTCTATCAGTGCATCTACTGCTTCCTGCAGCATACGTTTTTCATTTCTTACAATAATATCCGGCGCACCCAGCTCCAGCAGCCTGCGCAGACGGTTATTCCGGTTGATAATCCGGCGGTACAAATCATTCAAATCGGAAGTTGCAAATCTTCCTCCGTCTAACTGTACCATAGGCCGCAAATCCGGCGGAATCACAGGAATCACATCCATTATCATCCATTCCGGCCGGTTTCCGGAACCCCGGAAGGCTTCCACAACCTCCAGACGCTTGATAATTCTGGCACGTTTCTGGCCGGTAGCGTCTTTTAAAGCTGTCTTTAATTCCAGCGCATCTTTTTCCAGATCAATGGCTTCCAGCAGTTCCCTGATGGACTCTGCGCCCATGCCTACCCGGAAATCACTGCCGTATTTTTCTCTGGCTTCCTGGTATTCCGCTTCTGACAGTACCTGTTTGTACTGCAAATCGCTGGTGCCTTTGTCCAGTACGATATAGGAAGCAAAATACAGTACCTTTTCCAGAGTTCTGGGTGATAAATCCAGAATCAGCCCCATTCTGCTGGGGATTCCCTTGAAATACCAGATATGGGAAACGGGAGCTGCCAGCTCGATATGCCCCATGCGTTCCCTGCGGACGCTGGCCTTGGTGATTTCCACGCCGCATCGGTCGCAGACCACGCCTTTGTAGCGGATTTTCTTATATTTCCCGCAATGGCATTCCCAGTCTTTGCTCGGTCCGAAAATCTTTTCGCAGAACAGACCGTCCTTTTCCGGTTTCAGGGTTCTATAGTTAATGGTTTCCGGTTTTTTTACTTCGCCCCGGGACCATTCTCTTATTTTTTCAGGTGATGCCAGTCCAATCTTAATGGCGTCAAAGGTAATTGGCTGGTATTTTTCTTTATTCATTGTTTCCGGCATTTGTGATTCTCCCTTCCTCATTTCTGCAGGATATCTGACTAATCATCCAGAACACTGTCGAAGTCAGCGAAATCATCTTCGAGCTCCAATGCTTCTTCTTCCTCTTCTTCGATATCCACCAGTTCTTCATCCTCGCTGAATTCCTGCTTGCTGAAGCCCATGGCTCCGAAGGATTCTTCCTCTTCAAAGGCAAAGTTGCGGTCTCCTGTGATAATGGAATTCAAATCCGTATTGCCGTACTCGCTGGTTTCCATCAACTCCACTTCTTCTCTGTTTTCATCCAGAACTTTTACGTCCAGTCCCAGAGACTGCAGCTCTTTCAAAAGTACCTTAAAAGATTCCGGAATTCCCGGTTCGGGAATATTGTCACCCTTGATAATCGCCTCGTAAGTCTTCACACGTCCGATTACATCATCGGATTTTACCGTAAGGATTTCCTGTAAGGTGTAGGAAGCACCGTATGCCTCCAGGGCCCATACCTCCATCTCGCCGAAACGCTGTCCGCCGAACTGGGCTTTTCCTCCCAGCGGCTGCTGGGTTACCAGTGAATAGGGTCCGGTGGAACGGGCATGAATCTTATCGTCTACCAGATGGTGGAGCTTCAGATAATGCATGTGGCCGATGGTGACGGGGCTGTCGAAATATTCTCCCGTTCTTCCGTCACGGAGCCTTACTTTTCCGTCACGGGAAAGGGGCACGCCCTTCCACACTTCCCGATGTCCCCGGTTTTCATAGAGATATTCCATAACTTCCGGCAGGAGTTCTGTTTTATACTTTGTCTCAAAATCTTCCCAGGACAGATTGACATAATCATTTGCCAGGTCCAGGGTATCCATAATGTCATCTTCTCTTGCCCCGTCAAATACCGGAGTGGCAATATTGAACCCAAGGGCTTTTGCCGCAAGGCTTAAGTGGATTTCCAGTACCTGCCCGATATTCATACGGGAAGGCACGCCCAGAGGATTCAGCACAATGTCCAGAGGCCGGCCATTGGGCAGGAAAGGCATATCTTCCACCGGAAGCACACGGGAAACCACACCCTTATTTCCATGACGTCCCGCCATCTTGTCGCCCACGGAAATCTTACGTTTCTGAGCAATGTAAATGCGGACTGCCTGGTTCACGCCGGGAGATAATTCATCTCCGTTTTCTCTGGTAAATACTTTGGCGTCTACCACGATACCGTATTCTCCATGGGGCACTTTCAGGGATGTGTCTCTGACCTCCCTCGCCTTTTCACCGAAAATTGCCCGCAGAAGACGTTCTTCTGCTGTCAGCTCTGTCTCTCCCTTGGGAGTTACTTTGCCCACCAGAATATCTCCGGCACGGACTTCCGCCCCAATACGGATAATCCCTCTTTCATCCAGGTCTTTCAGTGCGTCGTCACCCACGCCGGGAACGTCTCTGGTAATTTCTTCCGGCCCCAGTTTGGTGTCGCGGGCTTCCGCCTCATATTCTTCAATGTGCACAGACGTATAGACGTCTTCCTGCACCAGACGTTCGCTTAATAAAACCGCATCTTCATAATTGTAGCCTTCCCAGGTCATAAATCCAATCAGCGGATTTTTACCCAGCGCCAGTTCTCCGTTGGAAGTGGAAGGACCGTCTGCAATGACCTGCCCGGCTTCTACTTTGTCGCCCTTAAATACAATGGGCCGCTGATTGTAGCAGTTGGACTGGTTGCTTCTGGAAAATTTGGTCAGCTTATATACTTCCCGTTTGCCTTCTTCGGTGCGTATGGTAATCTCATTGGAAACAGAACGCTCCACCACGCCGGAATGTTTTGCAACCACACAGACGCCGGAGTCCACTGCCGCTTTTGTCTCCATTCCGGTTCCTACTGCCGGAGCTTCCGTGGTCAGCAGCGGAACGGCCTGACGCTGCATATTGGAGCCCATCAGCGCGCGGTTGGCGTCGTCATTTTCCAGGAAAGGAATCAGTGCCGTTGCCACGGAAAATACCATTTTCGGGGAAACGTCCATGTAGTCGAACATGGTCTTTTCATATTCCTGAGTCTCTTCCCGGTAACGTCCGGATACGGAATTCCTTACGAAATGTCCGTCTGCATCCAGCGCTTCATTCGCCTGCGCCACATGGTAATTGTCTTCTTCATCTGCTGTCATATAGACAACTTCGTCTGTAACCCTTGGATTTTTGGGGTCGGATTTATCTATTTTACGATAGGGAGCTTCCACAAACCCGTAATCATTGATTCTCGCATAAGTTGCAAGGGAGTTAATCAGACCGATATTGGGTCCTTCAGGGGTCTCAATGGGGCACATCCTTCCGTAATGGGAATAATGCACGTCGCGGACCTCGAATCCGGCACGGTCTCTGGACAGACCTCCGGGCCCCAGTGCGGACAGACGCCTTTTGTGGGTCAGTTCGCCCAGAGGATTGTTCTGGTCCATAAACTGGGATAACTGGGAAGAACCAAAGAATTCTTTTACCGCAGCCGTCACCGGTTTGATATTAATCAGGCTCTGGGGCGAGATTCCCTCCAGATCCTGGGTTGTCATACGTTCCCGCACCACACGTTCCATGCGGGAAAGTCCGATACGGTACTGGTTCTGCAGCAATTCTCCCACGGCACGAATTCGACGATTGCCCAGGTGGTCGATATCGTCGTCATTTCCAAGTCCGTATTCCAGGTGCATATTATAATTGATGGACGCCAGAATGTCTTCTCTGGTGATGTGTTTGGGAATCAGGTCTGCCGCATCCCGGTGCAGAGCATTTTTGATATCTTCCAGCGTCTCATTTTCTTCCAGAATGGTTTCCAGAACCGGATAGTACACAAGCTCTGTAATGCCCAGTTTTCTGGCTTCTTCTCTGTCTATATCCACATACCTGGTCACGTCTACCATCAGGTTGGACAGCACCTTGATATTGCGTTCTTCTCCCTGAATCCACACGTAGGGAACCGCAGCGTTCTGGATATCATCTGCCAGTTCTCTGGTGACGGTGGCTCCCTGCTCCGCAATAATCTCTCCGGTGGACACATCTACCACGTCTTCTGCCAGAACCTGTCCGTGTATGCGGTTCCTGAGAGACAGTTTTTTATTAAATTTATATCTTCCTACTTTTGCAAGGTCATAACGTCTTGGGTCAAAAAACATTGCATTAATCAGGCTCTCCGCGCTTTCCACGGTAAGAGGCTCGCCCGGACGGATTTTCTTGTATAATTCCAGCAGGCCTTCCTGATAATTGGTGGCAACATCTTTTCCAAAGCTGGCGATAATCTTGGGTTCTTCCCCAAACAAATCTATAATTTCCTGATTGGTTCCAATTCCCAGTGCACGAATCAATACGGTAACCGGAACCTTTCTGGTTCTGTCAACACGTACATAGAAAACATCATTGGAATCTGTCTCGTATTCCAGCCACGCACCACGATTGGGGATTACAGTGCAGGAATATAATGTCTTACCCACTTTATCGTGTGCAATTCCATAATATATGCCAGGAGAACGTACCAGCTGGCTGACGATTACTCGCTCCGCTCCGTTGATTACGAACGTTCCTGTTTCTGTCATAAGTGGTAAATCGCCCATGAAGATTTCATAATCTTTGACTTCTTCAACTGCCTCTTTGTTGTAAAATCTTACTCTTACCTTTAAGGGTGCGGCGTAAGTTGCATCCCGTTCCTTACATTCTTCGATGGAATATTTCACATCTTTTTCACATAATGTAAAATCAACGAATTCCAGACTTAACTGCCCGCTGTAATCTGCGATGGGAGAGATATCAGCAAATACTTCTTTCAACCCTTCATTGATAAACCAGTTGTAAGAATTCTTCTGAACCTCGATCAGGTTCGGCATTTCCAATACTTCCTTTTGTCGCGAGTAACTCATACGAACGCTTTTTCCTGCTTTAATCGGACGTATTCTGTTTTTCTCCATTGACGGTTCACCTCTCGTTTTCTAATTTATTAACAGTTCCGTGCAACAACCAACAGTAATTCAGCGGTTTTCACCGCCGAATATTTCGTTTCTAAAATACGCTTCCTGTTGTTTCTCTATGATTAATTATAATAAGCACACTTTATCACAATAGTGCACCCTATATGATAGCACAACCGCCGATTTTATGTCAAGGATTATTTTGAAAAACCCTTTCCGCATATCCGCGGAAAGGGTTTTTCATGTTCCGGTATTTATCTGTAATTCATCGGGAACCGCCTGTGTTACGGTACCTGGAATTCGATATCTGCAATCTGAATCTGGTCTTTGTCCCTGGTAGTTACGTTAAAGGACAAATCCTTCTGTCCGTTGTAAAGCACCATAATCTGGCTGGTACAGGTACCGTCTTCCCGGAGGTCTGCTTTCTGACTCAGCCACTGGAGATATTTTCCCTGACTGTCTTTGATTCCTGTCTCCGGGTCATTGAATTTATCGTTATAGGGTTCCTGCCTGAAATCCGGAAGTTCCACTTCCAGTACAAGGCCGGCTTTGGTCTTAACGCCGCGTTTTACCAGAATGCCGTTTTCTTCTTTATTAATATCAAAGGCTTCGTTCTGGGAAGTATCTACCGTTACCGGGAACCGAAGGCTCCATTCTCCTGCTGCGGTTCCGGTACTCTTATATTCGCCGTTATCCTCCCACGCATCCCAGAGATATCCGTCCAGCTGACGCACAGTCCAGTCCACCACCAGTGTTCCGTTTTCATCCTGTGTCAGTTCTGTAGGATTTTCACTGCTGTCATAAGGACTCATCAAATCTATCTGCTGAACTGCCACAAAGGTTCCGTCTGCTGATTTTTCAAAGGGACGGATAACCTCTGACAGTTCTTCACCATTGACTTTGATATCATAGGGTTCTCCGGTCTTTTTCTCAAGAACAATACCATCTGCGCTGTTTAAATTTTCACGGTCGGTTTTCAGGGTGGTGGTGTAATAAAGTACATAACCATCACAGTACACGTCGGATACGGAAATGGTCACACCGTCCTGCTCTGTTGTCAGTACATAACCTTCTTCCTGACGTTTATCTACTTCTTCCTGAACCGCAACTGCATTTTCTCCAATCGTCTTATATCTTTCAGTATCTTCCTGTTCATATTTCTCGCCCTGAGAGGTTTCGATGAGTTTTCCGAATACGCTGCTGAACAGTTCCTGCGCCTGAACCGGATTGGCCAGTCCGAATGCTCCCACGCCAATCACACATGCTGCCGCTGTGCCCGCTGCTACTTTCCATATTTTCCCTGTTTTATAATTTCTTTTTTCCATCCGTTTTACCTCCATCAAAATTCTCTGTTTATGTCTTTCTTTTTCTTTGGAGGATAATTCTGTTTCTTCATATTCGTTAAAATCAGTTTCAATCTCATTCAGTAATCCATAAATATTATTTGCCATACGAAACACCTCTTTCTGCCCTGCAGTGTCTGCGGATTCTGTTTTTTCCTCTGGATAACCGATTGTATATGATTTCTTTTTTCATTCCTGTTTCTTCGCTTACCTGCTCCACAGTCTTTTCTTCCACATATAATTTCAAAAACAATTCCCGGTCCAGCGGTTTTAAACATCCCAGCATCTGTTCCATTTCTTCAGATATTTCCTGTTCCAGCATCCCGGCCAGCATACGGTCCTCCTGGGCAATGGCGGCGTCTTCAATGTCCACCGTCACCAGTTCCCGCTGATACTGGCGCAGATAATCAATGGCCCGGTATCTCGTTATGGCAGCAGCCCAGTTTTTGAATGTATTCTTACGCTCATCAAACTCGGAAATGTTCTGCCAGATTTTCAGGAGCACATCGTCAAAGCATTCTTCCTGCTTTTCCGGCTGGCTGAAAAGATGTTTGCGGATAATTGCCATGATAAGCCCGCCATATTCATCGATTACATACATGAGTGCTTTTTCATTGTGCAATTGTAATTGCTGAATATAATTCTTTTCTCCAATCTTCATAAAAATTATCCTCTTTTCCAAACCTGCGCGCCGGCTTGTTTTGTCTTACACTTATTATTACGGATGGCAATACGGAAATCTATCAGAATTCTTTTATTTTTTTATTCCCCGCTTTCTGTTCAGATTTTCAAGGCGTTCGGAAACTGCCTGAGCATCCGGAAGACCGGCATCCTGATATATGGCCAGCGCTTTCTGATACAGATTTTCCGCTTCCTGATACTTCCCCTGTGTTTCATACAGACCGGCAAGTCCCTGATAAAAAGCTGCTGTATCCGGATGATTCTCTTCTGTCATTTTCCTTATGGAAATAGCTTTTGTATAACAGTTCTCTGCTTCCTGCAAGCAACTTGCTTTCTGATAAGCATCCGCCAGTAAACCATATGGTCTGGCCAGTTCCGGATAATCCGCACCCAGCTGCTTTTCCAGAATTTTTATTCCATACCACAGCCATCTTATAGACGCCTGATAATTTTCATGTTCTGTTTCTTCTTTTGCAAGCTCCAGCAAGGTATATCCTTCCCGCACCTTCCTCCTGGCACTTTCCGGCTCCTGTATTCTTTCCATATGTGAAATTTCTTCCCCTGAACCTGTTTCGCTCAGCTTCAAAAATAAATGCTTCGTTTCCTCCCCTGCCGCGCATTCCTGAAATATCACACGCAATTTCACAAAAGAATAAAAATCATATGCCCCCGATGCCAGCATATGATCTCCATAAGGCGTAATCAGAAAAATCAGATTTTTTTCAAGCCCCGCCAGCATATCTCTGCTGAAATTCAGGCGTCCCAGGTCTTCCTGATTTTGCACTGCCAGCTGAAAATTGGCAATCAGAAAGGTTGACATTTCCGGCATACCAGTAATTTGCTTCTGCAAAATCTGAAAGGAATATGCACCAGGATTTATTTTATAATCATAAATACCTGTTTTTCTGCCCTTATAGCAATCTACAATTTCTTCCTGAACTGCTTCTTCGGCCACAACCAGATAAATGCCTTTCTCTGATTGAGCCATAATCCAGTCCAGTGTCCTGTATTCTTCCTGATTATGCTCCTTCATTTTCTGTCAGCCCCTGTTCTTCTAAAAATTTTCCAATCAGCGGATGGACATTATGCCAGCGTCCTCCATTATATTCCAGCACTACGGAAGCCTGCAGCATCTTAAGCAGCATTTCCTTATCACTGATCATTTCTTTATTGCCCCGATAAATATCCAGCAGAAACGGATAATCTTTCTTTTCAATACGTCTTGTCAGAGAAGTCTTCAATTCCTCCAGTGCTCTTTGTGCATCCTCCACAGAAACAACAGAATCGTTTCTCCGCTCTGCTCTTTTGGCAGATGTATTAATCCCATAAAAAAGATCCCGCAGAGAACCTCCGGTATATTGAATCAGCAGTTCCAGTACTCCCGGCTCAAACAGTTCCTGACTGGCACGTTTGCTCACGATTTCTTTTACAACTTCAATCCCTTCCTGAAAAGGCCTTCCGTCTATTGATTCGATTTTAATCATGGGCAGGGTTTTGGTTATAAAATAACTTTCCATCGCAGAAAACTTCCCATCGTAAGAAAGGGCTACAGGGAATGTATAAATTACCGGAAAGTCCATTCCGGAAAGGACTGCCGCATAATTATAAAATACCCTCCAGGCATCTTCCGGATTCAGTTTATCCAAATCCTCAAAAATAATAACCGGTTTCCTCCCCTCTGTTTTTTCCGAAATCTTTGCCGCCACCTGGCCAAGCATTTTTATCCATTCACTGGAACGTACACTTATTTTCCTTCTGTATTCTTTTCTCAGTTCTTCATTAAATTTTAAATCTGCTTTCATTTTTGCAAACAGTTTTAAAAGAGCTAAAACACCGGGCGTTTCTGCCGATATTCCTGCCTGGACAGAAGATTCTTCCATTTCCTGGGATATGACAGTTTCCATTCCCTCACTCCAGAAATGTGTAATATCATTCAGAAGTTTTCTGCCAATCCTGCACTGAGATTCTTCTGCAATTTCCAGCAATGCTTCTCCCATTAAAATAAAAAGATCTGAATATACAAGGTTAAATAAATCCAAATCCATACTGCATACAATGGTTTTTACCCGATAACCTTTTGCTTCAAATTTTTCAGACAGCCGATTCAGTTCCGTACTCTTTCCGCATCCTTTATGGCCCAGAAGCAAAAAAGCATTCCCGCCCGTTCCTTCCAGGCAACTGTCAAAAATATCTTCCATGGGTGAACTGTATTTGTCACTCATACGGTACTCCATCGTGTCACTGCAGTAAAACTGCTCCATCTGCTCCGCTCTTAAAGGCTCCGGTGAAAATGCATTTATAATTTCAGATATCCGGTTTGCATACTTCATTTGAGAACTCCTTCCCTTCGAGTGATTTTTTATTATTATATCTCATGTTCTGCTTATTAGCAAAAGTTTTATATACAGAACAAAGCGGACAAGTCCGCATCAACTCCCTAAATCCCTCATTCATGAGGAACTTGGGTGCTTTGTGGCGCCGAGTGCAGTCGCTTTAGCGACTTATACCTCTTGCACGAGTGCGCATCCCGTCCGGAGGGCTTTCTCTTATAGGAAATCTATACGCTTTAACACTTCATAGTAACACGGTATTTCCTATAAGAGAACAGGGCTGCCGCACCGGGATATTTTCATCCCTGATGCGGCAGCCCTGCTTCAAGTCCTCAATCTGCCGAAAACAATTATTTTAAGGTTACTTTAGCGCCTTCTGCTTCCAGTTTAGCCTTAATATCTTCTGCTTCTGCCTTTTCAGCACCCTCTTTTACTACCTTCGGAGCACCGTCTACTACTTCTTTTGCTTCTTTCAGTCCAAGGCCGGTTACTTCACGTACAACCTTGATAACTTTAACCTTGTTCGGGCCAACTTCGGTCAGCTCTACGTTAAAGTCTGTCTTCTCTTCCGCTGCGCCTGCACCGTCTCCGCCTGCTGCCGCAACTACAACGCCTGCTGCTGCAGATACGCCGAATTCTTCTTCACATGCTTTTACCAGTTCATTTAACTCTAATACACTTAACTCTTTAATTGCTTCAATAAATTCTGCAGTTGTTAATTTTGCCATTATAATTTCCCTCCATTTTTATATTTGTTCTGGTTATTTCATACTTCACAATGACTCTGCAACACGCTCTGTTTTCGCCTCCGGCTCGCCAGTCCTGGTTGCTTTCGGTCTCAGTTTAAGCCTCAGCAGTTTCTCCTGCCGGAGCAGCTTCTTCTGCTGCTTCTGCACCTCCGCCCTGTTCTGCAATCTGATTAAGAACACGGGCAAAGTTGGTAATCGGTGACTGAATGCTTCCAAGGAATTTGGAAAGCAGTTCTTCTCTGGATGGAACGGAAGCAATCACTTTAATTCCATCAGCGTCATAAAAAGTTCCCTCTACCACACCTGCTTTTAATTCCAGCGCCGGAGCAGTCTTCGCAAATTTTGCAAGGATTCTTGCCGGAGCAGTTGCGTCATCTTTGGAAACAGCAATTGCATTGGGCCCTTCCAGCAAATCACTCATGCTTTCAAAGTCAGTTCCCTTAAATGCAAAATTCATCAGGGTATTCTTGTATACCTTGTATACCACACCTGCTTCCCGCAGCTGTTTCCGCAGCTTCGTATCTTCATCTACCGTCAATCCACGGTAATCTACCAGCACTACAGACTGGGCATCCTTAATGTATTCGGAAATTTCCTGTACCACAGGCTGCTTTAATTCTACTTTTGCCACGAATTGTGCACCTCCTTATATTTTCTGTAAGATAAAAACCTCTCTGTCCGAGACAGAGAGGCTGAAATCATCTTTCATGGTTTACAGGTACAATGTACCTGTAAATTCCCTCGGCAGGCCACATGGTTACGCCTTCCGGCGCCTGCTGTCTTCGGTCAATATGCTTGTCAAGTATAACATTCTATATTTCAGATGTCAACATTAAAACTAAATAAATCTGGCAGTATTGATTTTTACGCCCGGTCCCATGGTAGGAGCCAGGGTAACGCTCTTCAGATACTGTCCTTTCAAAGCGGATGGTTTTGCTTTAATGATGGCATCTATAAGGGTCTGGAAGTTGTCCGCTAATTGTTCTTCTGTAAAAGATGCTTTTCCAATTGGCACATGGATAATATTTGTTTTATCTAATCTGTACTCAATCTTACCGGCTTTGATATCGTTTACTGCTTTGGTAACGTCCATGGTAACAGTTCCTGCTTTGGGGTTCGGCATTAAGCCTTTCGGTCCAAGTACACGTCCCAGACGTCCTACAACGCCCATCATATCCGGAGTGGCAACCACAACGTCGAAATCCAGCCATCCATCGTTCTGGATTTTCGGAATCAGTTCCTCTCCGCCCACATGGTCAGCGCCTGCTGCCAGTGCTTCGTCTACTTTATCGCCTTTGGCAAATACCAGTACCTTAACTGTTTTACCGGTTCCATGGGGTAATACTACAGCGCCGCGAATCTGCTGTTCTGCATGACGTCCGTCACAACCGGTTCTGATATGAGCTTCAATGGTTTCATCAAATTTTGCAATTGCAACCTTTTTAGCCAGGCTGATTGCTTCTGCAGTATCATACTGCACTGTCCTGTCGATTGCTTTTGCAGCCTCTGTATATTTCTTTCCTCGTTTCATTCTAAATAACCTCCTGTGGTAATATCGGGAGCTGTCCCTCCCACGATTTTGCAAATATGGCAGTTACATTCGACTATCGGCTCGCCAGTCGCTGGTTGCTTTCGGTCTATTCCTCAACAGTAACTCCCATACTTCTTGCTGTTCCTGCAATCATGCTCATGGCTGCTTCCAGAGAACCAGCGTTTAAGTCCGGCATTTTCAGTTCTGCAATTTCCTGAATTTTTGCTTTGGAAATGGTCGCTACCTTTGTTTTATTCGGTACTGCAGAACCGGATTTGATATTACATGCCTTTTTAATCAGCACCGGAGCAGGCGGAGTCTTTGTGATAAAACTGAAACTCCTGTCTGAATATACGGTAATTACTACCGGAATGATTAAATCTCCCTGGTCAGCGGTTTTGGCATTGAACTGTTTGGTAAATTCAACAATGTTCACACCATGCTGTCCAAGGGCAGGTCCAACTGGCGGCGCAGGTGTAGCCTTTCCAGCAGGAATCTGTAATTTGATATATCCTTCTACTTTCTTTGCCATTTGGAAATTCCTCCTTCATGTTTCTTTACAGGCATTCCGCGGAACCCTGTAAACTGTGCATCTTATAACTTTCTGATATCTGTGAAACTTATTTCAACCGGTGTTTCACGACCGAACAGGTCTACATTGATTGTAACCATCTGCTTTCCATGATTTATGGACTGGATAATGCCTGCCGTATCTTTCCAGACACCGCCGGTAACTCTGATGGAATCTCCTTCCTCAAAGTCTACAACCACGTGACTTTCAACCTGGATACCCAATGGTCTCATTTCAGCTTCAGTGAGCGGTACGGGTTTGGAACCCGGACCAACAAATCCGGTAACACCTCTGGTATTTCTGACAACATACCATATATCATCATTCATAACCATGTTAATCAGAACATATCCTGGAAACATCTTTTTCTCCACGGTCTTTTTCACTCCGTTTTTCATTTCCACAACACTCTGCATCGGAACCCGTACTTCCAGAATCTGGTCCTCCAGATGCCGATTCTCGATTGTTTTCTCAATGTTCTCCTTGACCTTATTTTCGTAACCCGAATAAGTATGAACTACGTACCAGTTTGCCTCTGCCATAAATCACCTATGCCTCCTATAATTTCACCAGGACATCCACACCGTACTTAATGAATACATCCAATACGGCAATAATCAGACCTAATACAACAGAAGCGGCAACCACAGCCGCTGTCTGCCTGCCAAGTGACTTTTTGTCCGGCCAGATAATTTTGTTAAACTCAGCCTTAAGACCGGTAAACCAACTGGTTTTTGAAGCCTTTTCTGTATTGGTTTCTCCCATTTTTTACCTCCAGTGGTGTACTGTCACACCGTCCCATTACTTGGTTTCCTTGTGTAATGTGTGTGTTCTGCAGAATCTGCAGTACTTTTTCGTCTCCATTCTGTCCGGATGAGTTTTTTTGTCTTTGGTCATGTTGTAATTCCGTTGTTTACATTCCGTACATGCCAGTGTAATTCTTGTGCGCACAACTTCCACCTCCACTTAATTTCTAATTTTAGGCATAAAAAAAAGACCTACTTCCATCGCCTGTCTACTATAGCATATAAGGCCTGTTTTCGTCAATACTTTTGGAGATATTTCAAAAAATAAACACAAATATATTAACAAATTCTCTCCGGCAACCGATATATAGTGTAAATTATATATGACAAACACAAAATTATACAGGGAGTTGTTTTGTGCCCCCGTGCTTCGGCATGATTTCACGGATGAAAGGAGGGGATTTATATGGCCGCTATTGATACTGCTTATCATTATTATCTGAGCACTTATGCAAATCAGTCGGCTTCCCGTTATGATTCGCATAAAAAAAGCGAATTACGCAATATATATAATACAATCGTCAAAATAAATAAAGATGCCCCCCTCTATAAAATTAAACACTCAGGGGATGTTCAGAAATTTGCCATAGACATTAAGGAAAGTACCCGCATTATCAAAAATGTCGTTGCTTCCCTTTCAGATGCGGAAGAAGGCATCGGTAACGCATTTCAGAAAAAAATAGCTGTTTCTTCTCAGGAGGATGTGGTTTCAGCAGATTATATCGGAAACAATAAGGAAACTGACGAACTGGAAAGTTTTCTTATTGAAGTAAAAGAACTGGCATCTCCCCAGATTAATCTGGGCAATTTTCTGGATAAAAATCATCTGACTTTGAAGCCAGGTTCCTATTCTTTTGATTTGGAAAACAGCACTTCCACCTTTGAATTCCAGTTTACCATCAACGCTGACGATACCAATTACAGCACCCAGAGCAAGCTGTCAAACCTGATTACCAACGCCGACATCGGACTGAAGGCTTCTGTGGTGGAAGATGAAAACGGTTTGAGCGCTCTGCAGATTGAATCTGTCTCCACCGGAATTGCCCCGGAAGAACCGTTCCTCTTTTCCATTTATCCTCAGGGAACCAGAGATTCCATCTCTGCTGTGGAATCCCTCGGTATAGACCACGTTTCACAGGAAGCCAGAAATGCCCGTTTCCTTTTAAACGGAGAAGAACGGTCTTCTTATGCAAATACTTTCACCATCAACCATGCTTTTGAATTAAGACTTCACGGAATCAGTGAAGAAGGCAATCCGGCAGTCATTGGTTTTAAGACCAATGCAGACGCCATGGCGGAAAATATTCAGACCCTGGTGGATTCCTATAATTCTATTCTGCACACTGCCAACAAATATTCCGATTCACAGCATCAGAGCGTGAAATTATATCGGGATATGAGCAGTACAGCCTTTGCATTTCAGAACAGTCTGGAAAGTATGGGGCTTCTGGTGGATGATAAGGGCGAAATTTCCATAGATAAGGCTTTGCTGACCGAATCTGTTTCCGAGGACAACGCCGAGGAACATCTGTCCGTATTAAATGATTTTAAAAACCTGTTAAATACCAAGGCGAACAACGCCTCTTTAGACCCCATGAAATATGTGGACAAAATTGTGGTTACCTACAAAAATCCGGTGAAAAATCATCTGGTTACCCCTTATATCACTTCCATTTATTCCGGAATGATGATGGATCGGTATTGCTGATGAATTTCCTGAAATACAGCGCTCATGTTTCTTCATTTTAAGAGATATGAGCGTTTTTCTCTGTGCAGGCGGATTACAAAACACCCCAGCCATTTCGGCTGAGGTGTTTTTATGACATTTTCCATCAGAACTTCAAAAGTCTGTTTACTGTTCCATACTGTTCCTGCTGTTTTCTCTGCATCAGAATCCTGTATTCTTTCAGCAAATCGTCCTTTTTCTTATCAGAAACTGCTTTTCCGTAGTCCAGATCCTCAATACGACTGTGGGCCGCTGAAGTATTCAGGGATGTATAGGAATTATTGTTGATGGTGTATCCCAGACGATTGTATGTGGCGCCAAGGCTGCTTCTGGCCGAGGATACATTGTTCAATGCACTGTCAATAGCGGAAATATCGAAATTCTCTGTTACATTGTAGCCGGAAATCCCCAGAGAAGCGGATGTGGCATTGGGCATGGTAATATTCATTCCGCTGCCGTCGGGGCCGGACGCCACATGGGCGTTGGTCATGGTTCCGTCTAACAGGTTCTTATTGTTGAACTGAGTGCTGCCTGCTGCAGAAGTAACATACTCATTTAACTGAGAAATCTCCTGCTGTATGGCTGCCCGGTCATCGGGGCCGTAAATGGCCGAATTGGATGCCTGTACGCTCAGTTCCCGCATACGCTGCAGAGAATCGGAAATCATGGAAAGACCTCCGTCTGCCACATTTACCATATCCTGAGCAGTAGCGGCATTTCTGGTGCCCATATCAAGGCCTTTCTGCTGCTTCAGAAGTTTCTGGGCAATGGCAAGGCCTGCTGCATCATCTGCCGCTGAATTGATGCGCTTTCCGCTGGAAAGTTTCTGCGCGTTGCGCTGCTGGTTCAGATGCTGATTTTTGTATAAACTCTGATTCCTGTATAAACTCTGGCTTCTGCCAATGGATGAAATACTCATAATATGCCTCCTTTCTTTTTCTAAAATACTGTATGCTGTTCGCCACTGATGTTATTAGTTTTATTATAGCAAAGGAGGAAATTTTTGCAATGATTATCCGGAAAAATTTTCAGGAAAAGTCATTAATTCCCGGCTCTAATGCACCAGCCGCAGCATCTGTCGTACCCGCACTTCCAGAGAATACCGTTCTTTTGCTTTTTCATAGCCGTTCCGGGCAATTTCCAGACGTTCTTCTTCGTGCTCCAGATAATATCTGATTTTGTCAGTCAGCTCTTTTTCACTGGCATAGATTTCCAGATCTTTTCCAATCTCAAAATACTCCGGTATTTCGCTCTGGTAATTGGTCAGCAGAAATCCGCCCGCTCCCAGAATATCCCAGAACCGCAGGGGCAGACCTGTCCGTATGGGTT
Source organism: uncultured Eubacterium sp. (assembly GCA_949959185.1). GTDB lineage: Bacteria > Bacillota > Clostridia > Lachnospirales > Lachnospiraceae > Petralouisia. The sequence goes on along the minus strand of CATLIX010000001.1, from coordinate 55,360 downwards.
TGGAAGTAAAGTTCAGATTGATTTTGGACAGATGGAAAATTTTCGGCATGGCTGTGGCAGCGCTGGCAATTCCCCGGTAGCTGGCACGGGGCAGAACACTGAAATCACTGGACGTATACAAATCCAGTTCAAATTCTTCCGACACCCGTTTCAGCAGACGGAGTCTCTCCTGCTCCGTAACCTTGCTGCCCAGATACAGATGGGCCATGGCCGCCCGCTCATTGTGCTCCGCCCGTTCCGGAAACTGGTAAAAGGGCACTTTTTCTTTGAAGGCCTGCAGAATTTCCTCCGTAATACATTCCTCCAGAAAATTATAGCCGTACACTTTCACCTGCGCTTCTATTACCCCGTCCAGATAACCTTTCAGATAGCTGTCCTCTTTCAGGTAATTGTATGGACATTTCTCCGTATAGAGGGAACCTACAAAAGATACTTCCGCCCCGTATTTCTCTCTGTCCTGCCTGGAAATATGCTCCAGCATACAATCCAGCCGCGTATAATCCGCGCCCAGAGGCAGATAGAAAATCTTCCTGGGGTTCTTCGTATGAAATTCCTCATACAGCGCATAGTCAAACAGAAAAATGCGGTTCCAGGAATTGCTGACAGAATGGGAATACAGCTCCATGGCCGGACAGTCCACCACCCAGCTCACATAAGGTATATGAAAAATATTGCACACTTCCGAAATCACCGGAAAAAAGCTGACGCTGAATACCATCTGGTATTCCTGCTTTTTCAAAGCCCCGCTGACCAGGTTCATCTGTCCCCGCGCCCCCAGCTTTTTATTTTTCATTTCTTCCGTGATTTCCGTTACTTTATGCCCCAGTCTGGTCAGAACCGCCAGAATGTCCGGCTCGCAAATACTGTTATATCGGTAAAATAATATATTCATATCATCTGCTTCTCATCATCTGCTTCTCATCATCTGCTTCATTACACATTATAAATATCTGTCTTGTATGCGTTCATATTATGCCGCATCCAGCCGATGGTTTCTTCAATTCCCTGTGCAAAGGTATACTGCTGTTTCCAGTCTGTCAGAGCCTGAATCTTTGTATTATCCCCCAGCAGGCGGTTCACTTCGCTTTTTTCCGGACGCAGGCGCTGTTCATCACAGACAATTTTCGCATTTGGATTAATCTGGGAAATGATTTCCTGCGCCAGCTCTCCGATGGAAATTTCCTGCCTGGTTGCAATATTGATTTCTTCCCCGATGGTTCGGGCCGATTCCGCAATGGCAATAAATCCTGCCGCCGTATCTTTCACATAATTAAAATCTCTGGTGGGAGTCAGGGAGCCTAATTTTATCTCTTCCTTTCCCGCCAGAAGCTGAGAAATAATAGTGGGTATCACTGCCCTTGCAGACTGTCTGGGCCCAAAGGTATTAAAGGGGCGCACAATGGACACCGGCATCTGAAAACTTCGGTAAAAGCTCTCCGCCAGCCGGTCTGCACCGATTTTTGTGGCAGAGTAGGGAGACTGGCCCTGATAAGGGTGTTTTTCATCAATGGGCACATACTGAGCCGTCCCGTACACTTCCGAGGTAGACGTCACCAGCACCCGTTCCGTTTCTAACTGACGTGCTGCCTGCAGTACGTTTAATGTTCCCTTAATATTAGTATCCACATAGGAATCGGGAGAATGGTAGCTGAAGGGGATGGCAATCAGCGCAGCCAGATGAAAGACTGCGTCCATTCCCTCCATGGCCTCCCGTACCCCGTTGGGGTCCCGGACGTCCCCGGTGAATACTTCAATTTCTTTTAATTTATCTGCCGGAAGGCTGTCCAGCCACCCCCAGGTATTAAAAGAATTATAATAAGCAAAGGCTTTTACTTCATAGCCTTTTTCCAGCAAACTCTCTGTAAGGTGGCTTCCGATAAAACCGTCTGCCCCTGTTACCAGTACTTTTTTCATAAACAGTATCCTTTCTGTTCTGACTTCAGATTTCCTGTTACGATTTCAGATTCAGCTTCTGCTCCATACGATGCATTTCCTCAAATTCTCCCATATCCAGAAAAGAATCCTCGCTGATGGGATACATGCCCACCTGGCGGTCTTCTTTTAACAGCCGGTCTGCCAGATCCGTCATATGAAAAAAGGTATCTTTCGGTATTTCCCGCAGCAGCTCCGGGCTCAGAATATACATACCCGTATTTACGAAGTAAGAAATTTTCGGTTTTTCCTCCATGGCTCTGATTCGGCCGTTCTCGCTGGAGTGAACCACCCCGTAAGGCACAACAATATTTTTCAGTGCTGTTACTATAGTCAGCTCATTTCCTGCTTTCTGATGATACTCATATATATCGGCATAATCTGCATGAATCAGAATATCACAGTTTGTTACAATAATGGGCCTGGAAAACGTCCCCTCCAGCAAAGTAAGGCTTCCCCCGGTTCCCAGCGGTTTATCTTCTTCCACATACTTCAGGCTGTAATCCCCCATACTTTCGGAAAAATAAGACTTTATCATGTTTTTCCGATAATTTACCGTTACATGAAAATCCCTGACCCCGTATGTACGGAACTCGTTGATAATACGCTCCATAATGGGAATATCCCCGACAGGTATCAGAGGCTTGGGCAAAATCTTTGTATATGGATAAAGACGTGTTCCCTTTCCGCCTGCCATAATCACCACAGGAACCTCTTTCAGGGTATCCCGCTCCTTAATTTTTTCGCCGATTATTTTTTCCTCTTTGAAAATAATATCAATGATCCGGTATTCTGTGGTCACCACCGGCAGGGCAGTGATTACATATTTTTCTATAAATTCCTGCGCTCTGTTTCTTTCTTTACAGTAAATAATTTTGGGATTTTTATTCATAATCCGCCAGATTTCTTCCTGCAGATTTCCTGTTTTAATCAGCCATCTGCGGATATCTCCGTCGGTAATGACTCCGGCCAGCTTTTCCTCCTTATCTGTCACAAATAGAATTCCTTTTGTATTCAAGTCAATTTTCTGCATGGCTTCCACCACAGTAGCGGTCCCGGCTATGAGAAAATCATAAAGTTCCTCCTGTTTCATGGGAAACCTCCTGTTTCCTGTGCTGTCTTCCTGTCAGCAATCCTTGTCAAATATCTGTTCCTTATCCTCAGGGCACATTACTTCACAGTCCTTTTTGTAAAATGCAACGGCATATTTTCTGATCTGTCTGTACCCGTCTTCTGCCAGTTCTTTTGCATAACCTCTTTCATCAATCTGCTGAAGGCCTTTTTCACAGGCTTCTTTCAGTCCGTCAATTGTCTCTGCTATTTTCAGCTCAAATATTATGGCAAATCCATGCCGGCCGGGAGAGCGCATAATAATATCAGCCCTTCCATTTCCTCCGTTAAATCTTTCAAAGGTTACAGGTGCAGGATATGCCCCAGCAAAAACTCTGCCATTGCAAAATCCAGTTCATCATCAATATCAATGGAATGTTCTTTTGACATAATACAGGCATAGCCCCGTTCTCCGTAAAGGGTTCCCTTTTTCACCAACAGCGGTACCGATACGATATACACTGCCCCGTTAATCCGGTAATAGCTGGAGAGTTTCTGTCTGGGGCCGTTGGCCTCTTCCCGGATAAATCCTTTCAGGCATCCGTCCTCCGGCAATGTATTGCTCCACAGGGGCGAATGTTCCACTTCGCATACCCCCACCACACTGTCCGCCTGTTTTTCTTCCAGTATCTGATAAGCAGCGCGGATATCCTGGCTGGTGCGCAGAGGAGATGTTGGCTGCAGCACCGCAAGAGTATCAAATTCTTTTCCCAGCTTCCTGTATTCCTCTAAAACATACCGCATGGCGTCCCAGGTGGTGGCTGTGTCAGAAGAAAGCTCCGGGCTCCTCAGAAAGGGAACCTCCGCCCCGTACCTTCGAGCCGTCCCGGCATATTCCGGACTGTCCGTGGATACATGCACACAGTCAAACAGGCAGGATTCCAGAGCTGCTTCTATGCTGTAGGCCATCAGAGGTTTCCCGTTTAACGGTTTTATATTTTTATCTTTTAATCCTTTCGAGCCGCTGCGGGCCGGAATCACTGCGATATGCTTCAAAGGCTCCTGCGGGCCGGATTGGCTGCCGCTTATCACAGGCTCCTGCGGGCCGGAATCACTGCTGTTTCTCATATGCTCCTCCAGATCAGATTAACTGCTGTTTTTTTCATATATCCTTCCAGGAAATATCATAAAAGGTCTTCTTTAAGTTTATCGGCTCTTTTTCCAGAAAACTTTTTATAATCCGGGCAATCTGTTCCGCTGTGGTTCCGTCTCCATAGGGATTCCGGTATGTTCCGGTTTTCATTTCCAGAGCCTGCGTCATGGCTCTTTGGATGGACTGGCAGTCGGAACCACAGTTTATAATACTGTCTGCCATAATCCGGCCTTTCTGCCGGTCTCCGATATTGACGGTGGGAACCCCCAGAGCCGGAACTTCAATGATTCCGCTGGAAGAATTGCCCAGAACAAACCTGGCATATTTTACTGCGCTCAGATAGCGTTTCATACCAAGGGAGGCCACCAGTTTCATATTGGAATGCCCGGATGTTTCCCGCTCCATATATGCGTTGATTGCTTCTCCTCCGGCGTCTGCATTGGCTTTTGTAATCAGATAAAACAGATTTGGCCGGGATTCCATGGCCTGAAACAGTTCTCTGACCTGCGTTTCAGCCTCTCCCGGCTCCAGTGTAACGGGATGGAACGTAACCACCGCATAATCTTTTTCTGCCGGAAATCCGGCCTGCTCTGCCAGTTCCGGCCGGCTCAGCAGTTTTTCCTGTAATATATTTTCCACACCCAGAGCTCCCACATTAAATACCCGCTCCGGTTCCTCCCCCATCTGGATGATTCTCCTGCGGTACACTTCAGTGGACGCAAAATGCAGATAACTCATTTTTGTCACCGCATGGCGTATATTGTCGTCAATGGCTCCCTGGGTCAGCTCGCCCCCATGGATATGGGCAATGGGTATGTGCTCATTCATGGCAGCCCCGCAAAATGCCAGAATTTCTGTCCGGTCTCCCAGAACCACCAGTAAATCCGGTTTTTCTTCCTGAAAATACCGGCCGAATTCCAATAATGCACATGCCTGAGTTCGGGTAATATCATAGCTGGTATTTCCCTCTGCATTTATGGGAATTCTGGCTGAAATCTCTATTCCGTCCCTCTCAATTTCCCGGCAGGTATATCCCTGGCTTTCCGTCAGGTGGGAACCGGTAACCACCAGGCTGGTTTCCAGCTCCGGCAACGATTTCAGTTTCAGAATCAGCGGTTTTAAAATACCGTACTCTGCTCTGGTAGCAGTTATAATACAGACTTTCTTTTTTTTCATGGCAGGAATCCTTTTACTGTCTCAATATTTCTGTCCCAATCAGCTCATCTTCCGCGTAATCCCGGTCTGCCTTCCGTCCCATCAGTTCAGGCCAGCGCATGGGAGAAATTCCCGTTCCGGGCCTTTTGGCAGTCAGATTGTCCTCGCTGAGTGTTTCGCCTTTTTTTATCCGGCATCTGGCCACAATGCTTTTCCGGGCTACTGCCCGGTTCTTCTCCTCGGATTGCGAAGGTTCTTTTTTCCCGCTGCCCAGGGCCTGTTCCACATTGCGGACTGCTGTTACCATGGCCTTCAGTTCCTCCGGCTCCAGGCTGGCCCGGTGATCCGGCCCTTCCATGGTCCGATCCAGAGTAAAATGTTTCTCAATGACACAGGCCCCCAACGCCGCCGCTGCAATGGGAATCTCAATGCCCTTCGTATGATCTGAATAGCCCACAGGCAGATGAAATTCCCGTTCCATGGCTGCCATGGCTTTCAGATTCACATCTTCCATGGGTGTGGGATATTCCGTATTACAGTGGAGCAGGGTAAGTTCCGGTGTGCCTGCCTTTTTCAGGCAGTCCACAGCCTGCCGTATTTCTTCCAGATCACACATGCCGGTAGACATAACCACCGGTTTTCCTGTACCGGCAATTTCCAGCAGATAAGGCAGGTTGGTGATTTCTCCGGAAGGCAGTTTCCAGAAATCCATATTCAGTTTATCCAGAAAATGAATACTGTCCAAATCAAAGGGAGTGGACAGAAATCCTATTCCCTGCTGCCGGCAGTATTCGTTCAGTTCCAGAAAATCCTTCTGTGTCAGGGCCAGCTTTTTCAGCATTTCCAGCTGGCTTTCCTCTGTTCCGGTGGTCTGTTTCTGGTATTCCGCTTTCTCAGCAAAAACGGACACCAGTTTTTCCGGAGAAAAGGTCTGGAATTTAATATAATCTGCGCCTGCCTCTCTGGCCGCCAGAACCATCTGTTTTGCTGTTTCCAGACTGCCGTTGTGATTGACGCCTGCTTCTGCAATTATGATAATGCTCATAAACTACTCCTCATAACCGTTCGGAACCCTTTACAGTTCTCATTCCTCATTCTTTTCACATGGGCCGGGCCGGAACTCCGGCCACTTTGCTGCCGGACGGAATATCCTTCACAATTACACTGCCGGCCCCGGCAGTCACATCATTTCCGATGGTAATCCCCTGGATTACTCTGGTTCCCAGGCCCAAATCACACCGGCAGCCCACAGTAACCTGTCCGGCCAGCTTTACATCCGGGCTTAACGTGGTAAAATCCCCCACCGTTCCGTCATGGCAAATCATGGAACCTGTGTTGAGAAACACAAAATTCCCCAGTGTCACATTGGTGGATACCCTGCAATCCATGGACAGTATACAGCCCTGCCCCATGTGCACATCGGAGCAGATTCTGGTATCTCCCAGGATAAGATTCGGAAATTTCAGCCGGGGATTTCCCATGAGTTTTTCTGCAATTTTCCTGCGAAGCCCCGGCTCTCCCACGCAGACTGCCACATTGGTTTCCTGCTCCAGGGCCAGCAGATACTCATCGTCTCCCAGATAAGGGCAGGTGATATTTCCCACAGAAATATCCGTTGTGCCATGGCTTATGCGGGGCTTTACATCCACATACCCCATGATGTTCCACAGGCCTTTCGGGGCATGGCTTTGATTTACCATTTCAAGCTGCCAGAGAAGCTCTCGCATACAACCGCCGGAGCCTGCTAAAATCAGGTTCTGTGTCATTTTGCAGTTACTTCTTTTGCAGCTTCTCCAAGGGCTTCAAATACAGGAATCACTTCCGTAAATTTCTCTGCCATCTGTGCGTCGTCTTTGGCTGCAATGGCGTCGCCTAGGGCTTTTATTTTTTCGTTGAACATTTCTTTTTCAATGCGGACTTTGTCCTCGTTCAGCAACTCCATGGTACCGTTGAATACCTGAATTTCCCAGTTCATGGCCTGTACGATATCGTTCAGAAATGCTTCGGTATCTTCCAGACGTTCTCCGGACAGTTCCTTTACAATAATGTTCATGTTTTTTACCAGACGTACATTAAACTCCAGTAATGTCTCCAGTGCTTCTTTCTGTTCTGCTCTGTTCTCAATCATTTTTTTATCCTCCTGATTTGTATATTTCTTTACAAACTATGTTATGAAATGGCTTCTCTTATCATTTTTGCCATATAATCAATCATCTTCTCTGTCATTCCCGGATAAACCCCAATCCAGAAACTGCGCTCCATAATAAGGTCTGTCTGCTCCAGCGAGCCTGCCACCCGGTATCCCCGGCCTTCCTGTCTCATCTCATCAAAGCAGGGCTGGCGCACCAGATTTCCGGAAAACAGCATTCTGGTCTGAACACCGTGATGTTCCAGATAGCTGACAACCTGATTTTTGTCCACGCCCTCCCGGCAGGTAATCAGAAAGCCAAACCAGGATGGTGAAGAATCCGGACAGGCTTCCGGCAGAATCAGATATTCTTCCAGTTCCTGCAGCTGCTCTTTCAGCCGGTTGAAGTTGGCTCTGCGCTTTTCCACAAATCCCGGCAGTTTTCTGAGCTGGGCGCAGCCCACAGCAGCCTGTAAATCTGTAGCCTTTAAGTTATAACCGAAATGGGAATAGACATATTTGTGGTCATATCCCAGGGGCAGTTCTCCGTACTGCCTCTCAAAACGGTGGCCGCAGAGATTATCCTGTCCGGAAGGGCACATGCAGTCCCGTCCCCAGTCCCGCATGGAGCGCATAATTTTGTGCAGAAGGGGATTGTCTGTATAGACAGCACCGCCCTCTCCCATAGTCATATGATGGGGCGGATAGAAACTGCTGGTTCCCATGTCCCCGATACTTCCCGTTTTCTTCCATACACCGTCCATATGGTATTCACTGCCCAGAGCGTCGCAGTTGTCTTCCACCAGCCAGAGGCTGTGTCTGTCACAGAATTCTCTCACTGCTTTCAAATCAAAGGGATTTCCCAGGGTATGGGCAATCATCACGGCTTTTGTTTTCTCTGTAAGGGCCTGCTCCAGAAGGCTCACGTCGATATTATACTGGGGAATGGTAAGGTCCAGAAAAACCGGCACCGCTCCGTATTGAATACATGGTGTTACTGTAGTGGGAAAACCTGCCGCCACGGTAATGATTTCATCTCCCCGGCAAATACGCCTCTCTTTTAAAAGGGGAGAAGTCAGTGTCATAAATGCCAGCAGATTTGCCGAGGAACCGGAATTCACCAGGGAGCAGTACTTTACACCGATATATTCCGCCAGTTCCTGCTCAAACTGTTCCGTATAGCGCCCGGAAGTGAGCCAGAATTCCAGAGCGCTGTCTGTTAAATTCCGCATTTCCTCCTGGTCATACACTCTGGAAGCATAGGAAATCCGGTCTCCCTCCCGATATTCTTCTGTGTTCTGATGGAAAGTCTTATAATATGCTTCCACCATGGAAAGGATTTCCTCCCTTGCCTCCTGTTCTGTCTTCTGTTCAAACATAATCTGTCTTCCTTTCTGTCTGAATTAATACCAGAGCATTGCGTAACTGATAAATCACCAGAATTTCATACTATAATTATTATTCAATATTTCAGCTTCGCTTATCACATGTTCCAATCAACACCTGTTTTCCACAGAAAGCAAATCCGTATTTCCGGATTCTTTCTTCCGGAATTCCCCTGGCTGTAAGCGCCGCGGCATAATTCTTCTCTTCTATCTGTTTCAACGCTTCCGCCACCGTATCAGAAAGTTCCTGTTCCTTCCGGGAATCCTGTACTTTAAATTCCAGAATAATTCCATTACCACTCTGACTTTTGGGCTCCAGCATGACGTCATACCTGCCAAATCCGCTTTCTCTGTTGGAAGTAATGATATAGCGGTTTTCCAGTTCTACCAGCAGACCTAACATAAATCCATGATAAAATCGTTCTGATTCCTCTCTGTCAGAATGCTTTCCCGTATCAAAATAACTGAAGGTTTCACTGGTAATACGATTCATGTATGCGTTCATTTCTTCCAGATTTCCTCTCAGAAATGATTTGATAAACCTTTGATAACTTGACGGATTACCGGAAAACCACCTGTGTATCATACTTCGGAACATCAGATTCACTTCCCGGTTTGTCAGTGCCAGTTCATATTCAGGTTCCGTTATCAGCTCATCGCTTCCATAGTCTTCATAGCTGACTGCCTTCAGATATCCGCTGGCAAGAAGCAGGCTCCATACAGCATACTCATTGTCATCCAGCCAGTTATATACAATCTGTTCATCTATGGGCACGAACAAATGCTCTCCACGCAGCAGGATTTCAAATGATTCCTTCAACTCCGGGCTTCCTTCCCGAATGAGTTTTCCTGCCAGGCTGTTAGAACTGGTATTTGCCCAGTATGCTGCAAACTTCCTTTTATCCAGAAAATTCAGAATCGACCAGGGATTATAAATATCTGTCCGGCTGCCAAAAATAAAACCGTCATACCACTTTTTCACATCCTGCTTTTTGGCCGATAAGCCAAACTCATCAAGGACATGAAAAACTTCTTCCTCTGTAAAACCGAAATCATCTGCATATTTTTCTGACGTGGTTGTTATCACCTTTAAATTCAGGTCTAAAACTACGGACTTCTCACTTATATTGGTATCGCCTGCATAAAAATTCGCTTCGCGAATGGCAGGCGAGCAGGCAATCAATCTGCAAGGCAGATTGGTTACAAAAGTGATCCCCGTCATAATAGCCCGTTCCAGCCAGGGATTTGTCTTAAATGACGAATTAAACAGATTGCGGATAAAGGCTGTGATTTCCTCCCAGTAGCCATTCACATATGCCTCCTGCATTGGTGTATCATATTCATCCAACAGAATAATTGCTTTTTTCCCATAATACTGATACAAAAACTTCGATAGCTGAGAAAGGGAAAGAGATAAATCCACTTCATTCATCTGCTCTCCTACGCCATACATATATGATTTATCTGCCATCGAAAGTTTATCACTATTCAGAAGAAATTCATACTCTGAATATAAATTAATCATCAACCGGCAGATTTTCTGCTTCATCATATCATAAGAAGTCTCTTTCACACTGCCAAAAGAAAGACTGATAACCGGCCAGGTTCCCTGCAGTTCCCTGTACTTCTCCTTCTGCCATATGGCCAGGCCTTCAAATAAATCTCCCCTGTCCGCGTATTTAACAGAAAAAAACTTTTCCGTCATGCTCAGATTCAGAGTTTTGCCAAAACGACGGGGACGGGCAATCAATGTCACTTCGTCATTGGATTCCCACCATTCTTCTATAAAATCTGTTTTATCTATATAGAAATTATGACTGATTCTTACTTTTTCAAAATCCTGATGTCCGATTCCTACAGTTCCTGCCATAAATTCCTCCAAATGATAGCTTCAAATCCCCGGCCTGACCTTTATACCTTCCAGGGGGCTTTCCCGCTGTTCCAGAGCTTTTCCAGATACTCCCGGTCGTGGATATTGTCCATGGGGGACCAGAAGCCCGGATGTTTGTACGCCGCCATCTGACGGTCTGCTGCCAGCCTCTCGAAGGGCTCCCGCTCCAGCATGGTACTTCCGTCTCCCAGATATTCATATACGGAGGGCTCCATAACCATAAATCCAATGTTGACCCAGGCCTGGTCGGAGCGGGCTTTTTCCTGAAAACCCAGCACCTGATTGCCCGCGGCATCCAGCTGCAGCGCTCCAAACCTGCCTTCCGGCTGAGTGGTGGAAATCGTCACTGATTTTTTCTGCTCTCTGTGAAATTCCAGAAGACGATGGATATCCACATCGGAAACACCGTCCCCGTAAGTCAGCATAAAAGGCTCCTCGCCTATGTAATCACGGGCCCGCAGAATTCTTCCCGCTGTGAGTGTCTCAAGCCCTGTGTCCACCAGCGTCACCTTCCAGGGCTCGCTGTTTTTGTCCAGCACCTGGACTTTCTGATTCTTCAGGCTGATTTTCAGCTGGCTGTTGTTCTGATAATAATTGACAAAATATTCTTTTATCATATGCCCTTTGTAACCGCAGCATATAATAAATTCCTGAAATCCGAAAGCCGCATACTGCCTCATAATATGCCATAATATGGGCCTGCCTCCGATTTCCACCATGGGTTTCGGACGCAGTCTGGACTCCTCGCTGATTCTTGTTCCCTTACCGCCTGCTAAAATAACTACTTTCATATCTGATGCTCTTTCGTTCTGAATTCTTTTATCCGATGTTAATTCACTGTTTCTTTGTCAGGAATTCCTTTATCTGGCGCTCCATACAGGAGCGGATATCTCCATGTTCCCGATATACTTTGGTCCATTCCACGGTTTTTTCCACCGCAGTCTGAATCTGCCACCTGGGCTTCCAGCCCATCCGGGCCTTCAGCAGAGAACAGTCCAGTTTCAGGAAAGAAGCCTCATGAGGCCCCTCTTCACAGAGGTTCTTCCAGCTCAGTCCTTCTCCCCAGGACCGACAGAACAGATCTGTCAGTTCTCCCACAGTAATACAGTCCTCCTCATCCGGCCCCACATTATAATAACCCTGCTTCTCCGGCTCCTTTGCCTGCTGTTCCACGATTTCCAGGTAAGCGGTCAACGGCTCCAGCACATGCTGGAAGGGTCTTATGGAATATGGATTCCGCAGCATAATTTCTTCTTTTGCCAGCGCGGCCCGGACACAGTCGGGTATAATCCTGTCTTTTGCAAAGTCTCCGCCGCCAATGACATTTCCGGCTCTGGCCGTGGATACCGCAATATTCCTGCTGTCAAAAAAAGATTTCTTATAGCTGTGGGTAACCAGCTCAGAACAGGACTTGCTGTTGGAATAAGGGTCGTAACCATCCAGCGGGTCTGTCTCCCGGTATCCCCAAATCCATTCCCGATTTTCATACACCTTATCCGTGGTTACATTTAGTACGGAACTTACGCTTTCCGTATTCCGCACGCACTCCAGAAGGTGTACCGTTCCCATCACATTGGTCTCGTAGGTGTAGACGGGATTCTCGTAACTTTCCCGCACAATGGGCTGGGCTGCCATATGGATAACCAGTTCCGGCTGATATTTGTCGAATACAGATTTCAGGTTCTGATAATCTCTGATATCGCCTTCCAGATCTGTCATTCCCTTACCTGCGCCGGAGAGCTGAAACAGGTTCTCTCCTGCAGGCGGTTTTAATGCATAGCCCACTACACGAGCGCCTGCCATCTCAAGCATAATACTGAGCCAGGTACCTTTGAAGCCTGTGTGACCGGTGAGCAGTATGGTTTTATCTTTGTAAAAGTCTGACATGGGGTTCCTCCGTAGGTGTTATTTCATCTGCAAAAGCAGCTCAGATGGGGTAAGTACCGGGATATCAAATCCCTCGAAATCTTTTTTATTCCTGGTAACAATATAATCACAATGACTGGATTTTGCACAGACAGCCATAAGGCAGCCTTCAAAATCTTTCGCTTTTCTCTGAAATGCCATAAGTACATCATTATTCGTAACATCGCATACACGGACAATCTCCAGAAGTTTCCCAACTGCATGGTATGCAAGTTCCGTACTGTGCATATATTTCCTTACAAGATAATAAATATCGGTCACAGAGGAAGCAGATACAAATCCATCTGCTTTATGTTCCTCACAGAGACTTAAAATCCTGCAGGAATCTTCCACAAAAGGCGCTCGTTCCAGCAATACATCAATAATGACATTGGTGTCACACATGATCCTCATACTCAGACAGCCGCTCCTCTCTTAAAAAATCTGTATCAATATCAGAGGGAATATCTTTCAGCAGTCCTCGAAGGGACTCTACTGCAGAAACCTGTGGATTTATAACTTTTGCGACCGTTTTCCCATTACGGGTAATAAAAATATCTTCCTGGGCAATCATTTCAAGATATTTACCGAAATTAGTCTTAAACTCCGTAGCTGTGACAACCATCCTAAATTCCACCTTTCTTATCATCTTATTTTTATTATATGTGATTATAAGGTAAAAATCAATGATATCGAACATTTTTTCGGGAAATCCAGTGAAATTCGTGCGATATGTGAGGAATAGTACATTTCGATTTCTGCTGTTCCTGCCATAAATGAAACAGCAACCTGTCCATTTACAGTTTCATCCCTTTTTCTTCCAGCAGCAGCTTTCCGGCAAGGGCTTTACACTGCATGGAAAACAATTCTACGGCATTTTTCCAGTTCCCTTTGTCTGAATCAGACATATGGTTTCGCACAATATCACTCAAATCCATACCCTCCAGGCGCTTTCCAAACTGACGGTTAAAATTCTCAAACTTTCCTTCCAGAAAATTCATATCTCCTTCTGTCAGCCTTTCAATTTTTCCTGCATCATGGTCAGCCAGGTCTGCCATTTTATATAATTCATACACTGCGTCAAGCCTGACCGACTGCTCATTGGGATATTCCAGATCGAATTCCAGACATTTCCCCTCTCCTTCCTGAATCAGAGAAACACCGAAATCTTCTTCTGTTTTCCTCAGCATATCATATGTGCGGTTATACCAGGTATGGTTCTTCTGAGCTTTCCGGTAACCATTCTCTGCAATTTCAGCTGCTTCCTCCTGATGTGACAGCAGATATTTCAGACGTCCGGACAGGGATTCAACATCTTTTAATGAAAAAATAATCAGCTCTTCATTATCCCTAAAATTCTCCACAGTATACTTACTTTCATCTGTAACCGCAACAGCTTTACTCAACATGGCCGCTGCGATTCTCTCCTGAAAAGCATCCTTAAACCAGGGCATAATATTCAGAGCAATTCTGGCGTCTGCCAGCGCTTTTTCTGCTGCATAAGCACCGCCTTCATGAATCACAAGATTTTCCATATGTTCCGAATAAAAATTCTCCCACCCCTGTCCAAACACATGAATGGTCAGGCCGTCATCCAATAATGCACGGATTACTTTGTCCCGATAATAAAAACGGGCATAAAAATCAACTTTAAAAAATTCACCCATCAGTTCATGAAAATCTGCATCACTTACTTCCTGATTATACTTCTTCAATGTTCTGGACAGACATTCCTCCAGCGTATACTGTGAATTTACAATAATATCTTCCAGCATGTCTTCCAAAAATTTTAACAGTACACCGCCCTGTCCAAACCGTTCTGATAATTCTTTCTTTATTTGCTCCGGATCCTGCCAGGTTCCGGTAAATATAATATCCAGAGTCCGCTTTTCATACGGTATATATTCCGGACGTGCGCTTCCTGACAACGGAATAAACGATGTGTGTTTAACCATTGGAAAAAATTTATCTATGTAATCACAGAAGTTTCTGTCACATCCAAACACAATTGTCCTGTCATCTGCCTGATTCAGATGGGCCCCAACTCCAACAGGCGGATCACACAGATAAATACCGTATATGCTTTCCGTTGAAAGATTTCTCGTAATTCCCCAGTCACAGCATACACCGTTCAAATCCAGAACCATATCAAATTTATATTTCGCAAGTACATGATTATATAACATGGGCTGCGCCAGAGACCATCCATCCAGAGTACAGGTATTACACCCCAGTTTCCGCATGGCCAATGCCCATTCTTCGATATATCGTTCTGAAGAAGCATAACGCGATACTGTTTTTATCAACAGAATATTTTTTCTTTTCATTCCAAACTCCTGCTGAAAAATTTCTGCCATCTTTTCCACATCTCCTGCAAATCTTTCTTTTTCTCCGGCGATAAACTGACGATATTCTTCAAATTTCTTCATATGAAGTTCAAAATGTGCACAAATATCTTTAAGCAACACTGCTATTTCATCATAAGAACTGTATACATTCTCAAACTTATATTTGTCTTCAATGGGAATATCTTCATAAAAAGCTGCACTTCCCTTCCGGTTAGTAATTACGCAACAGCCGCAACTTGCCGCCTCCCTTGGTATTCTGTCTTTTCCGGGATGGCCTCCAAAATCCACATATATTTTAGCCACCTGCATTACAACCGCCATCTGCTTTTCACTAAGCCCTTCCAGAGGAACCCATTTCAGCCAGGGTGTTTTTTCTATTAACGGACATATATCCTCATACCCTTTTCTGGGATTATATAAAGCCATATCCTGACGACATTCTGCTGGCAAAATAAACTGCCCATAACTGTCTCCGATATAATCGGATACAAATAAAATTCTGTCCGGAGAGATACAGGTGCGCTCCAGCAGATAATTTCTGGCATACTGAGACTGTACAAGATGATAAGCTGCTTCCTTTTCCAGATATTTCAGGTTTTTCTCACCAGTGCTGCTTATATAATTGTCAACACTCATCCACCATATTACCTTTTCCCCGACAGGGATTGTCTCAACCCGACCTGTCCAGCCTTCTGGTACAATCACAACAGAATCTCTCTTCATTTCAGAAATTTTCTTTATATGCTCCGTATCATATTTCAGATATCTTTCGCAGACTTCTGTATCTACCGGCTCATTTTGACCGCTGCGCACATAATACATATATGCCTGATACCCCAACTTCGATAACATATGACAAAGCTGATGTGCCAACTCAGGGCCTCCAGATTCCGTTTCAGCAGGGCACAAAATATAATAATACATAATGCTGCTCACTTTCTCTAATCCTCCCAGACTTTCCATGGTGCTTCTCCACTCCTCCACAGATTATCCAGCCAGGTCTTATCTCGGATCGTTTCAACTGGTGACCAGAATCCTTCATGTTGATATGTCTGCACCGCCTGTTCCCGTGCCAGACATTCCATCAGCGTGGCAGCTCTGCCAGGAAAATCCGGGGCAAAATAAGGAATTGCCTCAGGCTCCAGTACCATACTGCAGGCATTTACCCAGGCCTCACTTGCGGAGGGTTTATCTGTAATACCTTCATATTTACCAGTATCGCTTAAGGCCAGTATCTCATTTCGCCCGGTGGGATGGGCTACTGCAAAAGTAGCGATATCCCCATGTGCCCTGTGCTGCTCCGCCATTTTCCGGACATCAATATTGGACAGACAGTCTCCATAGGTCACAAGCACCGTTTCATTCCCACTGTATTCTCCCGCCATATACAGACGGTCTGTCACAGATGAATCACGTCCTGTGTCAATGACAGACACTTTCCAGTCTTCTGTCTGTTTCCGGTGTATTTCCACATCATTTGTCTGCAAATCTACCGTAATATCAGACTGATAAATATAAAAATTCATAAAATATTCTTTGATTGCCTCGCCTTTATATCCGGTACAGATAATAAAATCATTATAGCCATAATGGGCATATTGCTTCATAATATGCCATAAAATAGGTCTTCCGCCAATCTCTGCCATTGGTTTTGGCATTTTCTCGTTTTCTTCTATCAATGTGCTTGGCAGGCCGCCTGCCAGTATAATTACTTTCATCTGCTTACCTCTATTGCTTCCGTCTACAAAAGAACAACTTCATTCTCTGTATGCATATCTTCCAACTGTTCTCTGATCCTTTCTCCATACAACATAGAACAGATTAAAACTGTACAATGCTGATCCTTCAAATATTCAGGTGAATATACTGTATATCCGTATATTACCATTCCCTGCTTAATTTTATTGTTATCAACAAATCCTTTTATGTTACATTGTGATAAATTTGTAGTCGCCAGCAAACTCATCACATAAGAACCTGTTCCCCAGATCACCAGTTCTGTTTTTTCTTTTTTTAACGTTTCTATAACCGATTTTATCCGTTCTGCACGCTCCTCCTGGCGTCGAAAATAAGAACAAACCGCATTTTTTGTAGCAGTATCCTTCTCAGGCAATACTGTCTGATCTGCCTTACGGTAAACCTGTATCAAATCTATCGCATCATGTTTCTGTGCAATTCGTTCCATACCATGCAGGGCCATCAGATAATCCAGCGATTTTGCTGAAAAATAATTAATATGCTCCAGATTAAAATGGTTGGGAATACTGGACATATCATCTTCGATTTCTGAATAATCAGGAACACTTATCATGAATACACCATTTTTTTTCAACATCTTTGCAACATTATCCATCCCTTTTCCTGGAATCAGCAAATGCTCTGCCACCTCAAACAGGAAAATACAATCATACTTTTCTGTTTCTTCCGGTGCAACTTCAGAGTAAATACTTGCAACATACGCCTCAATTCCCGTTTCTCGTAAACGCCTCACACTTTCCTCAGAGGGATCTGCTCCCGTAATATTTGAATACCCATGCTGCTTTAATGCCACTTCAAATCGTCCGTTTCCTGCCCCTATCTCCAACATCACAGACTCTTTTGTAATATATTTCAATAAAAACTCTTCCACCATTTCAAAACGAAGACTGTTATCATCTTTGCTGTCATCACCATAAAAATTAAAATTACTGTAATACCAGTCCAGATCTTCCATAGACGCCGCTGTATCTGCATAAACAAATCCACAGTTATCACATACCACCACATTATAGGAATCCGGCAGACGATAATTTTCCGGAACTCTCATTTCAATTTTCCTGATCATCTCTGTATGATTCCCGCCGCATACAGGACAAATTCTGTTTCCCACAATTACATACCTTCCTTACCTGATTTTTCAAAAAAACTCATTATCTTTTCTGCCTGTTTCTCCGGAGATATATTCCCGTCATTCTGAATTGTCAAATCCGGACATTTGGGTTCTTCCAGTCCTACCTGAAAACCTGCCAGCTCCTTTTCCTCTCCGGATTCATATGCACTGTACAGTCCTTTCTGGTCACGTTTTTTCAGCGTCTGCATGGTAACCTTTACATAAATCTCATGATAATTTTCGATATTTTCCCGATTCCATTCCCGTACACTGTCAAACATGGAAATTGTACAGCAAATTACATTTAATCCCTGACTCTGTAACATATGGCATAAACGTGAATATCGCATGGCACATTTTCTTCGATCTGCTTCCGAATATCCAAGATCATTCCCAAAAATCTCCCTCATAATATCCCCATCCAGAAATACTGTACCGGAATACTTCGTTTTTAATTTTTCATAAAATATCCTGCCAATAGTGGTTTTCCCTGCTCCTGAAAGTCCTGTAATCCAATAAACTGCTGCCATTTCCTGCCCTTTCCTGCCTGATACTATTTTATCTTTTTCTCCACAATCTTTAAATCATCACAGTCATCAATTTCAAACCAGCCACGCTGAATATGTACCGCTTTCAGTTTATAATTCTCATCAACAAGGCCCTGCAGCAAATCTGTCATATACATCTTATCATAATTCCGTTCTGTTCTCCAAAGCTGTTCTCCGGCTTCTGATCGTCTTCTGGCCTCTGCTGCAAGATTAAGTACATTCTTTAACCCCTGTCCCCTGAATCGCATCAGGCCAATGTACTGAGACTGTACATGTTTCAGTTCTGATGTCCTCTGGCCGATTTCTGTAAGATAATCATTCTCATCAAACATGAGAGACTCCGCATCATCCAGTGGATTATCACATCTTTCTGACCAGTATTCATACCAGCCATCATCCACAATCACCGACATATCATCAGATGTTTCCAGAATTTTCCTCAGGACTTTTTCGCTGTATATGATATCTCCATACGAAATAAGAATATCATCCTCCCGTTCCATCAGATCCTTTGCACACATGAGAGAGCATACCATATTCGTTGTTTCAAATTCTTCATTAATTATAAAATGAATGCCTGTTTTCTGCAGCTTTTCTCTTAACACATCACTTCTATAGCCAGCAACAATCGTAATATCTTCTTCTTTCATACCACAAGAGTACATGGTATCAAGCTGCCGCTCTATAATGCTTCTTCCATTTACCTCAACCATACATTTCGGACAATGCTCCGTCAACGGACGCAGCCTGCTTCCCTGCCCCGCTGCCAGTATAATTACTTTCATCTCATTTCCTCTCTTTTTCAAATAAATCCTGTAATCGTCTTATATCCTCCATACAAAATTCTGACTCTCTTTCAGGATGCCACATAACCGCCAGAATGCCTTTTTCCCGGTCCGTAACTGCCTCAATCACTCCATCTTCTGAAATTGCCAGAACTTCCAGAGGACGCTTCACCTGAAAACATGCCTGATTATGATAACTGTTTACGGTAAATTCCCCCAGACTGCCCTGAACCTTATGGCGAACTGCCACATGCCCACTGATTTCCTCAAGTCTACAGTCATAATAATCCAGAATCACCTGCATTCCACGGCAAAAACCAAAAACAGGTACGTTCCCTTTCAATGCAATGTCCAGTAATTTTTTCTCTGTCTCATCACGTTCAGGCGCCTGTCCGCCATACCTCACCAGGCTGTTCCCACCGGTCAGAACAAGACCGGCAGGCTTCAACTGATACATCATTTCTTCTGCTACTGATAAAACATTTGGCAGCGGAATCGGAAGAAATCCGCACTTTTCCAGAAAAACAGGAATGCACTGATCTGCACAGTCTCTCCGTTCTCCATAACTTTCCACGACCTCTACCCGCTGCGTATATAAAACGATTTTCATTACAGTTTCCTCACTTTACCTGCGCCATCCATATCCTGGTAGTATAAGGAATTTTAATATATTCCTGCCCTTTCCCTTCTACCACTTCTCTTATTCTCTCATTGATATACTGAAATTTTTCTTTTGACTGCCTCTGAACTGTCCCATGGGATTTCCAGCCTTCAATAAAATCTTCTGACAGAACTTCATGTATAACGGTTCCTTCCACAAAAACCACTTCCCGGAAGTTTCCGCTCTCATTAATCACCCCCGTCTGATCTTCTCTTCTGGTCCCATAACCGTAATTTTCAATCTCCTGCATTAATACAGCCTCAATTTCCTTTTGCAACGGGTCATTCAAATCCCTGTGATTCCACATACAGGCAAACCATCCATTATCCTTTAAAATTCTTTTTGCCTCCACCAGTGCTTTCTGCCTGTCACACACATTAAAGGAAGATCCAAACGTCACCATATCAAATTTTCCGGTTTCCATACCGGTATGTTCTCCAACGCCTTCAAACCATCTGACATTCTCAAATTTTTTCGTTCTCTCTATTCCGTTTGCCCGCATGGCGTCATTTGGCTCCACAGCAAATACTTCCAGGCCATATTCTGCCAGTTTTATGGTCAGATGAGCTGCTCCGGCTCCAACATCACAAACCAGATCACCTTTCCGCACTCCTGCTGTCTGTAACATTTTATCAATAGCTGTCTGTGCGTAATCCGGCCTTTTCAAATATGCTGCTGCCAGTTCTGTATAATCCCATTCTGTTTTCATTCTGATTCTCCTTTCAAATTATAAATAAGCAATTACTATCTGTTTCTTAAAATCCTGACATTTTTCGCCAATGCATTGATTTCCAGTATTTCAGCCTTTCTGTACTGTTCAAAACGCTTCGTACCAACGCCTACCACCGCTGGAATCCCCAGTTCTCCAGCCCTTATAGCCATATGGGAATTTGCCCCTCCATACTTTGTGATAAACCCTCTGATTCCATGTGCAAAAATCCAGTCATAGCCCGGATCAGCGCTCTGAATGAATACTATTTTGTCCTTTATTTCTTTACTGTCAACAGAGCCTTCCAGCACCAACGTCTCACCAGCCACACATCCCAGCGTAATATAATTAGGCTCTGTATCCGGATAATAAAAAGACCAGACATCCTCTGCGTTCAGGATAAGAGGCGGCAGCGTCACAGATTTTGTCAGCTCATATTCTTCCCTGCCTTTTTTTGCGGCTCTCTTTAAATTCATTTCCGTGTCCTTTGTGGACATATACAGTTCTCTGACTGCCTGTATGTTCATATAGGCGCATTCTTCCCTGGAAATACCATACTTTTCTCCGATTTTTCCCAGTATCTGTATCGCTTTACTCAGGTTCCTGGTAAAAACAAATTTTCCATACTCCCTTCCCTCTATTACTCTTTTTATAAAATCCATAAGTTCCAGAATGTTATTGTTCAGGCCATTCTCAGTCAGTGCATCGGTGAGACCCTGCATCTGCTTCAGAGAAAGGCGAAATACCTCCCCGGAAGATACCTTCTCTTCACTGTCCTCCTTATTCCAGTCAAAATAAAGTTCCGGAGCCTCATCATAGCGGGGAGAAGTAATATCATATGTTCCTGGTCGAAGATGTCCATATTTTTTAAGAAAACTATGTCTGGACAGTTCTTTAAAATCTCTGTTCATATTAGAGCTGACCGTTTCAACCCCTGCCATAAAAAGTTCATAATCTTTCTCTGAAATAATCTTTTTATTTACCAGTGACTGCAAAAGCTGCACTGCAATAAACGCCGCTCTTGCCAGTCCTGCGAAAGGCAGTGTTCCATATCGCTTGCAGTCTTCCAGTAACCAGTATATTTTCTCCAAATCTCCCAGATCACTGGACATTACTTCTTCATAGCGCTTTTCCAGAACTCTGATTTTTTCATAATCTTTCCGCCAGAGCCCTGTTTCATGGTTAATAATCCGATTAGTAATGTTCCTCAGAGAAGTTATAACTGCTTCCGTTTCCTCTGATGTGAAACCATACTCTGCCAATATCCGGATGCGTTCCGGCAAATCCAGTGTATAGCAGGAAAATACAATATCAAATTCAACTTTATCATGTTTCGACGGTTCTTTTTCCAGTCGCTCCAGATAATAATTTACCAGTTTTTCACTTATCATTTCATCCAGTTCTGCCGGAATAAAAGAATTAAAACTGACCCGAACATCAATATAGGGCAACCCACAGAAATCAACCATAAGTGGAAAGCTCCTGAGATTTCTGTATCCATAATTATCTCTCTGATACGCCCATATATTGTCGGTAATAATTTCACGGTATAATGACATTGCCAGGGGCTTTGGACGTATTCCTATCATTTCAGCAGGGTTCCAGTCCGGCATGACGCCATAGACTGTCTTTTTTCCACATAAAAAGGGTCGGGGAGACTGCTCCATTTTAATTTTTCTTTCAATCCTGGCAAGTTCTTTTTCCTGTCTTTCACAATCCGCCGTCGCTCCGTTTAAGCATAGTGATCTTACCTGAAAAATATACAATATATCTTCTTCTGTTACCGCAAATTCCACATCCAGATTATTTTGCCCAAACAAATTTTCCAGTTCTTCCAATGTGATATATAAATTTGCAGGAAATCCTTTTTCCGCTCCCGTTGCTTCCTTTTTGAACCTGTAAAGTAATTTACTCTCTTTTCCACTGCCTGATGTGACAGCTGATGTGGAACCTGTCTCATCATAGTTAATCACATAATAATTTCCAAGTGTACTTGGCTCAGCTGTAAATGCAACCCCACAATATTTCACATTTTGCAACATGGGCTGAACCAGAATCTGGTTACCTCCATTATCATCATCAAAAGAAGCAATCACTCTGTTTACAGCCTGTACAAAATTCTCATAGCATGTTACATTTCCCACTGATTCAAATTTTCCGGCCTGAGACTCTGAAGCCGTGTCTTCATTTAAGGCAGAACTTCTGACGATCAGAGGACTTACTGAAAATTCTTCTATAATTTTCTCCCACAGTGTTTCCTGTCTTTTCTCATTCCATTCTTTCACTGTAAAAGAAAGCTGAGGCAGAACCTGTGCCCTGGAAAGTCTTCCATATATTCTCTGTAATGTTTCAGCTTTTGTTCCCAATTTCAGCATACGCTAATCCTTCTTTATCGAATGATGTATCTGTCCCGACTGTACCAGCCCCGATAAAATCATAATATGTCACTGCTTCTCTGTCATAATTTTTCATATACTTCCAGTAAAGTTCTTTGACAAAGGCATTCACATCATATTTTTCTGGAGTTTCCAACTTATCATTTACTATTTTCTGGATAATTGTTGCAAATTTAAAATCATCTTTTAACAAATCCTTCCATGTTGCTTCTTCAAACGTACAAAAAGACGGATATTCCGTTGGGTAATGAAAGGCCTTTTTAAATTCTGAGTATATTATATTTAATCTTACTTCATCCCATGGAGTCAGTATTTCAGAATAATCTTTTTGATGAACTGCTGCAGTGTCAAAACCTGTAATATACTTAACACCATCTTTTGTATTTGCAGGAAAATATATTTCTATTCCATTGAGGGTTGTCTTCATCATAGATTCTTCGAAAGGAATCTGCAAATACTTACATAATAACTTTAACGTCACTCTTCCTCTATATTTTAAATCTTCAAACTTGATTACCTGCAGATTATTATATTCCTCTTTTCTTTCAAGATTTTTACCCAACTCACTTTCTACTATATCAGCTATACACTCTTTTTGTGAAGCTGTCTGGTTTTTCAACCGCAACATATATCGTTTTACCCAGGAAAAACAATGTTGAACAGGCTCCCTCACAAGAATAAAATTTTCTATTCTGGAAAACTCTTCTTTTGATAAATTATCATATTCATTACATATATCATAATTGGATTTATGCATATCATATAACATCCAGTAATTTACATCCGGCATATACTTCCTGTTCAGACAATTATTGTATGTGGCAAAATATATTTTTAACATCTGACCATAAGAATGTAACTTAATGTCTTTATCCTGAAACTGCAAATATAAATTCGATACAAAATCCAAAGGATCAATATATGCCTCTTTGATAACAGCCCCGTTTTTATCTATACAATAATTTGAAAACTTATGTTGCCCCACACATTCCAAATCTCCATATGCAGATTTAAGACATCCCAGCGCCTGTGCTGTCATTTCTATAATCAGTTCGTCCCCCTCCAGATATTGCAGACGATTTACATAGACATTTTCAAGAGTCTCCCAATATGGCAGACAAAGAATATGAGAATGCATATCTAATAATTGTGTAAAAAACCATGCACCAGAATTGGACATATTATTAATAATAGCCAGATTTTTCAAATCATTCCAGCAAAATAAATCATCTCTGCTTACATTGAAGAAAATTTTTTTACTTTGGCAAATTCCCTCTCTTCCATTAATATCTGCCAGAAACAAATAAAAAGCCAGCCTTAATTCTGAATTACTGTCATACACATGATATAATTTTAAACTCTCTATCATCTTTTTCTGATAAACTCTGCCCCAGGAACCACAGGTTTCTGTCTGATCCACACATACAATATATACTGCGTCCGGAAACTGTGTGGCAGCATCCTGCAACGCCAATACTGGTATATGGTTAATCATCCGGCCAACTTTTGAACTATCATCATCACAGTAACATACTGGTACAATATCAAACAGAGAAAACAGATGGTATGCCACATTTCCCCAATATCCTGCGCCATACAGACATAACCCTCTTTTTTTAGCTTCATCAATACAAAATAAAAAACTCCTGTGCCACATCTCTATCTTCCAATCTTTCTATTTCCTGTTTTTTAATGACCGGAACTATTACATATAACTATTTGTTATATATAACAGACTCTGCCCATCCAATTCCACTCTGCCCAAATCCATTTCCATTATAAAACATAAGATATCGGTCGTCTTCCCTGACTACATATGCATATGCTATCATTTCCGAATCCCAACCTGTCTCTGAAATATCTATTCCAACTTCGTTATCTTTCCTTGTCCAATGAAATCCATCTGCTGATTCCGCATAACCTATTCTATATGTATTCTCTCTGTTCATGCGATAATCCAGACTTTTTCTTCTTGAATACCACATAACATATCTGTCTCTTTCTTTCAGTACACAAGGCTCGGCCATCGCCTCATCAACACCTGCAATACAAACATTTTCCGGACCAGTATCCCATTTGATTCCATCTTCGGACAAAGCATATTTAATATGATAGACCGGCTCTAATTTTCCGTTTCCTTCTATCCATTTCGCACATGAAAGATAGTACATCATCCACTTATCATTTATCTTAATGACAAATGGAGATGCTACGAACAGAGGATCATTTATACTGCGTCCAATTAATGGACCTTTCGAATATTTTTTAAATACTTTTCCACCATCCTCACTTATTGCCAGCCCTATAGAATTTTGATAGCTTACCGTCACTCCCTGATTCCAGCCAATATAATACATATAAAGTTTTCCATCATTCTCAATAACTGACGATGACATAATTCCAGAATCATCAAAGGTTCCGGCTTCTCCCAATGAAAGTAACGGCTCCTTATTGATATATACAATTTTCATACTCTCATAATCTAAATCTGCATATGTGGGTAAACTTTTCCCACCCATCCTGCTGCTAAAATAAATCCGAAAATTTCCATTTTTCAATTTATATGGAACCGGAGTCTGCGTATGTGACTGCATCCACTCTATACCCAGATCATCCATTGTAAACAATATCCCATTCTTTTTCCAGCAACGCATACTAAATTTTCCTTACTTCACTACTTTTTCTTTCAAGTTTCACAGTACTTTTCTGGGAATAAACGTCCCCCTCTTTCGTATCATGCAATATTACTGCTCCTGCCCCTATCAGATTGCTCCTCTCTACCACGACAGAATCTCTTATGGTAGAATTTACACCTAAAAACGAGTAATCTTTAATAACCGCGGAACCTGATACAACCACATGCGAGGATATAAAACAATGATTACCAATATGTGCATGGTGCCCAATATGATTTCCACTCCAGAGTATTGTATTGTCCCCAATTGTCACATACGGCTGTATCACATTATTCTCAAAAATAATGGTATTTTCTCCTATGGGAGTCCCGTAGTAAGTGGCTTTGGAACTCACATAACTGATAAACGAATAGCCCTTTTTCTTTGCACTGTTAAATTTATTACTTCTTACCTGATTCATATCCGCGTAACCTACAGGTATACACATCTTATAATTTTCCGGTGAAAATTTATCCTCTATTGTTTCAAAAGCAATAACCGGCAACCCGTGAAATTCATCCCTGTCAATATATTCAGAATCCACACAGAATGCCGCCACCTCATAATCTGAATCCTCAGTCAGATAAAAATGCATTACTTCTGCAATTTTCCCTGTTCCCCAAAGAACTACTTTATTTTTCTTTTCACACATTCTGCAATCCTCCCATATAAAATGATGTCTTAACATATTTAATTTTTTCTTCCTTTATATACATAAACAGCGTATTCATATAAGCCATAATCATAACGAATTATAAAATCACGGGTAATTTCTTTTGTAAGAAACTGACTAAGTGTGTTTAAAGGTAAATGAAACAAATCCTCCCGTTCCCAGTCCACATCTTTTGACATTACATTAAACGCCAGTCCATGTATGCAATAATTATACGCCTTCCTGATTAGTTTCTGAAAATATAAAAGCATCTCATCATATGACAATTCTCTTTTCTCTGTAAATACTCCATTCATTATAATGTAATCATATTTTCCAGGTTCCCCATTATCTTCGGCAAGCAAATCCATCCGATAAAAATCTCTCTCCGGATATTTCTCACGACATGACCTGATAAACAATTCTGACATATCCAGCCCTGCATAATTTACTTTCACATTTTCTTTTTTTATATACTCATACATATGGCCCAGTCCACATCCAAAGTCCAATACAGACGGATACTCTTTTTTATATGTATCAAAGGAAATCATTTCCAGCATGACCTGATAACGCCTGAGCGCATCCGCTTCTACAGGCCAGTCTACTCCTTTATGATTATCCCCGTATTTTCTATAACAATTTTCATAATGTGCAACAATATCTGAATACGGCATCCTTTTCTCCTTTTTGTATATACCTGAAATTAACACAAATCTGTTTCTTCTAAACTGGCATATCCTAATCCACCCTGCCCAAAAGCATTTCCACAGTAAAACATAACCCACTGTTCTCCAATCTTTATCACATGTGGGTAACAAATCATCTCACTGTCCCATCCATCCTCCGACAACTTTATACCTGCCTTTGCATCATCACGTTTCCATGTCATCAGATCCCTGCTTCTGGCATACCCTATGGAATATCCCCTTGTTCCATTACGGAAATCAATGCTGTGCCTGTACGAAAAAAACATATGATATATATTGTCTTCCATAATTATACAGCCGCCGCCCTGACTCTCATCTTCGTAAACTGTTTCCACACAATAACCACTATCCTTTTTCCAGGATATTCCATCCGGCGAAACTGCATGGCGATTCAGGTATACAGATTCTTTTCTCCCAAAATCATCGGTAATCCAGCCTGTACCTGAAGGATAATACATATGCCAGATACCTCTTTCCTGAAACACGCTTCTGGGTGCCGCTAATAAATACGGATCATCGTAGGAAACATTCATAATTGGTCCATCTCCAACCCGTTCAAACGTTTTACCATTATCCCTGCTTATTGCAAGCCCTATAGCCCATGCATAAGGCACCGAAACTGTTTTCTTCCATCCAAGGTAATACATCCAGCATTCCTCCCCCCGCTTTATCACCGCGCCAGGCATAACACCATGTTCATCAAAAGTCCCTTCTTTTCCATGTTGCAAAACTGGTCTTTCCGAAATTCGAATTACTTTTGACAAATCTTCCTTTTCTAAATCCACATACGCAATAACACTTCTGAACTGTCCATCTTTCGGCTCAGGACGAGTTGTAAAATATACCCTCACATATGATTTGTATTCAACAGCAAATGGATTCTGAATATGCGAATGCATCCACTCCTTTTGCCCACATGCTTTAACAATTAAACCTTTCTTCTCCCATTTCATCTGCAATTATTCCTCTCAATCTTTCATGTTATATTAACTGATATTGATTTAAAAAGTTTTTAATCACTGTTTTACTGTTAAACATCATTACATCAATAACAGACAAATTTGGAAAAAATTCATCTCCAAACTGTTGATAGCAGATAGAATCTCCCAAAGTTTTTACAAATTTTAAATCTATATTACAGGCAGAAAACTTTTCCACATGATATAATTCCCTGCCACCTATTGCATTTACATATCGATCTGCTTTTCGCCTTTTACATAAATCAATAATTTTTTCTTCCCCTTTTAAAGTATTGTCTTTCTCTATTTCAGAAGAGAAAAGAAATTTTGTATCAAATCCAAAATAACGGGCAACAGACTGAATAGAATGGAAAAGATATTTTGCAACATTTCTTTCAGGATACATAATCAATTTTTCCAGTATGGGAATTACTTCTCTGTAATAAGGTGCTTTCCCATATGCCATTCTGATAATATCCAGAAGCCTCCTGTACTGCTTTTCCTCATCAGACATTTTCAGTTCATTTATCAGTTTATTCTGGCTTGCCTTCAAAACAGGTATATTAATATAACGAACATCCCCGCTATAATATATTCTGTTTCTGTTAATCCATCCTCTGTTAATATAATTAACATCGTCAAATATAATGTACTCATCCACTGAACCGATAAGCTGCCAGTAACCTATGTATGGCATAAAATATGGCTGCATAATTCCTATCGTTTTCATATATATTTACTCAAACTCCTATAAAATATTTATTTGCATAATTCCAATATTCGTTCCATATTTTCTTTCTCTAAATTCTCGTAAAATGGAAGCACCAGTATTTTTTCTGATAATTCCCGTGCATTTTTTAAATCAAGTTTTTTATATTTATTCTTATAACATGCCTGATCTGAAGTCAGAGGATAAAAATACTTTCTGGAATATATTCCATGTTCCTTTAAATAATCATAAAGTTCATCACGACTCATCTTATAATCATTTTCCACAATCACAGGAAAATAAGCATAACTGCTGTTTGCCTCCGGATTTTTCTCAAAGAAGCGGATTCCTTTTACTTCTTTCAGATTTTCCATATAACAATCATAATTGTGCCTTCGTTTTTCTCTTGCTTCTTCAACATGCTTCAGATTGCACAGTCCCATAATTGCACTGAATTCATTCATTTTTGCATTCGCTCCTACTCCTGCCACAAGATTTTCATTGCGTATGCCAAAATTCTTGAGATTATACAGCTTCTCGTAATAGCGATGTTCCGAAAAGGTAACTGCCCCTCCTTCAATGGTATTATACACTTTTGTCGCATGAAAACTGAATATTGACGCATCACCATAACACCCAATCCCCTTTTCTTTATACTTTACACCAAAAGCATGAGCTGCATCATAAATCACTCTCAAATCATATTTGTCTGCTATTCTCTGAATTGCTTCTACGTTACAGATATTTCCGTACACATGCACAGGTACAATTGCCACTGTATGTTCCGTGATTAAATCTTCTATTTTTGTCTCATCTATTGTCCCATCAGACAGTTTTATATCACAAAATATAGGTTTTAAGCCATTCCTTACAATTGCATGTGTTGTTGAAATAAAAGTAAACGGCGTTGTAATTACTTCCGCTCCTTCCGGAAAGCCCATCATTTGAATCGCCATTTCCAGTGACATATGGCCGTTTACCATTAACGATAATTCCGGAACATCAAGATATTCCCGTAATTCTTTCTCCAACTGCCCGTGATACTGCCCCATATTTGTCAGCCAGTGGGTATCCCACAGGGGCTTAATCGCTTCTATGTATTCTTCATAAGGAGGCATAGAAGACTGTGTTACCAAGATATTTTCCTGCACTTCTTATTTCTCCTTTTTCTTATTTTACGGTATTTCATATTAATTTTGTCAGACAACGATACCGTGACCATTTATAAATACTTCTTCAGCTGTATTGGCTCATCTGCCATTCCCAACGCCGAAACTTTTTCCATATACTGATTCTGAAAACCAAAACCATACGTTACACCTATAAACTGCACACCGGCCTCTTTCGCACCTGTGGCATCATTTTCGCTGTCGCCAATCATAACTGCTTCTGCTGAAGAATCCAGTTGCGCCGCTGACAGACACTTTTTTATAATATCGCTTTTTCTCAGTTTATTGTTATGATCTGCCCCGAAAATAATATCACTGTATGCCCCAAATCCAAAATGACGCAGGATAATTTCTGCATAATCCTGCCTTTTATAAGTTGCTATGGCAATTCTCGTTCCACTTTCCTTTAAATACCTGAAAACATCAAAAATTCCTTCATAGGGTACTGCTTTCAGCAAATCGACACTTTTGTATCTGTCGCGAAATGTCTCCGTCAGTTTTTTTACAGTTTCTTCATCCAGATGATAAGCCCTCTGAAAGGATTCCTGTATTGGAGGACCGATAAATGTCTTTAATACTGACTCCTCCAGCATTTCCAGGCCGTATTTTTTAATTGTATAACGGACAGATTCTAAAATTCCTTCTGAAGTATTCAGTAAGGTGCCGTCCACATCAAATATCACAAGTCTGAAGCGCCCCATAACATTTATTCTCCTTTTTCTGTTATGTTACTGTAACCATTCCGCTTATATCGCATTTTGTCATATTCCTCCCGTTCCAGAAAGGGTGCCATATCGTCCAGAGAAGGTGATACTATTCTTCCATCTGGCAGCAGCCTTGAAGACGATTTTGGTTCAAAATTTTGTTCCGAATCAACAACAACTTCACAGATACATGCTCCTTCGCAGGACAGTACATCTGCTAAAATTTCATTACACTGTGCTTCTGAATCTATTTTACAGTAACTTATGCCAAAAGCCCCGGACAGTTTTTCAAAATCAGGAAAGCCCACCCCGCTCTCACTGTCAATGCCCACAAACGACGACTGAAACAGATTTCTCTGAGTCTGCCGTATGGAATGATACCCGCTATTATTCAGGATAAACAGCTTAATATTCAGCTTATTATAAGCAACTGTCGCCAGTTCCTGGAGATTCATCATGATACTTCCGTCTCCGTCGATACAAATAGTTCTCCTGCTGTTATCTGATACAGCCACTCCCACTGCTGCCGGTAGCCCATATCCCATAGCCGCACATCCGGAATTAGTAAACATCCTCTGACCCTGTTTTATCTTTCCGGCCTGAAATGTAATAACACATGCTCCTCCATTGCCACAAATAATCCTGTCAGTTGCATTCAGTTTTTTAAACAGAACGTCTATGAAAACATATGGATTTAATTTGTTGTTTAAACTATGGTACTTTTTCAGAACAACAGGATATTTTTCCAATGCCGTATGACACCAGTCCACCCACGCCTTATGGTGACCGGGCGGTTCATATTCCATGTCAAGTATCTTTCTGACAAATTGTTTTACATCCCCATGAACCGGCATATCTGCATGAACTGTGGGCTTTATAAGTTCCTTTTCATCTATATCAACCACTATCTTATATGCATTTTTCGCAAAATCAAAATGATTATATCCAATCATCCGAATATTCATCCTGCATCCCAGGCTTAACAGCAAATCACTGTTCTGCAACGCAAAATTACCGGGCCTTGTCCCAACTGTTCCCGGCATCCCTGCAAAATATGGATTTTCATAAGCCACTGTATCATTTGCATTCCAGGCAGTCACAACCGGAATCTTTAATTTATGAATCAGTTTCAGAAGTTCATTTTCCGCACTTCCCAAACGCACTCCCGTACCCGCCAAAAGCAAAGGAGATTTTGCATTTCTGATTTTATTCAAAATAGTATCGGCCTGATTTGCTGACAGTTCCGGAAATTTCCAGAACTGCTCTGTCTCCGGTTGAAAATGCTGCAACTGTTCCGTTTCAATTTCTGCTCCCTGAACATCCAATGGAATATCCAGCCACACAGGGCCGCTCCGCCCATGTCCGGACAAATAGAAAGCCTTTTCCAGATGATACGCTATAAAATTCGGTTCTGTAATCATCACCGAATACTTTGTTATATTTGATACTGATTTAATGATATCACATTCCTGATCCCCCAGCTGCCGTAATGCAAGCTGCGGACACGACCAGACTGTCGTCTCTTTTTTTACCTGCCCGGACAGAACAAACATCGGTATGGAATCTACCCATCCACCAAATACCCCTGTGATGGCATTTGTTCCCCCTGGGCCACTGGTCACACAAACCGCTGCCAGTTCACCTGTCATTCTTGTATAGGCTTCTGCTGCAATGGCACAGGCCTGTTCATGATGGTTAAATACGCAATGCAGGCCTTCCTGATGGCCTATCGCTTCATTCAGATGCATGGCACCTCCACCTGTTACCATAAAACAATCTCTGATACCATGACTCACCAGAAATTCTGAAACATATTGCGCAACTTTCACTTTCATAATTGATTTCTCCCATCAGTATCACATTTTATACTTCGTTTTTGTCAAAAATCGAATATCTATTAAAGATCTGTTCTCTGTTAAAAACGTGCTCATATATCTGTTAAGATAATCCGATTTATTTTTTATGAACTCATATTCCATATACTCGTTTAAATAATTCATCTCGCCACAGGAATATCCGTCAAATCCTGCCA
The DNA here is from genome assembly GCA_949959185.1 of uncultured Eubacterium sp. Classification (GTDB taxonomy): domain Bacteria; phylum Bacillota; class Clostridia; order Lachnospirales; family Lachnospiraceae; genus Petralouisia. Next base: position 22,835 of record CATLIX010000001.1, on the reverse strand, counting down.
AAACAACAGTTTTTGTCTGTAAACAAATCAATTCTCTTAATAACATAGCCAGTGAATTATCAATAAGCTCTGTTTCTCTGTCCAATAGAGGACCTACATTTATCACATAATCAAACTGGCCATTTGAACAGGTAACATTTGATGTGGCAATTATCTTATACTTTTCCTGACTTAACTTGGTTGCCATTTGCACATAACGTTTTGAATTGCTGATAAAAATATAGTCTGGCTGCAGATAATCCGGAATATAATTAATAGATATGATAATCGAATTCCGTTCTTTCACATAACTTTCTATCCTGTCTCGTTCCAGGCTCATGGACTTTCCAGGCCCAACCAGTAAAATTTCCTTACCCTCAAATAAACTCTTCAATAATTCCTGAGTTTTCCTGTCATTAATTTCATTTAGCTGATATTGAACATATAACTGCTCCATGTAATCTTTGTCGTAGAGCAGCTTCTTTTCTCCTTCCAGTTTCCCCAACAATTCATTAATAGATTTAACTGACAGTGTATGCTTGTTCATCAAATAGGACACATAATCCGGATGACAGTCATTAGAAGCTGCCAGATAGTAAAACATATTATATCCCCATGTTGCAGGATGATAGAACTGTGAAATATTTGAATCAATAACCTCCAGAAGCTGACTGATGTGATACCGTTTTCCGTGAATATGATTCAAATACATGGAAAGAAGTTCTATCGGCGCATTACCGGCACTCTTCCCCATCCCATAAACAGAGCCATCTACAATCATCATTCTTTCTGTTTCATTTGACAGCATGGTAATACAATTTGCATATCCCATTTGAAAATTATTATGGGCATGATACCCTAATCCAATATCACTGTCTAAATTTTCACTTAAAAGAGAAAAATAATGCATAAGATTATTCTGATGCAGCAATCCATAAGTGTCTACCATGGAAACTGCGTAAGGCTTAACCTGATTCGCCAGCCGAATCAGATCCAACATCTCATTATCACTGTAACTGGTAACACTGACAAGCTGTGCAAAAACTTTATATCCAAGTTTTTTTAACTCCCCGCAAAATATCATTGCCTGTTCCCTTAAATGCTTTTTAAAAATCACTCTGATTCCATCAAGAAAACTGTCATTACAGGGGCAGATATGATCCAAACCACATTTCCCATAATCAATCATTCCTACAACCATGGTCTGCTTTTTATTTAATTTTCCATATATTTTTTTTACACAATCAGTATCCGGCATAATACTTCTGTCCGGATCAAAGGGGCATTTTTCATCCAGAAAACCAATTTCTATGATGTCTATTCCTGCATCAACAATACGTTCAAAAATACTCACAAGATTATTATGACCAAATTTCCAGTCATTTACATATCCGCCATCCCGTAATGTACAGTCAAGCAGTTTTATTTCTCCCATTCATAGTCCCTCCTGTATCCGAAACCATTGAACTGTCTTTTTGATTCCTTCATCAAAATCTGTCGTAAGCCGGAATCCTGTATCTTTGGTAAGTTCCGATATATCTGCTCCTAAAAACATCACCTGATTTGGACTATAAGGCACTTCACCAATTCCCAATTCTGCCACTGGATTAACAGCCTGTCTGACCTTTTCAATATACTCATATAATGGCGCTGTTTTTCCACTTCCAATACAGTATATTTTATCCTCTTTCCCCTTTAACCCCAGACGAAATAATGCTTCTGCCGCATCCTGACTATACAGATAATCCCATTGCTGCTCCCCTTTCGTCAATAATGGCTTCTCCCCATTCAAAAGTTTCCGGATTAGCATGGAAATCATCGTTGTCTGCCCGTCATATGGACCATATACACTCAATATCCTTGTCCATATATGACGTAATCCTAATTTCTTACACTCCAGTCTGCTCATCTGGCCCGCACACAGCTTCGCCATTCCATATCCGTTTTCCGGAAACGTTGGTGTACCTGATGTAAGCAGGGTCTCATGCCTCCCATACTCAGCCTGAGATCCCGCGCCAATAAAGGTTTCACAGCCAATTCGTTTCGCCAGATGCACAGCATCCAGGGTATACTCTACATTTTTCAGCTGTAAATACGCGTCATTCCTGCCCATACCGATTGTGGAGGCCCAGGCAAAATGATAAAACACTTCGCACTCTGGAATTTTTTCCGCTGATAATTTTTTTAACCCGTCCAAACTGCACTCTGTCAGATGTACCAGCGGGTGCCTGGGTATATAACTTATCCGTCCGGAATCTTTTCGGCAGAGCACCCACACTTCCACCTGCTCAGCAATGCATTTCTGTATCAATGCCACACCTATCGCACCGGTTGCACCGGTTATTGCCACACGCTTCATATATCTGAACCTCCAGCAGATTCAACTTCAGCAGCCACACTCTGTTCTTCTGAGTTCTTCCAGTATTTTATCCAGAGACAATATATTTCCCCGATAGCCGCGTCCCTGCACATATTCTGCAATTTCTCCATAACGAGACGCCAGAGTCACCAACAAAGGCTCCTTTGTGGCTTCCAGAGCTTCACATACGGGTGTCCTTACTTCATATCCATTCCACTCTGTTATGTGAGTATTTCTGTCATAAATATAGAGAATTTCAATGGGCTGATCTTTTAATATTTTTATCAGTGCTTCGGCAATTTCCGAAATGGCATACAGAATAATTTTTTCCATGCCCTTTTCTTTCAGATAATCTGCCAGCTTCTTTCCGGCATCTTCTATGAAAAATAAATTCCGGAATACCCGATAATCCCCTTTAGCCGGAAGTTCGCCTCTGTTACTCAAATGCTGACCTGTCCAGACAAATACACGCGGATCCTTAAATACAGGATGTTTCATAACCTGAAGATATTCCTGATGGTATGGATGAAGCGGATTTCTGATATCAAAAAACCACTCCATATTTTCTTCCATGGCTTTCTCCGGTAAAAATCTGCGAATTCTGACTCTGTCCGCCCCAAACTCATTTATACATCTGTCAATATATTCTGGCAGCGTTCGGAAATTCCGTTCCTGCATCACCATAGCAAGTTCCAGAAAATCTATTTTTCCTTCCTCACGCAATTTTTTTACAAATCTGAGATTATCTTCAATGTGTTTCATGGGAAGTTTTGTTCCCGATAACCATTGATAAGCTGCTTCTTCAAAGCTGTGCACCGTTATAAACACTTCTAAATTAACATCGCCAATATTTTTTATTCTCTCCCAGTTTTTCGGTGTAAACAGAGACCCATTTGTTTCCAGGCCAAATTTCACCTGTTCCCTCTCCTCCGGCTTCCACTCGGACACCAGCCTTATCATACTGTCACTGGCAAAAAATTCCCCCAGTCCATTGGCAGAAAACTCTTTTACATAAGGCAGGGCTGCTCGTATCTCATTTTCAACCTTTCTTTCAACATCCGGGTCCGGCTTTTCATCCCCTCTGGATGCACAACAGGTACAGTGATAATTACATCGTCTGTCATAGGCCAGACTTACTATCTCCGGATATTCCGGAAACTCATCAATTTCAACCATATGTTCTTCCAGAGTATTATTTGCCATATACGGACAGTTTTCCTCATTACAATAGTCATATGTACCATCTACCAGTGACTGACGAAATTTTTTCGCTGCTTCACTGTTATATACTTCTTTCATGGTATTATCCCTGAGATTCCCCAGCAAATAAAATCCTGTCCAACCACATGCACGAATTGTCCCGATTCCATCAATCACCTGCACATATAATGCCTGTCTGCAAACTTTCATAATTATTACCTCTCTTTTTCCAATGTATATGGCATACAGTAATGTTCCTTATGCTTTTCTCTTAAACCTTCCGCAATCACATCTGCATTCACCCGCTGAACCGCCAGTATAAAGCCCGGATTACTATATTTATCAAGTACTTCCTGCAAATGATATATCTTTTTTCCTTCCAAAATTTCCGAGCTTATCTGCCCATCTGATACAACAAAGCCCTCGAACTCCACTCCCGCATTTTCCATCTGCTGTCTGCATATCAGAGCCAGTCTGCTCGTTCCATATATAAACAATGTATCTGCTTTCTCTGACAGTTCAAGGACAGAAGGACTCACTACGGAGATGTCCAGACATCCATAACATCTTTGAACTTTATCCACATCCAGCCCACGTTCCAACGCCTTTTTTATGCCTTCCTCTCTGCTGATTGAAGTACAATATCCAAAATAATCAGATTCTATTTTTTTCTTCAGAAAAGAATGAAATTTTTTCTCCGTATAGATATCAAACTTTTCCATAAATCGAATGGTTGCTATTACATGCTCATTACAAAACGCCTGATTCTCTATCGTTTTGGTTTTATAAGAATCTGGCACCATCACACGATACACTGACATCGGTTTCTGAAAATAATATATTTTTCCTCTGCTGGCGTAATACTGGCGTAAAAAATAATCTATAGATCTGGGTTCACTGAAAAATTTCGGCATTTCCCATAACAGGTCTGTTCGGAAAACATAAGATGCCGTTGCCGGAAAATCTGATCCCAGACCGGCTTTTATCTGTTCTTCCTGATCATAGGCTCCGTCTTTTGGAAATGTGTTAAGAAGTACCTTTTCCCCTGTCCTGATATTTAACTTTACTGCATTATGCATACACATGGAGAAATCCTCATGTGTTTCCAGAAAATCAATCTGTTTCTGCAGTTTCCTGTCATCTGTCCAGTAATCGTCTCCTTCACACAAAGCAAAATACTTTCCCCTTATGGCTGGAAAAAGATATTTTTTCATAATATCATATCGTGCAAACTGATTTTCCTCCTGCCAGATTACCCTTATAAGTCCCGGATACCTGTCGACATATTCCCTTATTATTTCCGCTGTCTGATCTGTAGATGCATCTTCATGTATAATCAGTTCATATTTAAAATCCGTTTTCTGACTGATCACTCCCTCTATCATATCTCCTATAAATGCCTCATGGTTATATGTGGGACACAGTACAGATACCATAATACCGTCTTTCATCTATATTCCTCCAAGCTGTTCATGAAGCCCCATTAAATGCAGTCCACATGACTCTGTTATTTTCAAAAGATGCACTTTCTGTTCTTCTTTCAGATCAAATTCATCAATCGCCTCCATACAGCCCCAGAGTAATCTGTCTGTCATATCCAGAAAATCATCCGGCTTATAGCTGTACCTTCTTGCTAACTCAAATAAAAACGATGCCTTACCAATGGCCAATGCCAGTCCGGCTTCTGCACCCTGGCAATCTTCTCCCATAAAATAATGGATAAAATCTATGTATCCCCGAAATTGTTTCAGTCTTGCCTCATAGGTAGCATAAGTAGGAAGTCGTGAATCTTTCACAAGTCCTTCCTCCCCCTCTTTCAACTCCCTCCCTGTTTTTCTTCCTTTCTCTACTTCTTCTGTAATTAATGACTCATTTTCGGAAATTAACGTCACAGGGTCTTCCATATAATCTCCACTTTTACTCAATATTGCACACCACCATTCATGGGGATAACAGGTAAAAAAATAATTATCAGAAAATTGGTTTAATTTGCGAAAATCTTCCTGAATAAAATCTTTTTTTCGTACTATAAGTCCCGACAGATAATTCTGATGAAGAAATACTGCACTGAAGGCCTCCAGACCTTTTCTTTTATGCAGGCTCTCTTTTATATCCGCACACTGAAACTCTGTCCGTGCTCTTATAAGACCTGCTTCCGGATGGTTAGTTAAAAGTGCCAGATAATGCTCCACTGCCTCTATAATGACATCATCTTCATCCGATACAAATAAAACGTACTTTCCATGAGCCATTTCTACTGTATAAATCCAGTTATCAGATGCTTTTAATGCCTTTCCATGATCGAAATAACAAATTCTGGCATCAGAAATCCGGCTAACCTCATTATATTCTTCCTGATAATAATCATTGCAGTTTTTAGAAATTGCAATTTCTATTTCTGCATCATAGAACATTTTTAATAAATTTTCCAGACGTTTTAAAACCATATGTCCCCGATTTGCTGTTGGAATACCGATTGTCAGCAATACATTTTCTGTATTACGCCCTTCCGGAGTCAAACGGTACTGGTGCTCCTGGTCTATAATGTTATCTAATTTTTCTACGGTATCTTTATTTCCAAGCAAAATACGGGGTAAATAGACAGAAGTATTCTGATGAAAATAATCCTGAAATTCCAATACATCCGAAAATAATCTGATATTATTCATATAGTCTGCCAGTTCCGGAATCTTGAAAAAAGACATACATCTTTTTCTGTCATGGCAAATTGCATAAATTTTCCGATTCCTGGCAGCAGCCAGTACCGGTTTTTCTTTATTCCAGTTCCAGTCCAGTTCCAGTACTGCTCCACTGAATTCTATTTCCTGAAATACAGGTCTCAAATCTGTTTTTTCCAAATCCGGAACAGAAAAAATCCCCCGAAAAATCTCCAGTTCTTTATCAAAAATGTAATATTCCCCATCTCTGTATGGAATAAAATCTAAAATGCATTCCTCATAAATATCCTTACTTTTTTCTGCAAATGAATGAAAGGCCTTCCTGAATTTTTCATCATTTTCTGCCATATAGCAATCATAAACTGTCTCTATAATCCACTTCTGCTCATAGCCTCTCATATAGAGCAAAGCAAAAGACTCTAACGCTTCATCATATTTTCCTTCCTTAAATCTTACACAGGCATATTCCATCAATTCTCTGTTCTCAAGTGCCATTTTTATTTCCTTCCTGCCTCTCATTATCTTTTACCGGATGTTCTTCCGCATATTTTACAATGGTCTGCTCTGCAATATCTGATATTTCATCTGCTGCTACTGTCACTCCGTACAACAGGACTTTTCCCTGCTCTGCCACATCCATGAGCTCCCCCGTTTTATCTGCCTGCATCTGATATGCAATGGGTCTTAAAGTATAATTCAGTCCCTCAAGACTGTCCATCACGGTCCGCGCCATATAGTCAGATTCCATATAACGGTTTACCTTTGATATCTTCTTCAATACTTTTGCCAGTTCCTGATCTGACACATTCTTCTTCCTGGACAGCTTCTCCAGACGCTCATAATAACCCAGCCCTTCTTTGGCTTTTTTCTTTACCTCCTCAAGTTTCTTCAGAGATCCCCCAAAACAATTTAAAACCTTTTCACGGTCATCTCCCACAAATAACTTTTTACAGCGGTCAATATGCCATTTTACGTTAAATTCCCTGACACAATATTTCTGAATTGCCTTTTTCAGTGTCATAATTTTAGTACCGCGAATCAGAGCTCCGCCTTCTGTGGCATCCACCACAGTAACGTGATCCCATTTTTCAAAATGATCTTCAAACCATCGTCGGTATAAATCAAAATCCAGCCTGGTCAGAACTTTACCCCCATCTACAGACTCAACTTCAAAATATTCTCCGCTGTCTGCATCAATCTGATCCATCTCATCCTGAAAAGTTCCATCGGCATGGGTCCTGTTCCCTGTCATTGCCAGGTCCTGTCCTACCAGAATCACTGTCCCCGTTCCCATGTTCAGGCCAAGGGCATATGCTGAAGTCGCCACGGAACCGCCAGTTACAAGATACGGAATCACTCTTGTTGACTGCTCACTTTCTTTCTTTTTAATATCCCCTGTAAGATAATCCTCCAGAGCAGAATCTGCGCCATAAAAAAATTTTTTCCCTTTATGGTATGTCATGGGCCCGGTAGATACCGCTGTCATGGCAACCATAGGCACTCTTGATATATCTTTATGCTGAAACAGGATGTCCGGTTTTAATCCATCTATAATTACAAACAGATCCGGAATAATCCCTGCATTTAAAAGGGGTTTCACAGCTGTATCTGTGGCAATAATACAGGCCTTTCCCACGGCTTTTTTCAAATCCATAATATTTTTATTCAGGGACGGACCTGCAGAAACTATGATAACCGGAACCTCTTTTGGCAGCATTCCATACAAAGCCCTGACACTATATCCTTCATATAAATAATGTAAATTAACAAATACATTTACCGCCCGTACATTTGCATAACGTACTCTTGTATTCCATGCCACATGTATATCATACACATACTTTTTAAGATTTGTAATGAATTTTTCTGTCTTTTCCTGAAACAGGTCGTGATAATTTCCTGAAATATAATACCGCAACAACGTCATATTATCATAGGAAATAAATAATCTGAAATATGATTCTATTTCCTCCTCATTGATCCCCTCTACTATAATCCCCACCGGAATATCCGGCTGAAAAATAAAGGATAAATCCACTTCCTGCATGGCTCTGCGAAAGACCTCAAAAGATGGCTCATAAATCAGTATATTTGACGTTTTCGGGGCTCGCTCCATAATCTGCCGTATATGCTCGCCATTAGAAACACCCAGGATAACAACAGGTGCATACTCATCTATTTTTCCCTGATTTTGGAACCAACGCTCAATGACTGCTGAAGGTGCGTATTTTCCATTGAGATACAATGTCTTTCCATCCTGTACCACCTTCAGGATAGTTGTATTCTCCATCAGACTTTCTTCTGCTATTACATCAAAATTTCTCTTTTTCCGTTTTACATTTTCCAGTATAGCTGCCCATACCGGATATTTCCCTTTCAACGCCTCCATATTTTTTTCATAAATCAGTTCGTTCATGATATTCCCTCACTTTGCAATTCCGTTTCAACATAATGATAAATCTCTAACAGGCCATATCGCAGAACATCAAGTAAAAATACGGAATCCTCATTTTCTATTCCATAAAGAATATCCTGCAATACCTGTAATACAAATGCCTGATTTAATTCCAGTGAAATCTCCGGTACCTGTACCATATTAATGATAGTTGTTACCATCTGATTTAAAGACGGCAAATAAATCCTGAGGGACTCCATATACGGTTCCCCGCTTTCAATTTTACAGCTTATTTTTTCTACCAGTTCTATATTTTTACCCAACAATACGTTAAATTCTTCCATACTATTCTCCCTGCTATTCCTCCACATGATACTGCATTTAAACTATAGCACAGTAATTTTTGTATGATAAATAAAAAAGCTGACAAATGCCAACTTCTTAACATTATGCTACTACAAACAGGGCAGGTATACTTATCATAAAGTAATTCCCCTGTTCCTCATAACATTCCATTTATAATTACAGTACCATCCTGAACTATGATTCCAGACCATTTTCGTCATGACTTCCTCCCTGAATTCAAAGCAGCTTCCATGCTGCAACAGACTCATGCCCTAATCATTTACTGTATTATATATCGGACATCAAAAAAAATACTTTAGTGTTTCTAAAATATGCTAAAAATTACAAACAAAAGGAGCTGCATTCTGCAACAGCCCCTGTATCAGCAAGTATGATATTACATTAACAGTGGCCATGTACTCCGTCACTGTGCTTCATATAAATATTTTTTTGCATCTTTAATGAAACTGACAATAATCAAAATAATAACTATCGAAACCGGAAATGCCGCAATTATAGATACGGTCTGCATATTTTTCATGGAACTCTCTGAAAAAACAAAAGTTACTGGCAGCAAAATCAGCAAAACCGCCCAAAAAAATTTCATGCCATTTCCTGCTTTCTCTCCTTCTCTGAATTCTCTGTAACTATACTGGCTTGCCACCAGTGTAATACTGTCAAAAGAAGTTGCATAAAATGCAATCATGGAAACAGTCAGCAAAATCAGAAACACCGGACAGGCCGGAAGTGTGCGGATAATCGCCATCACTGTCTGGTACAGATCTCCGCACTGATTGAAAAACGAAATTCCATCAAACCTTCCTGTCATCTGAAGACCAAGCCCATAATTCCCCAGAATGATAAAAGATAGCAGCGTACTCCCCAGACCAAAGGTATACGCACCAAGAATTACCTGTTTTACTGTTCTTCCACGGCTGATACTGCCCATAAAAAAGGGAGATGCCACACACCATACCATCCAGTAAGCCCAATAAAATATTGTCCAGTTCTGGGGAAATGACGACACTCTGAGGGCATCCGTCCATGTACTTAGCACAATAAAATTCTGGATCATATTTCCAACAGCTGAAAATCCTGTTTCCAGTATATATCTGGTTTCACCCCCAAATACCAGAACATAAATAAGCAGGGCGCCAAACAGATACATACAGATATTTGCCAGCCCTGAAACGCCCTTTAAATCCTTCATAACAGCAAATGTATAGATAAAACAGGTAATAACAAGAATCATAATTGTTATGTATTTTGAACTCTGAATTCCTGCCAGATCTGCTATTGCAGCAGAGAGCAATGGCGTGGCAACCGAAAATGTGGTTGTGGTGCCGGCAATCAAAGCTATAACAGCCAGAATGTCAATTATCTTTCCGGCCCCCCTGTCTGTCTGACTCCCAAGAAGCGGACGACATGCTTCTGAATATTTCTGCTTTCTGACGTTACGGACATGCAGCATAAACCCAAAACAGGCAGCCAGTACCGCATAAAAACTCCATGGAATCGGCCCCCAGTGGAATAAAGGATAGGTCGAAGCCCAGTCCTGAACAGAACCTGCTTCTGACACGTGGGGTTCCTGCGCATAACAAATCCATTCACAAAAAGAATAAAACAGAATATCTGCCGCCAGTCCACACGTAAAAATCATTGCTCCCCATGCCAGAAAACCATATTTCGGTTTTTCCCCTTTTTCTCCCAGTGTGATTTTTCCTATATCTGAAAATGCTATCCAAAACGAAATAAGCAAAACAGCCAATCCCACTGCAAGATACCAGATTCCAAGCGTATCACCCAGAAATCCCCGAATTGTCATAAGAATCCCTGCAGATACTTCAGGACATACGGTAAACGAAATACACAGCAAAAGAACTACTGCCAGAGGCACTGCTGTCGTCACCGGATCAATATTTCCCCATACGCCTTTTTCCGACTTTAATTTATTGCCGCCCATTCCTGTCCGTATTCCCCTTCCCTACATAATCTGAATATGATACATCCAATGCAGCCAGTTCTTTCAATTCATCTATTTCAATCAGATCGCCTTCCTGCATCTGTCTGATTCCCAGCTGATATTCCTGCGGATAACAAAACATGACAATATCATCCCAGTATATCTGCGTATTTTTCTTTTTTTCAAATTCTATTTCCAAATGTCTGCAAAGTTTCTTTCCATCTTCTGCACTCCATCTTGAAATACTGTACAGCTGCCAGCCCCTTTTTCCACCGTTTCTGGAACAATGTCTGATAAAGCCATCTTCTACTGTCATCAGCCATTCATTCGTCTCTTTCTCCGTCCACACTGCATTATAACCTGAATATTCAAACTCCGGAGACAATATATCTGAATTAAAAATAATCTGATCCCCGTCCAGAATAATGGAATTTTCAAGATACCAACGTGCAGCATAAAGTGAAGATATATTATTACTCACATCATAACAGGGATTTTCAATCAGGGTAATTCCCTGATATTCATCCAGCAGACATCTGAATTGCTCTTTTTTATAGCCAACTACTATATAAATCTCACTTATTCCATTTTCATGCAGCCCGCGAATCACTGTATCAATCATTCTCAAACCGTTCACCTGTACCAAAGGCTTCGGTGTCTTTAACGTAATGGGATGCATACGTTTTCCGGTACCTGCTGCCAGAATAACAGCTTTCTCAACCCGATTCATTCACAGCCCCCATTTCTTCCGCAATCTCGAAATACTCCCTCGCATAATCATACTGCCGCAGAGAATATTCCCCAAACTCCACTCCAAGGCTTCTCTTATATTCGCACCAGTTGCTCCACAGAAGTCCGCAGACAGAAATATAACAGTATATCTTGATACGTGTACAGGATGAACAATTTCCTTCAAAATAAATATCTATCAGTCTTTCCACCTGGCTTCTGTCATAAGAACTGTAAATACAGAACATGGCAATATCCACATGTGGATCCTGCATACCGGCATACTCCCAGTCCGTAAGCTGCAGCTTTTCCGCTCCACTGTCCATATAGAACAGAAAATTATCCGGCACTGCATCTATATGGGAAAGACAATATGAAGTAATATGTTCACAGATATACCCTTTCAGAGACAGCACTTTCTGTTTTATCTGCGGATAATCTTTATACATGGACTTCCTACCCATCCGGAGACTTTCATAAAAATCAATCTGTCCAAACAGGTCAAACTCATGAGAAACAAACAATTTCATATTGTGAAAATCCCGTAACTTTCCCATACATCTTTTCAAATCAGAGACACTGTCAGGGTTACAGGTTCTCACACCTGCCAGATACTTTGTGATTTTATATCCATTTACCGAATTAAAATACACAATATTATCACATAATCCTTTATCCGCAATTATACGGTAGACCTGTGCTTCCTGACTGCGATTAATCAGATATTCTGTTCCCTCTCCCGGAACTCTCATTATGTATCTGGTTCCCCCCACAGAAAAACAAAATGAACGGTTTGTCATGCCCTTTTTCATGATTCTGATATCTGTAATTTCCTTTGCAGAAACATGAAATATTTTCGCAATCTGATCCACAATATCCGGAGCAATTCCGCTTTCAGAAAATCTTAATGTTTCACTCATATATCTCCCTGCCCGATCAAACGCCAGTATAAATAATCTCTGATCCCTGCATCATCCAGATATTCTTTCAGTTCCAGTTCCTGTCTGCCGGTTACAACAAATAACGTATTACTTTGGTCAATATCTGCATGAGGCATACAAATGTTATGGCCAAATATGCTGGTTCCCAGTTTTTGCGGATTAATATCCCAGACTTCTTTTACCTGATAATTATAACCAAAAGTCTTTAAAAATACTTCCAGCTCTTCATCCGTCCCCACAATCACAACCTGTTTTTCCTTCAGTTCTTTCTCAAACTTTTCTCTGGAATATCTCTTCTGACTTTCATTGAATTCCCTGTACTTTTCTTTTTTTTCCGACAGAAAACCATATTTCTCACTAAAATCCCATGGATTTTCCTGATCTGTCAAAATATCAAAAATAATCTCAAACCATCTGTTTTGCAGTTTCTTATATAAATATATAAAATCCTCTCTTTCCCTGACTGATTCATAGACGTCATCTGCTTCATCCGGATCTGCCATAAGATCGCATGCAGTGAAACGGCAGCTGCCAAAAAACTGTGTAATATAACCAATACAGTTTATACTGTACCGTTCATTCCGAATTCCCATCTTTATTTCCTGCCTGTATAAGTCAAACGCACCATGCACCCAGGTTGAAAAGGCATATTCATCTCCGCCGCTTTCAATATTATGGCCCATATAATGATTTCCATATGTATCCAGTCCACACCTGTCAATCAGAGTTGGCAAAATATCCTGTGCCATATGAAATCCATAATCTATATGCGGCGTGATATCCGGTCCGGTCATATAAAATGGAACCTGAAAAACTCTTCGGCTATAATTCCATTTACTTTCAGGCCGGCAGTATATCGTATTGGCTGAACCGTGATCCGCGGTAATAATTACATATGTGTTTTCCAGCAGTGCTCTGTTTTCAAGCTCTTTCCAGAACAGGTTAAGATTTTTTGAAATGTGCCTGAGGGATAATTGTTTCATCACTGACATTTTCTGAAACGGTAATAATTCTGTCTCCTGTACCTTTTCCCATATTTCTTCTTCATAACCAGCTTCTCCATACCGTCTGTCCATAAAACTTTCCGGTAAATGAAAAGAACTGTCATGAATGTAAGCAAGAAACGGCTCTTCTATATCTGTTCTGTTATCATGCCATTCCCAGAAATGTTCAAAATCCTCCCTGATATTGGAAATTGGCCTTCTCATTGAATACATGACATTATCACCTGTCGCCAGATCTTTATTATAGACTTCCAGGCCTAACATAAGATTTACAGTTTCCCTGTCATAATGATGGGATGACATAATATACTGAATATTTTTATGCCTGACCAAAGATTCCAGTTTACTTTCAGAATCTGATAAAGGTTTGTTTTCCACCCTTTCCGCCCTTGACAGATAACTTCTGGCAGATGGCTCACCTTCTTCGTCGCGGAAATCTTCCTGTCTCAGTTCATCCTCTAACAGTTCATCTATATACTGCCTTTTATTCTGCATATATAATGCATATTCTGACGGAGCCTTTTCCTTATGTCTGTAAATATCAAACCAATGTTCCAGCCAGATCCCAATAATCCTGTAATCTCCGGATCGCAGCTCCCCTTTCTGTTTAAGCTCAGCATAATATTTTAATCTGTCCAATACGGTATCTCCTACCCAGCCCGTACCCTGAATTTCCCGTCTGCGCAATTCATCCGTACTTAACAGCATTGGATAATCCATGTAAATATCCTTATATCCATTTTTCTGAAATAATTCAAAAAACGGCATTGCTCTGAATTTCTCAATTCCACCCAGTAATCCATTTCCTGTCACAGGATCTCTTGACTCCCATAGTCCCCTTATGGCCGCTTCTGTAAATGGTCCGCTCGCATACATATTAGCAGCACAATAACTGTTCTTTTCCATATTTGAAAAAAAACTGTCTTCTTCCATCTGGTCAATATACCATTTTGAAAGACTGTCCAATACAATCATAATTACATTATTCTTCACATCTTCCCTCCTGAATCATGGATACTTCATCAGATTATCTTATTTTCCAAAAGTTTCAAGGCCCATTACTGTCGTTTTTAACTCAGTAACTGTAATATAATACCATCTTTACTTTTTTCCGGCAGTTCCATCCCGAGAGCATCCAGTCCCAATATTGTCTCATCAATAAAAGTATTTACAAGTTCCTTTTTTTCATTTAACTCGTATCTGTCTTTTACATTAATCATCAGATAAACCGTTTTTTCCAGCATTCGTTGAATCATTTTCAACTCCAGTTTCATATCACCGCCTGCAAAATCATGGATACATTCCAATGCATCTTTGTGTTGTTCAATACGGCTTTCCCATGTGGCATATACTGGAATATTCCTGTCCCATTTTAGATTTTCAGCCAGAGAATTCCCTGTTTGGCTATATTGTTCCTTCATATCCTCGTAAGCTGAATCCCCTTCTGATATCAGGCATACACTGTCCCGCAGATAATCTCCCATATCGCTTAATAAGACCTGACACCATGCATGGGGATAGAAGCCATAAAAGCTGTTATCTTCATAATATTTTTCATCCCAGGCATCTACTCCGGACTTCCAGAATTTTTCCCGATGATAAATGGCACCCGACATATAATTTTGACCTAAAAATCCACCCAAAAGCGCCTCTTTTCCTTTTTTATAATACATTGTTCTGTCTATCATAGAATATTGCACACATGTTTTTGCCCTGACCATCGCCAAATCAGTATAAGAACTCAGCACTTTCAGATAATGTTCCAGCGCACTGATAATCACATCATCTTCATCTGAAACTATTAAGACAAATTTCCCGGTGGCAATTTGCATTACGCTTTTACAATTATACCAGGCTGTTAATGTTTCATCGTATCCCTTATAATTGATTCGAGCATCCGGAATGGAAGAAACGCTTTTATATTCTTCCTGATACAGCGCTGTCCCGTTTTTCGATATGGCAAACTCTACCTCTGCATCATATGGCATCTGCCTCAGATTCTCCAGACGTTTTAAAAGAAGATTTCCTCTCTCATAGGTAGGAATTCCTATTGTCAGTAACACACGCTCTGTATTACGTCCTTCCGGAGTAAGCCTGTATGCATGTTCCTGATTAATGATCTCCAGCAGGCCCTGCCTTTCCTCTTCCTCTCCTATACACTGTTTTGGCAGATATTCAGCTGTATTCTCATGAAAATATTGTTGAAACTCTTCTTTACATGAGAATATCATAATATTTTTTGCAAACTTTTCCAGCTCAGGAATTTTAAAAAAAGAATCACATCTGTTTTTATCTTTGCAGACTATGTACACTTTTCGATATTCTGCTTCTGACAAAATCTCCGGCATTTTGCTCCAGTTCCAGTCTGTTATCGCCGCCATTGCACTGAACTCAGACTGTTTGAAGCATTCCTGCCGGACAACACTCTCTACTGTTTTTACAGAAAAAACACCTCGGAATTCCTGTATTTCCCTGTCGTAAATATAATATTCCCCTTCACAGTACGGGATAAAATCCAACATACACTTTTCATACGCTGTTTTTTCTCCAAAATCCCAACGTCCATAAGAATTCCTGAATTCCATTTCATTCCCTGCCATATAACAGTTATAAATGTTTTCCAGTATCCACTCACGCTCATAGTTTCGGGCATATGCCAGTACGAAGGCCCTGAGGGCTGTTTCATATGCTCCGCCCTCAAACTGCCCGCAGGCATATTCAAGTAATTCCTGTCCAGTCAATACCATTTTATTTTTTACTCCTTCCTGCAATATCAGGCCCTGATCCATCGATTCTATACAATCTCATCAGAATTTTCCTTCTCCAAAACGCTTTAATATTGCTTCAGCATAGTCATCAATATCATCAATTGTATTTGCTGACAGACTTTCACATTTTTCACAAATTTTAATACTGTTTTTTTCACCCTTCAAATGTTTACACTGATATGTTCTCAGCCTCTCTCCTGCCCAGACAGCTGAAATTTTTTCTTTTTTCAAATCTCCTAAGATATAATGCAGCTTCCAGTCAACGCAGCATAAATGGGCAATCCCGGCATCGTTTATTACCATAGTAGTAAAAAGAAATGGACAGACTTTTTTCTCTTTTAATTCCTGACCATAAGTTCCCTTTTCTGCATTCGCTATTTTTTCTTCCACATTAGTATCCGGCCACAGGGTAGATGAAATTGTTTCCACAAAAATTTCATCACAGCAATTTTCAAACATATCATAAAAACTGTCTCTCTCTTCCTGAGTATACCCTATGTCGCTGTATTTCAAAAACAATTTACATTGTTGCTTTCTGTCATAAAAAAATTTTATTTTCCTTCGAAACTCTTCAAAATCCAGGTCATACTGGCAAACATCCCTGTACTGCTCTCTGCTTATCCCGTTCACAGATATATTTAATATATCAAGCCCGGCTTTTATCAGACTTTCACTCATACTTTCGCTCAACAATGTTCCGTTTGTTGTAAGCTCAATACATTCTGCCACATCTGATTCCTTTGCATATTGTACCATAGCGCAAATTTCCGGATTAAGCAAAGACTCCCCTGCTTTAAACAAACGTAACTTTTTGATTTTCCGTCCCTGACTTCTCCATTCTGTCTTCATATCGTCAATTATTTTACAAAAAAGGCCGTACGACATCATACCAAATTTTACACCTTCACGCTTAATTGCTTCTGAATCAGAATGATAACAGAATTTACATTTCATATTGCATGCACTGCATACATCAATCTGAACAGAAAACGGTACCTCCAACGGCACAGCACTTCCCAGATTGATTCGTTCTCTTGAATATATTTTCCCCTGTCTTATTGCAGGCATTTTCGAACCTCCTTTTACTGGAGCATCAGCCGCTCCATTTCCTCTTCATCCAAAAAGGGAAACATATCATGTAAAACCGGAGACTGCATTTTCCCATTTTCGTCCAGATGTGACATTACTTTTGGTGTAATGGGATCATCCGGTTTTTGTATAACTTCCAGAAAAATTCTCTGTTCAGAGTGAAAAAACTGTTTCAGCTTAATTTCTACTTCTCCATTAGTCTCACACTTTATATACTCAAACCTAAAAGTATCCGCAACCTTTTTAAAATCCGGAAAACTTACTCCTGTTTCCGGAGTACAGCCGATATATCTTCCATTGAAAAAATTATTGCTGGTCTGGCGGATTGCCGCATACCCATTATTATTAAACACAACTAATTTTATGGGCAAATCGTACTGCACTATTGTCTGAAGTTCCTGAAGATTCATCATAATACTCCCGTCACCTGTCAGACAATATACATTTTTTCCGGAGGCCACAGCTGCACCAATCGCGGCAGGCAAATCATATCCCATAGAACCACAGGTATAATTTGTCATTACCCTCTGTCCCTTCTTAACTGTTCCTATCTGCAATTTGACAGAACTTGCCGTATTATTTCCCAAAGCCAGAATACTGTCATCCTCTTCATATTGCTGAAATTTTTCCCAGAAACAGTAGGAAGATACGTTTTCACTCTGACTCAGGTTCTGTACAGACTCAAATACCGTAAATTTTTGTTTCAGATAATCACAATATTCTATCCATTCTGTATGCTCCTGTATTTTCACATCAGATATTTGAGCCATATCAAAAAAGGTCTGTAAACTGGCATTCAGGAACTGTTGAATATTTAATCCAGGCTTTTTACCTTCATTTTCATCTGCATCTACCATGTATATTTTTGCCTTTGGCGCAAAACCACTCTGATTAAAGCCAGTCTGCCGAAATCCCAGACTATTTCCCAATACAAGAATCACATCTGCATTTTGTAATACAAAATTTCCACTCCTGGGTCCAATATTGCCAGACAAACCATAATACAGAGGATGTTCCATATAAAAAACATCTGCGACCCATGCCCCTCCGATTACCGGTACAGACATGTGATTTACAAATTCTGAAAATTCCTCTCTGACATGACTGCTGATAATGCCGGAACCCGCCAGAATACACGGACGCTTCGCATACTGCAGGGTTTGCAATATATCATTTACAACTGTCTGCTCTGGTTTAACGCTGCTGCAATCAAATTTTTCTGCAGAATACAAATCTGCTTCTTCTACTTCTGCACTCTGAATATCCTGAGGTATATCCAGCCACACAGGTCCTCTTCGTCCATCCATAGCTATGTGAACAGCTTTCACCAACTCTCTTTTTATCTCCAGAGGGTCTGTGATCATTCTGGCATATTTCGTCATATTCCGAACAGTTGGAACAATTTCAAACTCCTGCATTCCTCGATAACGTAATGGCAATCCGGAAGCAGAAACAGACGTTTGATAACGAACCTGCCCGGAAAGTACGATCATTGGAATACTATCCTGCCAGGCACCTACTACTCCCGTCAATGCATTCACCGCGCCAGGTCCTGATGTGACACAGACCGCTGCCATTCTGCCACTATACCTTGCAAAGGCCTCTGCAGCCATAGCGCAGGCCTGTTCATGATGATTAAAAAAAACTTTTATATCCTTACATATATCTAAGGCGTTATCCAGATACATTGCCCCGCCGCCAACTACTGCAAAACATTCTGTCACACCCAAAGCAGACAATGTATCCATGATAATATCCGCCACGCGCTTTTTCATCTGAAAACCTTCCTTTCGCTTCCGTTATTTTGCGCAATATAAAAGTTCATATATATCAATATCTGCGCTATTTTCATACCAGTCATATAATTTTTCTATACTTTTTTCCAAAGGTGTATACTCGAATTGGGGAAACTCGTCCAGAAAACGGTCACATCGTGCTGTATATTCATTTCCCATTCCTTCTCTGCATATCAGTACCGGCAAATCTTTTTTGCTCACTTTTAAAACAATCTGACAAATTTCACTCAGCCGGACAGTTTTTCCTGATACCAGATTATAAGTATGATATTTCGGCTCATTTTGCAAAAAGCACTCCAGCATTCTGCAAAAATCTTCAATCCACAAATAATCAAAACAAACATCCTGACTTATTGATAATGGCAAATTCTTAATCGCTTTACAGCACACATTAGATATGAATTTAAGAGGATAATATTCATATTTTCCAAAAATACCAAATAATCGAAAATTATAGATATTCTGACTGCTCTCTATCAGCTGACCAATTGTATATTTCATCAGTCCATAAGTATCTACCGGAATCGTGGCTCCAACAGCTTCTTCTCTCACTTTGACTATGGGAAATCTTTTATCATATTCTGCCCCGGAACCCAGATAAAACATTTTTCCATATAAATTTATATTTTGTGCAAAGTTCAAAAAAATTCTCAGATTATATTCCACTTTTTTTGTATCGTCTTTCTGGTTATCCGGACGTTTCGCATATACTGCAAAATGCAACACATAATCGAAATGATGTTTTTCCAGATATTGTGTTACCTGTTTCTCATTCAAACAATCCAACTCTTTACTGGAGGGCGCATATACTATATATTTTTCATTTTTCCTCGCCAGGAAATCTATTACATTGCGCCCTATAAACCCGCTTCCGCCGGTAATCAAAATTTTTAACATATCTGTTTTCCTTATCATATTTACAATTACAGTAAACATATCAGATAAAATTCTTATTATTCCCTGTAATGCAAACAAAAAAGCTGACAAATGCCAACCTCTTAATTCTGCTACCAAAACCAGAGAACCACTTCTGCAAAGCAATTCTTCTGGTTTTTTATAACATTCCGTCTTCAATTAAAAATTTTTTAGAAATATGATCTAAGACCCTCTCTGCCATGACTTCCTCCCTGAATTTAACGCAGCCTCCATGCTGCAACAGACCTGATACCTTAATCATCCATTCTATTATATATCGAACATATAAAAAAATAATTTAGCTTTTCAAAATATATGTAAAATTTTCCCAATTTATATTTCTTTTATCCCGTGCTTTTTGTTATATTTGCATTAAAAAAATAACGTATTTTTATTTTTTATAATATAGTAAAAAGAGCCCGAAAATGAAGTTAAATAATTTTCCAATAAGTTAAAAAAAGGGGCTGTCGGGAAATAGATAGTCCTAAACAGGGACAGATATGACTCATACGAGTCACATCTGTCCCTGAAATTTTTCCTAAAAAAGAAAAAAGATGGCTAACGATAACCATCTTCTCTCCGTTACATGTTATAATGTAACTATGCAAAAACAAGATTATTATAACGAATTTTTTGAAATTGGACAACAGAAAATTAACTTTAGTTTCTTCGAATTGTGTTTACCTGATGACGATCCAGTCTATACCCTGAAAAAAGTGATGGAGGAATTAGATTTTTCTGGCTTATTAGCCAATTGTTCAGATAAGGGAAGAAACGGGTATAACCCAATTATGATGTATGCTGTAGTCACTTACGCAAATATGCGGGGGATAAGAGCTGTTGACCGTATTGTGGAATTGTGTGAAAGAGACCTCGCTTTTATCTGGCTTGCCAACGGTCAGAAGCCGAAACGTGATGCTTTCTATGAGTTCAAGAATACCAAACTGACTGCTGATGTATTGGATGAGCTGAATTACCAGTTTCTTCGCCGCCTGCAAAAAGAAGGACTGGTTACACTCAAAGAGCTTTTTATCGACGGCACAAAAACAGAAGCCAATGCGAACCGCTATACTTTTGTATGGAGAGGGACGATCAATTATCATCTTGCAGGACTATTAGACGCTGTCGATTCTTTGTATCAGAAGTATAACATATTGATTGACGAAAATGAATATGGCATTAAATATGATATTCCCCATGCGCATATGTTTGTGATTGAAGGAATGGACAAAGTAAGGGATGTCATTGAAAAGAACCGGAAACGAAAACTGACAAAACATAAGAAACTGTCTAATAATACAGTTATCGAGATTGATAACTGTTCTCCATTGGAAATCCTGAAGCTCCAGAAAAATCTGACACAGATTGCAGAGAAGGAACAGATTGCGTTTGTTTATGGAAAGGGAAAAAGAAAGCCGGAAATTCAGCGGCTTTATGAAGAATTAGAAGCCTGCGGGGAACGTCTTATGGGATATAAAGAATGTTTTGAGATCATGGGAAAAGACCGGAACAGTTATTCCAAAACAGATCTGGAAGCCACATTTATGAGAATGAAAGAAGACCACATGCGCAACGGACAGTTAAAGGCAGCGTATAATGTCCAGATTGCCGTAGAGAATTATTTTATTGTCCATGCTTATGTAAGCAATGACCGGACAGATTACAACACACTGATTCCGGTTTTGGAAAAGCATAAAAAAGCATTTGGGGATATCTTGAATGAGGTAACGGCAGACAGTGGTTATTGCAGTGAGAAGAATCTCCTGTATTTAAAGAAAAATAACATATCCAGCTACATCAAGCTACAGGATCATGAAAAGCGGAAAACACGCGCTTATACAGAAGATATTGGAAAGTATTACAACATGAAAACACAGATGTTCGAGGATGAACTGTATTATATTTGTCATGATGAAAGAGAACTGCATCATATCCGCACAGAGACCAGAGAACAGGCTGGTTATACACAGACTTTTGAGGTGTATGGATGTGCGGACTGCAGCGGCTGTGAACACAAAGCCGAATGTTTATATAAATATAACGCTGAAAAAGATGCAGAGAAAAACAAAGTCATGAAGATCAATGAGCAGTGGGAAACATTGAAGGAAGAATCTCATGCCAATATCCAAAGTGAGAAAGGGATATTGAACCGCCAGATCCGTTCCATACAGACGGAAGGACATTTTGGAGACATCAAAGAAAACGGCAGCTTTCGACGGTTCAACTACCGCACATCAGAGAAGGTGTATAAAGAGTTCATACTGTATGCCATTGGAAGAAATATAAATAAATATCATCGTTTTCTTCATGATGAGATCAAAAAATTTGAAGGAAAAACAGATGAAAAGACAGCTTAGAAAAAATGCACTTTCAAGAATGCAGTCAAGGGGTTTTTGCGCCCTAAAATATAAACAGAAAAAGAAAAATAAGAATCTCCCATAACATATCAGAAGTTTAAAATACTGATTTCTATGGGAGATTCTTATTTTAAGATTTAGAGGCTAAAAAGCGGTATTAACCGACTTCCCCTTTTTTATTTATATTACTGTAACAGTGACAGTACACCCTGGTTAGACTGGTTAGCCTGTGCAAGCATAGACTGGCCTGCCTGTGCAAGAATGTTGTTCTTGCTGTATTCAACCATTTCAGATGCCATATCTGTATCACGGATACG